>NZ_DALZMB010000011.1:14958-55246 GCF_032007265.1 Paracoccus sp. (in: a-proteobacteria) | reverse complement strand
CAGTATAGTATTCCAGACGATTTCGACAGCATCGGCGCCGATGAGATCCGCGATCTGTTCGAAGGCCGCGAGGATCATTTTCCCGCATGAATTTGCTGATTGATACCCATCTTTTGCTCTGGTCTGCCTTCTCACCCCAGAAGATGTCGGCGCGTGCATCCAGCCTGATGCTTGATCCCGTCAATCAGCTATGGTTCAGCGCCGCTTCGATCTGGGAGGTGGCAATTAAACGAGGTCTGAACCGCCCCGATTTTCGGGTCGAGCCGGGCGTTTTGCGCGCGGGGCTTTTGGCCAATGATTATTCCGAGCTGTCGGTGGACGGACGTCATTGCCTGACGCTGTCCAGCCTGCCCGCGATCCACAGTGATCCCTTTGACCGCATGTTGATTGCGCAAGCCATTGCCGAGGGCATGGTGCTTTTGACAGCGGATGGGCGCATTGCCCAATATAGCGGTCCGATCGAAAGGGTCTGATCTGCGTGGCCAAACAGCACATCTGGCACCCATTTCTCACGCAGAGTTCCCGGCGCATCCCACGGCCAGCCCAGGCAGGCATGATGCCGAACGCGCGCGCCCGACATCTGAAATATGCGGTCATCCGGCAAGCCGGAGATGACAGATCGACCTGATAAGGTCAGTTCACGGCAAGCTCGGCTCCGTCATATTCAGTCGAGACTTTGATCTCACCCTTCACGATTTTCTCGCGCAAGGCTGTGATCTGATCGCGAACCTCGGCGGGGACCGCATCCGAGAATGTCAGCGATACGGCATCCGGATTTTCCAACCCGATATGTTTGACGATCGCGGGCTTCCAATTGCCTTCTTTCAGGTCGCGGACTGCCTCGACGCTGGGAATGCTGACATCAGCAATGGCCGAGGCCAGATAAACCTCGGGATCGATTTTGGTCCAGTCGATGACATTACCGATCTGTTTGACGCCTGCGGTGCGAATGGCATCGCTTGCGCCCTGCCGTCCGGCGTTCAGCATGGTAAAGATAATATCCGCGCCCTCATCGGTCTCGGCCTTGGCGACGCGCGCGGCCAAAGCTACATCATCTTGATTTCCCGCAAAAATCGTCAAAAACTTTGCATCAGGCTTGGTATGCATCAGGCCGTTATAAAAGCCGCCCCGTCCCTTCAGGCCCGGCGGAACGCGGATGCCCGAGATATGTCCGACCACCCCGGATTTTGTCATCAGCCCCGCCATCGCGCCGCCCAGCCAGGCGCTGTCTTCTTGCAAAACCTCATAGCTGGACAGGTTGGGCCCCGTGACATTGCCCTGAACGACCACGAAGGGGATGTTTGGAAATTCTGCGGCCACAATCTGGGCGGCCTCATTGTTCTGGCCACCATGCGCGATGACCATATCCGGGCCTTTTTGCGCCAACTCGCGCAATGCGGCGGTCAGCGCGTCTTTCTTGGGCTCGACACCGTCGCGATAGGAGATCTCTGCGCCCAGATCTTTTTCGATCTTCAACAGCCCATTATAGCCTGCCTCCATAAAGCCATTGTCATCGATCTTTCCCGGAATAAGCATGGCGATCGACAGATCATCGCTGCTTTGCGCCAAGGTGGCGCTGGTGATCATCAGGGATGCGGTAAGGCCAAGGCAGAAGGTCACGTTCATCGATGAATATCTCCGTTTCCGCAAAATGCGGTCCGGTATATGGCGATGCGAATTGACGCATGGTCAATTTATGAA
Source organism: Paracoccus sp. (in: a-proteobacteria) (assembly GCF_032007265.1). Lineage (GTDB taxonomy): Bacteria > Pseudomonadota > Alphaproteobacteria > Rhodobacterales > Rhodobacteraceae > Paracoccus. Next base: position 53,545 of record NZ_DALZMB010000011.1, on the reverse strand, counting down.
TTTTATCTTCTGTCGATACATAATGTATAAAATAACCCCTGCTGGTTCCGTCACTCGGACCAAGCAGGCGGCATGTGTTTGAAAACACACCCGTAAGCGGCCAGGGTGCTGCGGGCCTTACTTTGGGTTCTGCGGATCGCCGTCGGGAATGCTTTTGAAAAGTGTACTGACCTGTCTGCTCTGCTCGGCGCTGAGGGGGGCATTGATCGCGGTACAAAGGAAAAGCCGTTCGGCCAAGCGGCGGTTATCCAGCCGGGAAAAGTGAAAATTTCCGGCTCGGACCCCGGCTGCGGCATCCAGAGATGTCAAAAAGCTGATGCCAACCCCCGCAGTCACATATTCGGTCAGCAAAGCGATCGAATTGGACCGCAATATGATCTTGGGCTTGGCATGAACGCGGTAGATTTCCGCATCCAGACGGGGCCAGACCGACAGGCTTGTATCAGGCAGGCACAGCGGCGCGTGGACGCAATCCTCGAGCCGAAACGGAGCGGTTCCTTTTGGTGCAAGGGCAGGGGTATAGATCACGCCCAACTCGTAGCTGCGTTCGTCATGAATGCGCAGCTCTGGCAGGCGCGGGACGTTAAACGCCAGCATGGCATCAATTTCATTCTTGCGCAGAAGATCGACAAGCGTGGCCGTATCGCCGACCTGAACCTTAAGCGACAGCTTCGAGGCGGGCAGGCTATGGGCCAAAAAGGGTGTCAGGCATTCCATGATGCCAAGCCGCACCGATCCCCGATTTTCACCACTTTTGCGGCGCATCTCGACACGCAGTGCGGTTTCATCATCCAGCCATTTTTGCGCCTGCACCAACAGCGCCTCGCCTTGATTGGTAAGGCGTAACCCCTTGGGGACGCGTATAAAAAGTGGCGTACCATAGGATTGCTCAAGGATTTGCATCTGACGGCTCAGGGCCGAGGCCGACAGGTTCAGCTTGTCCGCGGCGCGCCGGATGGATTTTTCGCGAGCGACCTCGATGAAGGTGAACAGCTCTCGTGAGAAAGCGGACATGGTTAAGATCCTGTGCAGTATTTTCGAACAGAATGCGCGATTCATTCTGTTTGTTGCAAGAGGTGTGATGGGCAAAGCTGGCAGGAGAGCTACAGACGATCAAAGAGAGAGACGATGTCACAATCCGCTAACCCCGCCGCCACCGCTGCAACCGTCACCGCAGCCGATCTGAAAAACCTGCGCGAGACGATGAAGCTTGCGCAGTCAAGCCGAGACAGCGGCAACCACCCGTTCGGCGCCCTGCTTGCCGGGCCGGACGGAGAGATTTTGCTGACCTCGGGCAATACGTTCAAAGATGACAAAGGCGTGGGCCATGCAGAAATGAACGTCGCGCGCGATGCCGCCAAAGCCTATTCACCCGAGTTTCTGGCGGGTTGCACATTGGTCACCTCGGTCGAGCCTTGCTGCATGTGCTCGGGCGGCACCTATTGGGCGGGCATCGGTCGCGTGGTCTATGGTATGACCGAAAAGCGTCTGGCGGTGCTGACCGGCGATAATCCGGAAAACCTGACCATGGATATGCCGTGCGAGCATATTTTCGAGGCTGGCCAGCGCAAGGTCCAGGTCCTGGGCCCGGTTCCCGAGCTCGAAGAGGAAATAGCAAAGGCCCATCACGGGTTCTGGTAAAATCCCGAACATCGGTCGTTCCGTCTAGGAGGCTGCTTTCATGACACTGCAATCTTTGAAGGCTGGTGAGGCGCAAGCCGTCACCAGGGTTGACGCGCGCACGGTTGCTGCCGTTGATGAAGTCTTACCAGCAGGTAAAATGTCCCTGTTGGCAGTACAGCACGTTCTTGTCATGTATACTGGCGCGATCGCCGTGCCCTTTATCATCGGCAGTGCGCTTAATCTGACTCAGGCCCAAATCGCCTTTTTGATTCAGGCGGATTTGATCACCTGCGGCTTTGCGACGCTGATCCAGACGGTGGGATTTTGGCGCTTTGGCGTCAGAATGCCATTGATGCAGGGGATTACATTCGCGGCGATTTCACCTGTCATCGCCATTGGCAGTAACCCGTCGATCCTTGCGGGTGGCCCGACAGCAGGGTTGCAGGCAATTTACGGAGCAGTGATCGCGGCGGGCTTTTTTGCGCTGCTGATGGCGCCACTTGGGCGCTATATCGTGCGCGCTTTTCCCCCGGTCGTGGTGGGCGCCGTCCTGACGGTGATGGGGCTCAGCCTTCTGCCCGTCGCAACCCAATATGCGGCTGGGGGCTTCGTGCCTGATGCGGGTAAGCCCGCCTATATTGGGCTAGCCTTCCTCGTGCTGGCATCCATTGTCATGCTGAACGTTTTCGGCCGAGGATTCATCAAGAACATCTCAGTATTCTTGGGGCTGATCATCGGGGTCATTCTGGCGGCAATTCTGGGTATGCTTGACTTCAGCGCGGTCAAAGATGCGGCGCCCGTGGCAATCGTAACCCCTTTCTATTTCGGAATGCCGACGTTTCACCTGGTTCCGATCCTGACCATGTGTCTGGTCGTCGCCATCACATGGGTCGAGTCTATTGGCGATGCGATCGTCGTGGGTGAAATGGTCGAGCGCCCCGCGACCGAGCGTACCATCTCGGATCTGCTAAGGGCGGACGGGCTTTCGACGATCATCGGCGGGGTTATGAACTCGTTCCCCTATACGGCTTTCTCCGAAAACGTCGCTTTGGTGAACATCACCGGGGTGCGCAGCCGCTGGACAGTCGCGTTGGCGGGGTGCTTTCTGATCATCCTTGGCCTTTCGCCAGTTCTTGCGACAGCTATTGCCTCTTTGCCAAAGCCGGTTGTGGGGGGCGCGGGCTTTGTCATGTTCGGTACGCTGGTCGTGGTTGGGATCAAAACATTGCAAAAGATCGACTTTGACACGAGTTTCAACAATTTCATGGTCGTGGGTCTTAGCGTTGCCATGGCAATGATCACCATCGTCAAACCCGACTTCTTTCAGTTCATGCCGGCATGGTCGCAAGTGGTGTTTCAATCCCCTGTCATTATGGGCGCGATCACTGCAATCGGGATGAATGCTGCATTGAATGGGCTTAACACCCAAACCGGTATCGTCGCCGCGCATTAAGTAAAGAAATGGATATACTGGGGCTCAGAGTAATTCTCTGGGCCCTTTTTCTATTATGTAACGGCATTTGCGCATTCGCGTTATCACTAATAGATAACATGCGAACTCATGATACCTCGCGGCACCAAGTGACGTGATGTCAATGGCATGGATGAAAGTCAACGGATACCTGTGAGTGCCCAATATGCCGAAGGATAATTGCACACAGGTCTTTGTATGTACGCCACTCACAATCAAGGGGTGGATCGGTATCCATTCAGTAAGCCGTCCGATACTTACGAATTGAGCAGAAAATCTCGCTGAAGGGTATTTTTATTCAGGAGAATAGTCGTCCGCCAGAATCTTCGATATAAACCGCAGCCCTATTCGCACTGATAATGGATAGATTATGGGTGAGCGTAATGATTTGGCGGTGTGGGTTGGCGTGTCTACGATGGTATACGTCCAGTCTGCTTCGGGCGGGGGAATGCACTTTGCGACGCTGACAGCTCTTGGCCACTCGCCCTGAAATCCACAGTCGGTGAGGATGGTGTCGCGTCGGCAGTGATCGTGGTTTGGATTCAAGCGTGGCTTCGCAGTCTTACTGGCGGCGCCCAAGGGCAGGTGTTCACGAGACCGCCTGCTGATGGCTGGGCAGTGGCTGGGGGGCTATGCGCTGATAATAAACGATATTTATGGCAAAAACCTAAGATTTCGGCGGAAACGAGGCCGGTGGAAGCTGCGAAAGTTTTTCAAAAATTTTCGGCGTGTTTTGAATGTCTTAACAGGCCTCAAAGGCGATTTGTGAAATTTAATAACAATCACAAGTTGACATTAACCATTTCTTTACGAAGATTAATGGCTAATGTTAGCTGGCTTATTGTTGATTTGGTAACAATTCTGTTGCCCATTTTTATTAACTAACACGCCGTCAATCTTATATTTTGTCTGCATGTTTTGCAGCCGTATCGAAATTTCAACGCTGAATAATTTCGGCGTCAATTCTGGGTGTTCAAATGGCTTTAATCGATCTTGCGCTTCTTGAAAGCAACAAAGTTTTTGTTGATACAACACAAAATCCAACCAATGCTGATTTGGTAGGCCTTGGCGTCGGAAACGCGGATACTGTTGTTTACCATGGCGCTGGCACGATTGATTTGACAACGGTCATTGGCGCCAGTGCTATTAATAACTCTTACGTGGTTGCCACCGGTGGTGCGACGGTTAACATTAACACGGCTTTGCTAGATGTTAAGGTTTTAGACCAAAAAAATCTTATCATCGATGGGAATAGCACAGTTCACATGAGCGCGGGCGGGCTTGGCGTCGCGTCTGGACTGACGAATTTGCTAAACAATACCACGATTTCATTCTCCGGATCCGGGGGGGGGACATTTATTTATGATCGCCCGACCATTGGTGTTCTAGCTGGGGTTACGCTAAACGTTGAGGATATTGGTCCTGGTGACCGGATTCAGATCCCAGTTGCCGGTAGCGGGGTTTTGGGCTCGGGAATCCTACGAGAGGCAGCCAACGCTTATTCGGGTGGATATCTTAGGCTAGAGAACGGGGATATAACAAACAGCGTCACCGTTCGCATCAAAATGACCCAGCAGCAGTACAACCTGTATGCGGCGAACAAGGGTGCATATCTGAACGGCTCTACGGATACCTTTATCTTTCCAGGCACGGCTGACCCTGACGAGCCCGAATATGCGGTTCCTTGCTTTGCCCGCGGGACCTTGCTCGAAGGTGAGAATGGCGCGATGGTGGCGATCGAGGATCTGCGCGTCGGAGACTGGGTGAGAACCAAGGACAACGGATTGCAGCAGATCCAGTGGATCGGCTCGCGCAAGCTCTCGACCCTGGATCTGATCAACTTTCCCGAGCATCGGCCGATCAAGATTAGCGCAGGTGCGCTTGGGGCGAACTCTCCTCGTCAGGATCTGACGGTTTCCCCGCAGCATCGCATTTTGGTGCGCTCGACGATCGCCCAAAAGTTGTTTGGCGCGGCCGAGGTCCTTGTGGCGGCCAAGCAATTGCTGGTTCTGGAAGGCGTTGACATCGTTGCAGGCGTGGATGGCGTCGAATATTTCCATGTTCTTTTCGACCGCCACGAAATCGTCTGCTCGAATGGCGCAGAAACAGAATCGCTGTTCACCGGGCCCGAGGCTCTTAAAGGGGTCGGGAAGTCAGCAGCTCAAGAGATTTTCGCGCTCTTTCCGGATTTGCGCAACGACGGCCATCTGACGTTGCCTGCACGACCTTTGCTGACCGGAACCCCGGCACGTCAATTGGCTGCAAGGCATCAGCAAAGCGGGCGTGCGCTGGTAATGGCCAACTAATCTCTAAAACAATGTTACTGAAAGCGGAGAGTGAAGCTTTCCGCTTTCAAGTAGCGCTCTTTTAGTTGGCGGCGCAGTTAGGGTCTTTCGTTTAGCATAGCAGTCTGGCTGATCAGCCGATTTGAAACATCTCTATCGGCTGATCAATTGCGCCGGATCATTACAAACACACTGGTTAAAACAAATTAATCGTTACAGTCACTCTCATTTACTGCGGGGGAGTTACTTTAACCACCTGTCGAAAAGGTTAACCAAGTTCAGGAAGGTTAATCAGGTCCAATTCCGTGCAAGAGTAAAGTTGACCTTAGGTTAACTTGCGGAAGGCTTTGACTGTGTCCGTTCTGTTTAATGTGTCAGCTTTTCAAACATCTTCACGGACTAGGTTCGTCTAATGGTCTAGATAATGTTGAGTAAATATAATCAGTTATCTGGCATTCTTCGTGTAATGAAGTTCCCTTTGCCGCTTGCGCATCGCACGGCAAGACTGTGTCTTGGTTTGGTCTAACCTGTGAGGGTTGCCGCCCCAGGTGACAGAAACGGGGGCGGCAGTACATTTGGCAAAGAGACGGATCAGGCCGCTAAAGCCTCATCTGCCGGGCCGAAAAATTCGTAATGAATCCGCGACGCAGGGACCCCGCCCAAAGAAAGTGCGCTGACCGCTGCCCGCAGGAACAGCCGTGGGCCACAAATATAGTAGTCGGCCGTGGCAATTGGGGTGAAGTTGATCAGCCAATCAGCCGTAATCAATCCCTCGACGTCATAATCGGAACTTTGGACCTCGTCCCTCAGCGGGGATTGGTGAAAATTGGTGACGGTCATGGCGGCTGCGCCTTGTGCCAAATCTTTCACATGCTCACGCATTGCATGAGTCGTGCGGTCTTGAGCGCCATGGACGAAGTGGACAGGAACGTCAGACTGGGCCTGGGTCAAAGCCTCAAGCATGGCGACCATCGGCGTCAGGCCTACCCCGCCAGACAGCAGGACGATGGGGCGCTGGGGTGCATCAGGCAGAAAGAATTCACCAGCAGGGGCAGCAAGCTTGATCAAGGTGCCGGGCTCTTGGTTGTGTAGCCAGCCCGAGGCTATGCCGCCCTCTTCCTGCTTGACGGTGATGCGATAGCTGCGACCGTTCGCGGCGGAAGAGATCGAATAGTTTCGTTTGACCAAGCCATGATCGGCGATGTCCAGGGCAAGGGTCAGATATTGCCCCGGCTTGTGGGGCATGACTGGCCCCCCATCAACAGGGAGCAGAACAAAAGATTTGATAATGCGGCTTTCCTGGGTGATCGAATCAATTCGGAAATCGCGCCAGCCATTCCAGCCGCCGCTCGATTGGCGCTGTTCATCATAAATGCTTGCCTCGCGCCCGATCAGGATATTGGCAAGAAACCAATAGGCCTCGCCCCAGGCGGCCAGAATGTCATCCGTTGCGGCGTCGCCAAGGACATGTTTGATCGCGCCCAGCAAGGCATCGGCGACATATAGATAGTGTTGCGGCAGAATCTGCAGGCCCACATGCTTTTGCGCAATCCTCTCGACTGCGGGTGCCAGTGCGGCAAGGTTTTCGATATTGCTGGCATAGGCCAGAATTGCGGCCGTCAGCGCCCGAGGCTGGGCGCCGTCGCTGCCTTGGTTTGACTGATTGAACAGGTCACGAATTTCGGCCGTTTGGAAAAGACGGCTGTACATTTCCTTTACGATTTCAAGACCATGCGCCTCAAGTGCGGGAACAGTTGCCTTGACCAGCGCAATCGTCGTGGGACTTAGAGTCTGGGTCATAATCGCCTCTTTGCTTACCAAAGTTCAAAATCGCATGTCAAAATATGAATACATGCATATCAAATGCATCTATACTCGTGACGAAATACATGCAACATAAATGCATTAATTATTGCTCGGGCAGAAAATGCGACTGACGCGCTATACAGATTACGCTATGCGCGTGCTTTTATACCTGGCGCGCGACCCGCAAGAGCTGCGGTCTATTTCCGATATATCAAAGGCTTATGATATTTCTCAGAACCATTTGATGAAGGTGGTCAGCGATTTGGTTGGCGCGGGTTATCTGCAAAGCGCGCGTGGGCGCAACGGTGGGGTGCGTCTGGCCCGACCGGCAGAGCAGATCAATATCGGTGCTTTGGTTCGCCATACCGAAGATGGTTTTGATCTGGTTGGCTGCGGCAGTTGCATCATCGCGCCTGCATGCGGATTGACTTCGGTACTGGATGAGGCCGTCCAGGCATTCATGGCGGTTTTAGATAAGTATTCACTGGCTGATGTGCTGGCGCGCGGCACTGATTTTGGCTTTCTGCTGCGCTCGGGGGGCGCTGATGCATGTGCCAATCACGATGGTGCAGCCTGAAAACATCTGAGGGCTAGGGCAAGGGATCCGATGGTTAACCGACCCAATTTGATCTATGTGGCGCGGGTTTATGACCCGATTGTGCCCGAGCATGGCGCGCGGCTTTTGGTGGACCGTTTATGGCCAAGAGGTCTGGCAAAAGCCCAGCTTTCTTTGGATGGCTGGCCAAAGGCTGTGACCCCTTCCACTGCGCTGCGCCAATGGTTTCATGCTGATCCCTCGCGTTGGCCCGAGTTTCAAACCCGCTACCGCGCCGAGCTGCAGGCAGACAGTCAAGGGGTTCAGGAATGTCTGGATTGGGTCAAAAAGGGGCCGGTCACGTTGCTGACCGCCGCTCATGATCGCCAGCACAATCATGCCGTTGTTTTGCGCGATTATTTGCTTGCCGCATTGGATGGTGCCAGCGCGGCGGGATGACAGGTTTGGGATTTTAAGCGCCCATCTAGGTCCAAATTGGTTAGACCGGCCAGACCATTAGGATCAGCGGCACCCCGACAAGCACAACCAAAAGCGAAAGCGGCGCCCCCAATCTGGCATAATCGCCAAAGCGATAGCCGCCCGGTCCCATCACCAATGTGTTACACTGATGCCCGATCGGGGTCAGAAAATCGCAGCCAGCACCGACCGCCACCGCCATTAGAAATGCATCGGGGGCATAGCCAAGCCGGTTGGCAAAGGTGGCGGCAATTGGCGCCATGACCAGCACAGTGGCCGCATTGTTCAGAAAGGGGGTTACGGCCATGGCGGCCACTAAAATCATCGCAAGCGCCCCCCAAGCCGGAAGGCCGATGGCAATGTCGGAGAGCAAAGACCCCAGCAACTCGGTTCCGCCGGTTTTTTGCAGCGCCTCGCTGACCGGGATCAACGCGCCCAACATCACAAGGATCGGCCATTCGATGGCGTCATAGGCGAGCTCTGGGCTAATCGCACCCGTCAGGATCATTGCAAGCGCCGCAGCAAAAAAGGCGATGGCCACAGGCACGATCCCAAGCGCTGTCAAAAGCATGGCCACCGCAAGGATAGCGACGGGCAGGATATCGCGTCTGACCGAGCCCAGGCGCAGTTCGCGTTCAGCCAATGGCAAGAGGCCTAAGGTGCGGATCTGTTCTGGCAAGATCTCTTGCGGGCCTTGCAATAACAGCACGTCGCCTGCGCGCAGTGCCGTCTGCCCCAATCGATCGCTCATCCGGTGGCCCGCGCGTGAGATGGCAAGTAGGTTAAGCCCGTGCTGATCAAACAGACGTAGATCAGTGGCGGTTTTACCTATGACGGCTGCGTTGGTCTTCACCACCGCCTCGATCACGTTGACCTTTTGATCCGCGGCCTCTGGCGCTTGTTGGGCATCCTGGCGTGCCAGGGTCAGACCCGCCTTGCTGACCGCTCGCTCAAGCGCGTCGGGTTGTGCGCGCAAAAACAAGATATCCCCGCCCTTCAGCACAAATTCTGGCAAAGTTACCGCGCGGCGTTTGCCATCCCGGATCACCCCCGAGATCGCAACCTCGCCGTCCATCAGACCCAGCAGCTCGCCAATCGTCTGGCCAATGATGGCCGCATCCTGGGGGACGGTGGCCTCGGAGTTATAGTCTTTGATGTCAACCGCCTCACTTAGCGAGGCTGCGGCTCGTCTGTCTGCAGGCAAAAGCCACGAGAAAAACATCAAGAACAACAATCCCACGGCCGAAAGCCCCAGCCCGACCGGCGCATAATCGAACATGCGAAACGGCTCTCCGGTCATTTGTTCGCGCACGCGCGACACGATGATGTTGGGCGAGGTGCCAACCATGGTGATCAGCCCGCCTAAAAGGGAACCAAAGGCCATGGGCATCAGGTATCGCGACGGTGGGTTTCCCGATTTCTTTGCCATTTTCAAGGCGGCCGGCATCATCATCGCCAGCGCGCCGATGTTTTTGATCAGGGCCGAAAGCACGGTGACCGAGCCGACAAGCACAAAAAGCTGGGCGCGATAGCCGGTCAGTTTGCGCACCAGCCAGCGCAGGGCGGTTTCAATCAGCTCTGAGCGTGAAACCGCAGCGCTGACCACCAGCGCGCTGGCCACGATAATGACGATGTCATCGCTAAAACCGGAAAAAGCATCCTTTGGCGCCACCGTACCCGCCAGCAATGAGGCCATGAGCGCCAGCATTGCCACGATGTCATATCGCAATCGCCCCCAGATAAAGAGCACCATCATGCCAGCAATGATCACAAAGGCCAGTATCTGCGGCATCGTCATGCAATGGACTCCTGCATCAATGCTTTGGCGGGCGAAGTGAAGGATGAATGGTCTTGGGCAATAAGTCTAGAATTCGTGCTGGGTTATGCCTGCATGACGCGCGCTGCGTGGACCGCTTGAGCGCAGCCTAGGCGCGCAGCCAATCGGGGCTAAAACTGACCTCGCTGATCCCCGCAAGAGGGGCGATACGCCACAGTTCGGCGGTCAGCGCGTTGATGCGACCCTGTCCCATACGAAGCCCCGGTTCTGGCCAAAAAGCGCGCACCGCTAAAACGCCACTCTCGCGCTTGGCATCGATCCTGCCAATCAGCCGATCGCCTTGCAGGACGGGAAAGACGTAATATCCATATTGCCGTTTTGCCGCGGGGACGAAAATCTCGATCCGGTAACGAAATCCAAAAAGACGCTCGGCCCGCTGCCGATCACGCAGGGCAGGATCAAAGGGCGACAGCAAGCGGATCCGCGCCGAGGGTTGAGGCAGGCTTGCGACCTTCTCCAGCAACTCAGCGGTGGAATAGCATAGGCGCCGCGAACCGTCCGCCATCTCAACGTCGATCTCGATGATGCGCGAAAGTCTTAGGGCATTTGCGCACCAAAGTTTTGCCTCATCAAGATTTGCGATGTTGAAAAAGGCCGCCAGTTCGGTGCTGGTGCCAAATCCCAAACGGGTCAATGCGGCCATCATCGCCCAGTCGATCACCTCGTCATCGGCGACACTGGCACGGAGGTGGTCAGCGGGTATGACGCGTTCGGTCAGGTCATAGATCTTGCGAAACCCCTGTCGGTGACAGACGGAAAGGCGCCCAGAACGCCACAGATATTCCAATGCGGTTTTCGAGGGGTGCCAGTTCCACCACCCGCCCGAACCTTTTGGAGTCTCACCCCCAAGATCTGCCGCGCCAACGGGACCAAAATCCAAGATGTGCTGCAAGACATTCTCGACCTCGGCGTCCCAGCCCTCTTGCCGCCACTTCGGCCAAAGGCGCTTGATCCGCGCCTCATCTCGCTGAAACTTGAGCCGCCACATGGGATAGAATCGCATCGGGATGACGGCAGCGTCATGGGTCCAATGTTCGAAACCCGCGCGATGTTGTGCCACCAGATCGTCCAGCCCTTGCGGGCGGTACTGGGTGCGACGTGACCACAAGATCAGGTCATGGGCGCGTGCCAATGTGTTCACGCTGTCAAGCTGGACAAAGCCAAGGTCGATCAGAAGCGCCTCTAACGGCGGCCCCTTTGCTGGACCTGTCGTGGGCCCAAGCAACAGGTGGCGATCCAAAAACAGCCGTCGCGCATCTTGGTTGGTCAGCAGGGGCCGCGTTTTCATCGTCAAGCACAATCCTGTTCGGCTGTTTGACTTTTGCACGGCTCGTTTCATGCAATGCAATTGGTATGAGTATTCAAGCGGTCCGCCTGTATGTCCGCAACCCATCAGCACCAGATTTTCAAATCGCGCTGCAAGCGGGAAGGGGGCAGTCGCTGTGCCTGAGCCGGATGCTGACGAACGCTTGTGCGCAAGTTTGAACGGGAAAACGATGCGCGGCTTGTGCCTTGCGCTTGGCGATCTATGTGCCCAAGCGCCGGTTGCATATCGTCAGGGCTTCAAATTCCGCGCCATTTTCTCGAGCCGACGGTGGCTGGCTGCAATCAGGCTGTTGTAACGGGCATTGCTGAAGCTCCAGATCGAGGATTGCAGCGCATCATCATGGCTGACAAGGGGCGGCAATGCGGTCAGCACATGCAGGCCCTTGATTCGACCCAGAAAACGGTCAATCGTATTGACCTCGACATCCACGGCGCTTTCATCCCATGCGGCCAAGCGTTCCAGCGCACGTCGGCTAAAGATGTTAAAGACCAGCCCAATGCTTTTATTAAGTGAAATCAGCTGAATATCGCCAAGATTTACAGCATTTTCTGCGGTAAAGCTGTCGTCGACATCGGTAATCAAACCGCTGAACATATCCGCGCCGCTTTGGGGGAAATAGGCCTCGATCCGCGCGAGCTTGTCGTGAAATCCCGGTGCAGGCAGCATATCGTCCTGCGCTACGGTCAGTTGGCTCAGGCCCATTTCAAGCGCGGCGCGGGCCAGCATGTGATAGCTGCTGGCAGCCCCTTTCCAGCTGGGATGGCGCTTCAACCCGTCGACCAGCGTAAACTGATCCAGCCCACGCGCCAGAAAGGCCGCGCGCCGGGGCAAGGTTTCGGGCATGCTGAGGCAAACCCGCACCTGTTTGTCATGGGCCATGGCAGCTTTAAGCTGCGGCACATAGCTGATGCGATCCAGCGCCAAAGCCCCGCAAAAAAGAGCGAAACGATCCAGGGAAAAACGGTTGTCTTGTGCGTATGCGTGCCAATCTGAGGGTGCGTTGCCTTGTGGCAGGGCGGGGATCGCCAGTACATGTGGCTGGCCAGCAAGGCATTGCCCCAGAAGATCCAACCTTTGCGCGCAGTGCTCCACGATCAGGCGCGGCAGATTTTTGGGCAGGGTCCAAGGCTGGCTCGATGGCGCGGCGATGACGATGTCATCCGGCGCAACCATCGCCCCATCCTGTGGCCAGCCTATGTGCAAGACTGGCCCATTTAGCCGATCTTGCGAGATGCCCAGATCCGTCAGATAGCGCGCGATCATCTGGGCCAGCGCAGGATGGCCATGATCCACAAGCCGCACGCCCGCGCTGAGATCCGGGGCGGGGGGGATTTGCGACAGCGCGATCGAGCGGCGATAGCGCGCGCGCCCCAAAAGGCCGCTAAGGCCCTCATTGCGCCAGATCCGCGCCAGCTTTGCGACTTTGCCAGGCACTTCTGCCAACCCCATCATCGACCAATCATTACACAGATATTGCCGGAAACTTTGCCAGATCCGGCCTCTGGCCCGTCAAGGGCGTTTCAATGCCTAAGACAGGCGCGCCCTGACCTTGCGAGCGAAGGATTTCATGCCAGGGCTCATATGGCTGACGATCTTGGCGCGCACTGATTTCCAATGTTTTCGCTTCAACTTGGCCGGGTGCAGGCTTTTGACCATTGCCAGCGGTGACTTGCGCGGGCTGCCCTCGGCATGACGCACCAAAGCGGCCAGTTCGTTGATATGGCGATGCTCGGTCAGGCGAAGCCGTTTGTTCTCGGCCCGCAGCTCCGCCAACTCTTGGCGCAGCGCTGCAATCTCGGCCTCCTGGGGCGTTGGTTCGTGCATTTGCGTCGAAGAAGCATAGCTGGCCGTCTGCATCACATCCCTACCATTCATTCATGATTTGGCGGTGGTAGCGCAACAAAAGCCCCAGGCCCAAAGCCCAAAGCCCAAGCCCCACCGCAAAGACATACATAGGGCTGACATAATCGCCCGGGTAATTGAGGTAAAACCCTTTGCGCATCTGCCCAATCACATGGACGAGAGGGTTCCACCACAGCACGCGATCATAGGGGTGGGGAATATTGTCAAACATGAACAACACACAGGACAAGATTAGCATCGGGCGGCTGATGACTGACCACATCGTCTGCCAGTCGGGAAAGCGGGCAAACAAAAAGCAGTTCACGGTGCCCACGCCGGTCGCCAAGACAAAGCACATCGCATAGGCGGTCAAAATCTGCAGAATCTGCGGATTGGTGCGCGTCTCATAAAGGCCGAGAATCGCCATAAAGATGATATATCCCGCCAGAAGGCCGGTCAGCCCGTTCAGAATGGCCCGTGCAATCAGCGCATCCGCCAGCGTCACCCCCGGATAGGCAAGAAGCGACTTCGAGAATTGAATTGCCTGCGCGGTCTTGCCGCTGATGGCGTGGTAGAACATGAAAGGGACCATGCCCGTCGCATAAAAGATCGAGAAATTGGTCCCGATCGGCGGCACGCGCAAAAAGAGCGAAAAGATCAGCGTCAACAGCACGATGCCGGCGACTGGCTCGAGGATGACCCAAGCATAGCCCCCGATACTGCGGCCGTAGGTCGTCGACATCTCGCGCAGCATCAGTGCCCAGATCGAGCGAGAGGCGGAGAATCGCCGATGAGAGCGAATAGGCCCCAGCGTCCGGTCTTCCATTTTCGGTGAATTTGTCTGCATGTTCCGGCCTGCGCCGCTCTTACCAAGGAAAAGTGTCCCCGACGACACTGGAAACACGGGGTGGACGGTGTATGATAAATCCAGCGCTGGCAAGAGTTGATCCTCGAAAAACAAGGCTGCCCATTAATGACGAAAGAGCAGATGCCACTGGTTGCAGATGGCACCACAGCCGTAAAAACCACCGAAAAAAAGAAGGCTGCACCCCCATCCCAACGCTTTGGCGCGCCCGGACCGGCCAAGGTTCGCAAGCGTCACAATATGGTCGTCATCAGCTTCGTGCTTTGTGTTTTGATGCCGGTTCTGGTCGCGGGCTGGTATCTTTGGACCCGTGCGGCGGATCAATATGCCTCCTATGTGGGCTTTTTGGTGCGCAGCGAAAAATCGGCGACAGCGCTCGAAAATCTGGGCGGGCTGTTGGACATGGCGCAATCCTCGTCCTCGGATACCGACATCCTTTACAAGTTCATCCAAAGCCGTGCGCTGGTGGATCAGGTAAACCGTCGTGTCGATCTGAAGACGATGTGGTCGGGCCATCCCGGTGACTTCGTCTTCAACTATAGCGGCGGCGATACCCCCGAGGCCCTGCTTGATCACTGGCATCGCCAGGTCAAAATCTATTACGATCAAGGCATGCTTGATCTGCGCGTTCAGGCCTATACCCCCGAGGATGCACAGCTGATCGCCCAGGCAATTCTGGATGAAAGCCAAACCACGATCAACCAGCTCAACGCTGTCGCGCGCGCTGACAGCCTGCGCCTTGCCCAAAGCGAGCTGGACCGGTCGCTGGATCGGCTTAAGGTCACACGGCAGGCGGTCTCAAGCTTCCGCAACCAGCATCAGATCATCGACCCGATCAGCTATGTCAGCGGGCAGGCCGGACTTTTGGCCAGCCTTCAGCAGCAAATGGCCGAGGCGCTGATTCAGCTCGGCATGGTCAAGGTCAACGCTGGCAGCGAAGATGACCCGCGCATCTCGCAAGCCAAGTTGCGCGTCGATGTCATTCGTCAGCAGATCGCCGATGAGCGGCTTAAGGTCGGCTCGGCCTCTGACCCGGATGATGAAGCCATGTCGGACGTGGTCAGCCAGTATGAGGCGCTCGAGGTGGATCGCCAATTTGCCGAAACCACCTATACCGCCGCTTTGGCCGGGGTCGAGGCCGCGCGGGCGGATGCAGATCGTCAGGCGCTTTATCTGGCGGCCTATGTCAAGCCGACGCTTGCCCATATTGCCGAATATCCCAAGCGCTTGCGCCTGTTGGTCACCATTGCGGGGTTCTTGCTGCTGGCATGGATCATTGGCGTGATGACGGCCTATAGCTTGCGCGATCGGCGCTGACGGGGTTTTACGTGATCAAACTGCGTAACCTGAGCAAGGTCTATCGTCTGAACGGCAAAACCAAGGTTGTGGCCGACAACATCAATATGAAGTTCCCAACTGGGCGCGCCATCGCGCTTTTGGGTCGCAACGGCGCGGGTAAATCATCACTGCTACAGATGATTGCAGGCACGCTCGAGCCCACTTCGGGCGAGATCTTGTCCGATGGGTCCGTGTCATGGCCGGTGGGCTTTGCCGGGTCGTTTCACCGCGATCTGACAGGCGAGCAGAACTGCCGATTTGTGGCTCGTGTCTATGGCATCGACACAGATGAGATGTGCGATTTTGTCGAACGCTTTGCTGAGCTGGGTCAGCATTTTCGCCTGCCGGTTCGCACCTATTCCTCGGGGATGAAGTCGCGGCTGGCATTCGGCTGCTCAATGGCTGTGCCGTTTGACACCTATCTGATCGATGAAGTCACCGCGGTTGGCGACGCGCAATTCAAGGAAAAGAGCAATCAATTGCTGTTGGAGCGGCTGGAAAATGCCTCGGCGATTGTGGTTTCGCATAGCCTGTCCTCGCTACGCAAGATTTGCCGTTCGGGCGCGGTCTTGGAAAATGGCAAGCTGTTCTACTATCGCCGTCTGAACGACGCGATCGAACATCACATGCGCAACATGGGCGAGGCGGCAGCCGCGACCATTGACGAGGACGATGATTGATCCAGACAGCATCTGACGCGGAAAATGCATACCCCAAACTGCAAAGCCGGCCCGCAGCAATCGGGCCGGCTTTTCTGCATGTTCCCGCCAGCTTGCCTAGGGATTAAGGCGTCAGGACCGATTGGCGCCAGGCACGCGCATGAGCGGAAAGTTCCGGAACAGGCGCAGGGCCGCCCTCGCTTGAACTGATCCCTGCGACTGCAGCCAGACGATTTCCGATCTGATCTGGTGCATGCTGTTGCCGCACGATCTGTTGGACCTCGCGCAGATAGGCCACCCGCCCCTCATCGTCCCGAGCGATGCGCCGCACCAGATCCGCGACCTCGCGTGGTGTCGCATAAAGCGCGAGATCACCGAATGTGCTTTGAAAGCTGGCGGGCAAGATGCAAGGCACGCCAGCCAGCATCGCCTCGGCAATGGCGCGGCCAAAGCCTTCGACCAGGCCGCTGTGCGGAAAGTACGCAAATACATCAAGGCTTTGCAGATAATCCAGCGGAGGGATGTCGCCAAATTTGTGAACCGTCCAATTGGCTGGGCGCGCCCCCAAAATCTTAAGCCCATTGCGTGCCCCACCAAGGATCGAGACACGGAAATCGGGGTCATCGGGAAAAATTGCACGCAGCTCATCCGCCGATTGACGCCACTTTTCGACCCCGTCCCGGCCGTGGCGGCCGATGCGATAGGGCGCGGACATCTGATCTTTGGGCGGGGCGAAATACTGACTTTCATCCAGCGTCGGCAACCAGTCGTTTTCAGAAAGCCGGATGCTGCTATCCCCCGAGGCAAGCAGCTCATCGCGCATCGCGCCGCTGATCGGGCAGAAGGTCAGCTCGGGCGTGTTGATCTGGCGCACCGTCGCGATCATGTCGGCCATGTCATAGACGTCGCGCCCATCCGCCAAAGCGCGCGAGTTATTCTTGACGACATAGGTATGATCGGCGCTCAGATGTGGTGCAATCTCGCGGAATGAGGGCGAGGTGACCACAACCGGATGGCGGATGATCAAGACTTTTGCGCGTAGGCTGGCCAGCCGGGTCCAGCTTGTCACAAGCTCGCCAACCCCATCGAATTTGGGCGAGATCCGCCGTCCGACATCGCGCAGCGTCGGGCAATGGATCAGCACAACCTTCAGGCCCTGACGACGGAAATATTCGACCTCTTCCATCGTCGAGGAGGTGTTTCCGCCACGAAAGGCAAGGTTCGTAACGATGGCCACATCTGCCTCAAGGTCCCGCTTTAGACGCAAGCCCCGTGCCGCATAAGATTGGACCAGCGCGGTCACGGTCTGGGCTGCATTCAACATTTCGCTGGCGGCCGAGAAGCGCCGCTCGGGGGCGGGAAACTCCAGCCTTGCGCTATGGGGTTTGATCTTGCTGTGGAATTTCATGAATGACTTCTTATAGGCCCGCCGATGAGGCGAGATGCCACCGCTTTCGGAATGGCCAAGCTGGCTGTGATTGGTCAATCCCGCCGGATTATCCAAGCAAAGCATCGTGACCTTGTCGATGGTGTGAATGTCGCGACCGGTGATCATTTGCAGGCGGTGGATCATCTCGGAATCGCCCGCAACCCGCACCTCGTCCCAATAGCCAAGGGCACCGTGCAGCACCTGCGCATCAACCATCAGCGAGATAAACGCATTGCGGCAAGCGCCATCCACCACATTGCCGCCAATTGGATTGAAGCGCACCAATTCGCCATCAGGGGCAACACGCAGCATACCCGACAAACAGGCGGGCGCATCATTGGCAATGCACCATTGGACCTGACGTGCGATACGCTCGGGGTGGGCCCAATCATCGGCGTCATGCCCGGTGATCCATTGGCCATTTGCCTGCGACAGCGCGATATTGCGCGAGACATAGGGCCCTGCGTTAATCTCGTTGCGCAAAATCTTAAGACGCGAGTCCTTGCTGGCAAGGCGGGTCAGGACAGCCCAGGTTTCATCAGAAGAGCAATCATCGACCACGATCAGTTCCAGCTGGCGCCAGCTTTGATCCAAAATCGAGCATACCGCCATTTCGATGGTTTCCGCGCCGTTCCACGCAGCCATCAAAACGGAGACCAGCGGACCATCGGGAATGGGTTCGACAGGCTGGGCCGCTTGCAGGCGGGTGATCAGGGGACCGTCGCCACGCAGCGCGATTTCAGCCACGCCCTGGGTGCTCAGATAGGCGTTCAACTCGGCCAGCCAGCCCGCTTCATCCTGCTGATGCAATGCGGCATTCGCGCGCAACAAATGGGCTGTTGGCTGCAATTTATCGGTGAGCCAGCGATCGGCCAGTGCAATCGCCAGATCGTCACGCCCCCGTAAGGCGACCTCGCCGGCCGCTTGCAAAACCTGACGCCGGTCCGCTTTGACTTTCTGGGCCTCAAGGCGCGCCATCGCCGCTATGGGCTCTTCCTCGGGACCAAGGTGCAAGATTGCCCGGGCAAACGAGGTCGAGAAGTTCGGTCCCGGATCGCGCCCCATGATATGGCCATATCGCAGAAAGTGGCGCTCAGGCTTTAGCCCGGACAGTGCCACATCGGGGTATTGGCTCATATACCAATCGGCATCAAAAGCGCGAAGAAAAGCCGGGCTCTCGTGCGAGCTGCGCCGCCAGAACCTCATGATTCACCGCCGTTTCTGGTCAGTTCGCGGATCGTGATATGCTTGGTCATGGATGAAGCCTGTCAGCTTTTCTGTTTAGACCAGAGGCGCGCGAGGACGCCCCTGAAAAGCAGCATCCATTCCCGGATGCAGGTTCAGTTTTGGGCCGGTAATGGCCGCGCGACAACCCAGAAGCGAGAGGCTTTGCCGATTTCCGCTTGGAGCGAGCGTTTTTTCGCTCAGCCCCTTTGGCGAGTCGGTCGGGTCGCTGGTCTGGCGATATGTCTAACCTATTGAAGGGTATCATAAATACTTATGCGAGCATGCAAATGGCCATATGGTAATGCACTTTATAGACATTAACCTTGGTTAATGTAAGATGACGGCACCGAAACCCATTCGGGTCAAGCGGCGTTACGGTTGAAATTGTAAGGGGTTTCTGATGCGTCTCGCACAGACTGGGCACGGTGCCCCGGCGGATAGGCGTGACCTTGATTCACAAGAAAACAAGGCCAGCGTTATCCGTCCGGGATTGTTAAGCCGTCTCTATTTGTCTGCAATTTCATCGCGTTGGGCTGCAACACGCCTGTCGCGACAGCTGTTGGCAAGAAGCTTCGATGCAGCTCGCCATTCCAGCTTGTTGAAAGAGGTCGAGCAAGAAGCCCCCCATCTGCCAGCTCGCCTGCTGCGTCTGACAATAGCCTTACTCAATGACCGCCAGGCGATCGAGCCGTGCGTTGCGCGTGGCCTGATCAATGCCCTTCGTTACGAAGACTATCGTCGCATGCAGGATATCGCCGTTCTGTCCTGAATCCCCAATCGTGACCGGCCGGTGGTCCCAGGTGAATGCCTTGGGAAACTTTGTCGGGATCTGACACCTCTAATCGCCAAGTGCAGAAGCAGAAGATGACAAACGCAAAACGACCGACTGTAAATGCCGACACTACCCGGATTGCCATTATCGGCCTGGGATATGTCGGCCTTCCTTTGGCAGTGGAGTTCGGCAAGCAATATAATACCGTTGGCTTCGACATCAATTCTGGCCGTATCGACGAGCTGCGTCAGGGCCATGACCGTACCCGCGAAGTCGATGACCTGTCGGTTTCCTCCCATCTGACCTTTTCCTCGGATCTTGAGGATATCCGCGCTTGCAACGTCTATATCGTGGCCGTCCCGACGCCGGTCGACAGTGACCACAAACCCGATCTGACGCCGCTGATCCGCGCTTCGGAAACCGTGGGCAAGGTGATCCAACCCGGCGATGTCGTGGTTTACGAATCCACCGTCTACCCTGGCGCAACCGAAGAGGATTGCTTGCCCGTGGTCGAGGCGGTGTCGGGGTTGGTCTTTAACCGCGATTTCTACGCCGGCTATAGCCCAGAGCGTATCAACCCCGGCGACAAGAATCGTCCGATCACCAATATCTTGAAAGTCACCTCGGGTTCGACGCCAGAGATCGCCGATTTTGTCGATGCGCTTTACGCCTCGGTGATCCCGGCGGGAACCTTCAAGGCCAGCTCGATCAAAGTGGCCGAGGCTGCCAAGGTGATCGAGAATACCCAGCGCGACGTCAATATCGCGCTGTTCAACGAGCTTTCGATCGTCTTTGGCCGTCTAGGCATCGATACCTCTGATGTGATCGATGCGGCCGCGACCAAGTGGAACTTCATGCGTCTGCAGCCCGGCCTAGTTGGGGGCCATTGTATTGGGGTCGACCCATATTATCTACTGCACCGTTCGGCCAAAGCTGGGCATATCCCTGACATCATTCGAATTTCTCGCCAGATCAATGATGGCATGGCCCGCCAGGTCGCGCAGCGATTTGTGCGCAGCATGGTGAACAACGGCCAAGAAATCAAAGGCACCAAGGTGCTGGTGCTGGGCGCGACGTTCAAAGAAGATTGCCCGGATATTCGCAATACCAAGGTGGTCGACCTATTGACGGCCTTGCGTGAATGGGGCGTCAGCGTCGATCTGGCAGATCCGCATGCGGATGCCAAAGAAATGCACGAGGAATTCGGCGTGGACCTGATCCAGCCGGAAAAGGGTGCTTACGATGGCGTTATCCTGGCTGTCGCGCATCGCGAATTCGTCGATCAGCGCCCCGAGGGGCTGCGCAGTTTCCTGCGTCCCGGCGGATTCTTCTTCGATATGAAATCAGCCTTTGCCAAAGAGGAAAGCGATTTGCGCATGTAGGCATGGCCTGAATTTATTGCATATCTTTTGGCGACCCATCCTCGGAATGGGTCGCTTTTTATTGTGCCAGCAAGATCGCTAAGTGAAAGCGATATGGCCGCAAATCAGCTTTCCTTGCAAAGATGGTTCATTTTAACTGATGCGTAATTTATTTCGCAAAACCCTGCGCAACCATCCCAGCCGCCCAGGGCGCTGCTTTGCAGGTAGTGGTTTGGGTGGATGAATTGGCGCGGCCAAGGTCAGCCTGTTTCGAAATTCCCTCGACTTTGCAATCAGAAAACTCCCATCGGGTCGAGATTGCAATGCAAGATCCATAAGCTCTGATGCAGCTAAAAGATTGCTTGCCTCGACCTTCACAGCTGTGTCACGCAGCAAATCGACTGTGGCAGAAGAAAGGCGCTTTTTTGAAGGGCACATCGTCTGGACCGCATCCAAAAGACCGTGCATTGACAGGTCGATTGGCATTCGACTGGCAGCCTCCCAAATTGGTTCGACCTGTTCATCATAAAATAGCAGATCACTTAGGTAACAATGCGTGAATGGCGCGATACCGACCCCGCGTCGCATGAATTCCGGACAGGTCTTAACATCACTGGCAATTGGCGCGATCGTGATGGGGCCCGCGGTCGCGATATCCACATTTTCGACAAAATATCCAAAGTTACCCATAGCACGATTTTGACCGTTGACCGAGATCCCGCTGGTTTCGGGCCTTTCCTTCATACGCACATAGGAAATCGCAATCAGGCGTTCACTTTGCCCCGCATCAATCGTCAGGGGTGTTTGCAGATCACCATAGTTGCGTGTCATCAAGCGATTGGAAAAGGCGGAAATCTGGTCCGGGCTAAAAATTTCCTCAACCGGTAAGTGACGGAAACGGCAGATTTCCAGTCTTCCACCATTTGGTTTCGGGCCCAAGCTGGCTGATGCAAGCTGGCGCTCTAGGAACAGCCCGACCATAAAGGATATTTCGGGAAAAACGTGAATATCATCACGAAAATGACTTGGCATAAACCCGATCTGATTAAGGTCAAGAACACTGATCCCACGTGCTTGGGACATATGCTTTGCCTGCGCATAGCTTGATTGAAACGCAGCTGGAATGTTCAGATCGCGAACAGGGAAAAGCATATTGACGACATGAGTATTCAGGGTGCTAAGAATGTCGTAAAATTCAGACTTAATGGATTTATAAGTGGGGCCTGCGGCACTGTCATAAAAATTCCCATCGTTCACATAGTGATCGACGATGATCAAATCCTGCTCTTCAAGCAGGACTCGATTTTCGAGAATGGTTTGGACATGGAAATAGAACGGGCTTCGACCAGCCGTAATGCAGGTCACCGTATGGTGTAATTTCAACGCCTTCACATAGCCCTGCATGCCGATAACGGTATTTGACGTTCCAATAATCGCAATCTTCATCTTGGACCTGGCCGTTTATCTGGGGCTATTATCGTTGTGTGATAGGAATCGGATGTGCTTTTTATCTGTAACTTTCAAACTATTGCCGAAGCGCCGCATGGTTTCTAGCTGGTAAAAGCAGGACTAGCCCATGGCGATGATATGCCTGATTGGTTCAGTGCCTTCTTGCACCAAACCAAATTCAAGCTGTTAGATATGTCTGTTTAAATAATTTGAAGTAGATGTCAGAAAAATATAGCCGCTTAGTCGCGGATTATAGCAACGACGTTTTTAGGACTACGCTGTCAGAGCTACAGATTTTGCTTGGCGCGCACATCTTTTCCCTGCGTCGGTTTGCGGCAAGGCTTGGGTAAGCTCTGAAACAATTTTTGCGATATCCAGATCGGGCACGGCGCATTGCGCCGTTTTAGGGCACCCCGGACCCGCGAGCGGCTATAAAAGCGCGTCGCGTAGGCTTCTAACCGAATCCTTTTCGCCCGAAAGGCGCAGCTCTTTCTCGACATGGTCCAGATGGTGCGCCATGGCCTTTTTCGCGGCCTTCATGTCGCCCGAGCGCAGGCCGGCAATGATCTCATCATGCTCATCCGGGCCGCAATTGTACTTATCAGAATCGCGAAACGCGGCAGTGATCAATGAGCTGCGCCCGATCAGGTCGCGCATCAGGCCGCACAGGAAATCAGCCTCGGCCATCTCGGCCAACATCAGGTGAAAGCCGCCCGACAGCTTGATGATAGCGCGTTGATCATTTTCGGCATTTGCGACGCGTTCTTTGTCGACGTGCTCGGACATCTTGGCAAGCTTGTCCTCGTCCAGGCGATCAATCAGACGCTCGATAACCCGTTGCTCGACCGAACGGCGAATGTGGAAAATATCGCGCGCCTCGTCCACGCTGGGTTCCGCAACAAAGGCACCTTTGTTGGCTTCGCTTGCGACCAGCCCTTCACGCTCTAGCATCGCCAGAACCTGACGCACACGGGCGCGGCTGATGCCAAAGACTTCGGCCAGCTCTGTTTCTTTCAGTCGCGTGCCCGGCCGCAAACGGCGTTCCGCGATAGAAAGCCAGATCCGCTCAGCAATCTGTTCGGAAGTAAGCGTGTCCATTTTGGTCCTGATTTTTACACTGCCCTGAAGATAGCTTATTTTTCTGCTTTTGGTATACAGAAAATGGTGTCAATATTGTCGACAATCAAGTAGACACAAACTGCCAAGAATCAATGAAACCATAACTCAGAGGTCCTGATGGAGTTCGATTTCACCAAAACCGAGCCTGCGGATCGTTATCGGCTTTTGACCAATTTTGTCGGCCCTCGGCCCATCGCCTTGGTAACGACCCGGTCAGCTCAGGGCCATGCGAACGGCGCCCCGATGAGCTTCTTCAACCTCTTCTCGCATGATCCGGCGATTGTGGTTCCGGGTATTCAGCCGCGGCTTGATGGGCGCGACAAGGATACGATCACCAATATCCGGCGCACCGGCGAGTTTACCGTGAATATGGTCGATATGGCGCTGTCGCGCACCATGTTGATCTGCGGTCTGGGTGTGGAAAGCGATGTTGATGAGCTGGCTTTGGCCGGCGAACAGATCGCGCCCGGAACTCAAATCGACAGCCCTTGGATCCCGGCAAGCCCCTGCGCGATGGAGTGTCGGGTTGAGCGTTTGATCGAATATCCTCGGCGCATTCTGGTGCTGGGTGAGGTCGTACACATGCATGTGCGCCGCGATTGCTTGGACAAAGAGGGGCGCTATGTCGACCCGGATGTCTATCAGCCGATCGCGCGTCTTCATGCCGATAATTACATCGTTTCCGATCAGCAGTTTGTCCTGAAAGCCCCCAAGCTGGACGACCTTCTTAAGCAAGGCGATTGACATGCAAGTCTTTATGATCAACCCGAATTCGACCTCGTCGATGACCGCGACCGCGCTGGATAGCGCCAGGAAGTTCGCGGCTTCTGGCACGGTTATCCGCTCGGGCACCGGGATAAACGCCCCGGCCAGCATCGAGGGTTTTTCGGACGAGGCGCTATCCGTGCCATCGATGTTGACCCAAATTCGCGAGGCCGAGGCCGCTGGCGCGCAAGCCACCGTTATCGCCTGTTTTGACGATCCCGGGCTTGATGCGGCCCGAGAAGTGGCCACTGGTCCGGTCATTGGGATCTGTCAGGCCGGGATTCAGGCGGCCATGGTTTTGGCCAAGCGCTTTTCGATTGTCACCTCGCTTCAGCGCTCGGTTCCCGCGATCGAAGATCTGGTTCATCGCTATGGGGCGGGCCAGCATTGCCGTCGCGTGCGCTGCATCGATTTGCCGGTTTTGGCGATCGAAAGCGAATCGCGCCATGCATTTAATCTGCTTGTCGACGAGATTTCCCGTGCGCGCGACGAGGACGGCGCCGAGGCGGTGGTTTTGGGTTGCGCGGGCATGTCCGAGCTGACCGAAGAGCTGACCAAGGTCACGGGGGTCGTTGTCATCGACGGCGTCATCGTGGCGATCAAAATGGCCGAGGCCCTGATTGGCAGCGGACTTCGCACCTCGAAAGCAAACGCTTACGCCTATCCGCGCGTCAAAGATTAAGCCTTGAAACGTCACCCAAGATCACCAGACAGGCAACCATATTGGCGGTCTGGTGATGCCTCACGTCAGCGCGCAAGGTTGCCAGGTCGGACTAAAGTGGCTGCATTATTGTCGACAAAACAGTTGACAGATGTGACGACACAGATAGGCTGACCTGAAGCTGACGCAGAATGCAGAGCTAGGAAAAATCTTATGGAACTGGGAAATTTCGCCATCGGTGCCAACAGTGACGAGGCCTGCTCGCGCGACACTGGCCATAGTTTTTACCCTGTCATGCCTCTTGCTGGCAGCTTTCGCCTGACCTGTGGCCGCAGCTTCATTTCGCGCCGAGGTTAAGCCATGCTGGTATTTATTATCAAAAAGCTGGCCAATGCGGCGATGGTGATGCTGGCCGTCGCGTTTTTGGCCTTTATGATTTTCCGCCTGGCGGGCGATCCGGTCGATATGATGTCGACCGAGCAAACGACCGAGGCCGACCGGGCCTTGATGCGCGAAAAGCTGGGTCTTAATGACAGCTTCCTTGTGCAATACGCGCGCTTTGTCGTGAATGCTTCGCAAGGCGAGTTCGGGATCTCTTATCGCAATGGTCAGGACGTTTTGGGCCTGATCGCCGAACGGTTCCCCGCCACGATGGAGCTGGTCATCGTCGCGACCATCCTTTCCTTGCTGATCGGCCTGCCGCTTGGCGTATTGACCGCGATCAAACGCGGCAAATGGTACTCTGAGGTATTGCAGTTCAGCTCGATCATCGGGGTATCCTTGCCCAGCTTCGTGGTCGGGATCCTGCTAATTCTGGTCTTTTCGGTGACGCTTGGCATCTTCCCGGCCTTTGGGCGCGGAGAGGTTGTCGATCTGGGATGGTGGAGCACGGGCTTTTTGACGAAATCGGGCCTGATGGCGCTGGTTTTGCCCTCGATCTCGCTTTCACTTTATCAGGTGACGCTGATCATGCGGCTTGTACGTGCCGAGATGCTAGAGGTCATGCGCTCTGACTATGTCAAATTTGCCCGCGCTCGTGGGATCAGCCGCTACAAGATCTATTTCCGCCATGCTTTGCGCAATTGCCTGATGCCCGTGGTGACCTTGACGGCGATGAATATCGGCACGCTGATCGCTTTCGCATTGATCACTGAGACCGTGTTTCAATGGCCGGGCATGGGGATGCTGTTCATCCAGGCTGTGACCTTTATCGATATTCCGGTGATGGCGGCCTATTTGTGCATCGTTGCCTTCATCTTCGTCTTTCTCAACACGATGGTCGATATCACCTATGCCGTGATCGACCCGCGTCTGCGCAATTCCAAATAGGGCGGGCCGGATATGACGACGACAACTTCTTCTTCTCCTTCACGCCTGAAGCGCATCCGTCAAAGCGATCTGTGGTGGTCCTTCACCCATTCATGGTCCGCGCGCATTGCAGCCGTGATGCTGATCTTGCTGATCGGATCGGCCTTTCTTGCGCCGTGGATTGCGCCGCAAAACCCCTATGACACGGCTGCATTGGACATGTGGAAGTCCGAGCTGCCACCAATCTGGCAGACCGGGGGCGAGATGCCCTTTCTGCTGGGAACCGATACCCAGGGCCGCGATATGTTGTCGGTGCTGCTTTATGGCACCCGGATTTCGGTGCTGATTGGCTTTGCCTCGGTGATCTTTTCACTGCTCATCGGTCTGTCGCTTGGCTTGATTGCCGGCTATTTCGGCGGCATCGCGGATAACCTTCTGATGCGGGTGGGCGACGTGGTTTTGTCGATCCCGACGATCCTGATCGCGATTTTGGTGTCCGCAGTGGTGCGCCAGATGCTGCCACCAGGCCTGCGCGAAATCGGGGCCGCGGCGGTGTTGGTTCTGGCCATCACCCTGTCTGGCTGGGTGCAATATGCCCGAACCGTGCGTGCCCAGACGATTGTCGAACGCGGCAAGGAATATGTGATGGCAGCCAAGCTGCTGAACGTGCCCAAGCGCCGGATCATGTTCCACCACATCCTGCCCAATACGCTGACGCCGGTACTTGTCGCGGCGACGCTAAGCTTTGGCATGGCCATCCTGACCGAGGCAACCCTGTCATTTCTGGGGATTGGCATGCCACCCGGTCAGCCCTCGCTGGGGACATTGATCCGGATCGGCAACCAATATCTGTTCTCGGGGCTGTGGTGGATGGTGATTTTCCCCGTAATCCAGCTTTCGCTGCTGGTCATCTCGGTAAACCTGCTGGGCGACTGGCTGCGCGATGCGCTCAATCCTAAACTGAGGTAACCCATGTCGAACCTGATCCTGCGCAATGTCCGCCCCATGGGTGGCGAGACCACCGATATTCTGATCCAAGATGGTAAGATCGCTCAGATCGGGCAGATTGGCGATCACCCGGGCATGGCCGTAGAAGATGGCGGCAATGCCATCCTGTGGCCCGGCCTGATCGATGCCCATACCCATTTGGACAAGACCACCTGGGGCATGGATTGGCATGTCAATAACCGTGCAGCCATTCTGCGTGAGCGCATTGATTACGAACGCGAGATGCGCCTTGAGCTGGGGTTGGACCCGCATCGCCAGTCGATGCGTCACGCCATTGGCCTGGCCGCCCATGGTGCCAGCCATATCCGCAGCCATGTCGATATCGACACGACCCACGGCTTGCGTCTGGTCGAAGGGGTTCAGCAAACCCGCGAGAAGCTGAAGGGCATCATCGATATCGAGATCGTGGCTTTCCCGCAGTCTGGCGTCATGGTCATGCCGGGCACCGTCGAGCTATTGGACGAGGCTTTGGCCAATGGCTGCGAAGTTTTGGGCGGGATCGATCCTTGCGGGATCGACCGCGATCCCAAGGGACAGCTGGATATTCTGTTCGATCTGGCGGTGAAACACGGCAAGCCGATCGATATCCACCTGCATGAAGGCGGCGAGCTTGGCGCTTTCACCATGGAGCTGATCTTTGAGCGGGTTCGCGCCAATACCATGCAGGGACAGTTCGTCATCAGCCATGCATTTGCACTGGGGATGAATGATCATCTGCGCGTCGGCAAACTGATCGAGGAAATCGCCGAGCTTGATATCGGCATTGCCACCACCGGCGCGCCTTCGGCCACGGTGCCCTCGGTCAAGCGTCTGCGCGATGCCGGCGTGCGCATCGGCGCGGGTTGTGACGGCATTCGTGACACTTGGGGCCCGTGGGGGTTGCCCGATATGATGGATCGTGCGCGCATCATCGGCATGAAAAATGGCGTGCGCTCGGATGATGACCTGCGCCACATGCTTGAAATTGTCAGTCAGGGCGGTGCCGATCTGATGCGCCTGCAGGACTACGGGCTGGCCGTGGGCTGTCAGGCTGATGTCACGCTGCTTCAGGGTCAAACGGTCAGCCATGCCGTGGTGCAACCTTCGCTTCCGCCTCTTGTCATCAAAGGTGGCCGTGTCATCGCCCGTGCGGGCCAATGTATTGTGGAAATGCCATGAGCCGTAACAATTCTGCCCGCCAGGCGCTTGCCGATCTGACCTTGGGCGCGCGCCCCGAAGGCCGCACCCTGTTAAGTGCCGATTGGGTTCTGGCGCATGAGGGTGATGGGCATCTTCTGCTCAAACGCGGTGAGGTCGTCATCGAGGGCGGGGCCGTAATCTTTACGGGCCATGACTTCCCCGGCGAGGTCGCGCGGCGCATCGACTTTGGCGCGGCTCTGATTTCTCCTGGTCTGATCGATCTGGATGCCCTTTCGGACTTGGACACGACCATTCTGGGGATCGACCATTTCCCTTCGTGGAAAAAGGGCAGGGTTTGGCCGCTGTCCTATGTCCAAAATGGCCCCTATGAGATGTACACGCCCGAAGAGCTGGCCTTTCAAAAGCGCTTTGCCTTTGGCCAACTGCTGCTGAACGGGACCACCACCGCCGCCCCGATTGCCTCGCTGTTTTACCGCGCCTGGGGCGAGACCACCGCCGAATTCGATGCCGCGGCCGATGCTGCGGGTGAGCTGGGGCTGCGGGTCTTCCTGTCCCCGGCCTATCGCTCGGGTGGGATGGTTCTTCATGCGCCGGGCGATATGCGCGCCCATTTCGACGAGGCGCGCGGCCTTGCCGGTCTGGACGAGGCTGCGGCCTTTATCGCGCGTCAATCAGGTCGTCACGAGGGATTGGTCCAAGGCCTTTTGGCGCCTGACCGTGTCGAGACGGCGACGGCTGGCCTGTTGCGGGCGACGATGGACAGGGCCAAGGATCTGGACGTTCAGGTCCGGCTGCACATGGCGCAAGGGGTGATGGAGGTCGATACCGTCCGCAGTCTGCATGGCTCGACTGCGCCGGTCTATCTGGCGCAACAGGGTCTATTGAACAACCGCTTAATCGCGCCCCATGCGACCGAAGCGACCGCCGAAGATCTGGCTCTTTACGCCGAACACGGCGTATCGGTCGTGCATTGCCCGCTGGTGTCCGGGCGTCATGGCGGCAGTCTGAACAGTTTTTCGAAACTGCGCGACATGGGCATCAACATCGCCATGGGGACGGATACGACACCGCCCGACATGCTGATGAACCTGCTTGTCGGCCTGATCGCCTGCCGCATGAATGATGGCGGCCCGGAACAGGTCATGACCCGCGATTTCTTTGATGCGGCAACGATCGGCGGCGCCAAAGCACTGGGCCGCACCGATCTTGGCAGGCTGCAGGTTGGGGCAAGGGCCGATATCGCAGTGTTCGGTCTTGACGATGTGATCATGGCCCCGACGATCGATCCGATCACAACGCTGGTTGCGGGCGGCTCGGGCAAGGTCACGCGGGCGGTTTTTGTGGATGGCCGTCTGTCCATGCGCTTTGGCGAGCTGGCCGGGATCGATATGGAAACCGCGCGCGATCAGGCTCAGGCCCAGTTTGACCGGTTGATTGCGCAATATCCCGCACGGACCTGGGATCACCCGCCGGTCGAGGAAATCTTTCCGCCCAGCTACCCCGCACGGGAGAAAAGCGATGGCTGACGCAAGCGACATTTGCCTTGAGGTCAAAGACCTTGTCGTCGAATTTCCCGGACGTCATGGCACGGTCACGGCGCTGAATAAGGTGTCTTTGTCGATCCGTCCGGGTGAAATTCTGGGCGTGGTCGGTGAATCTGGGGCAGGCAAGTCAATGACGGGGCTTGCCATTCAGGGCCTGTTGGAACGGCCCGGCCGCGTGGCCCCGGGTGAAATTTGGCTTAATGGCCGCCGCATCGATGGGCTGTCGGACCGCGAGATGGAACCCATTCGTGGCCGCGAGATCGGTGCAATCTTTCAAGATCCGCTGACCTCGCTGAACCCTTTGTTCACCGTGGGCGCGCAATTGGTCGAAACCATTCGTCAACACATGCCTGAACTCAGCAAATCAGCCGCGCGCGAACGTGCCATCGGCCTGCTGCAAGAGGTTGGTATTCCCGCGCCCAATGAGCGGGTTGATCACTATCCGCACCAGTTTTCGGGCGGTATGCGCCAGCGCGTCGTGATTGCGCTGGCCCTGGCTGCCAAGCCGAAACTTGTGATTGCCGATGAGCCGACGACGGCGCTGGACGTCTCTATTCAGGCGCAAATCACCGGGCTTTTGCGTAAATTATGCAAAGAGCACGGCACCGCAATCATGCTGGTTACCCATGATATGGGGGTGATCGCAGAAACCGCAGACCGCATTGCGGTGATGTATGCAGGCCGTCTGATCGAGATTGGCCCGGTCGAAGAGGTGCTTAAGGCGCCCGCCCATCCTTATACGCGCGGGCTGATGGCCTCGATCCCGGCGCTTGGTGCAAGGGTCGCGCATCTGCATCAGATCGACGGTGCCATGCCGCGTCTGAATGCAATCCCCGAAGGCTGCGCCTTTAACCCCCGCTGTCAGGTTGCTGGCCCGCGTTGCCGGCGCGATCGCCCCGATCTGGTGCCCACCGCCACCGGATCCGTCGCCTGCTGGTTGCATCAAGGAGGTGTCCAATGAGCACGTCGCCTTCATCGAATATGGCCAACTCACAGGGCAGCACCGTCTTGGCCAGTGACGCGGCCCTGACTGTAGATCATCTTAACCGCAATTTTGACGTCTCGCCGCCCTTGCTGAACCGTTTGGTCTATGGGCAAAAGCGGCGCGTTCTGCATGCCGTCAATGATGTCAGCTTCGTCGTTCCCAAGGGCGGATGCCTTAGCCTTGTCGGTGAATCGGGTTGTGGCAAATCCACCGTCGCGCGCCTGGTGACAGGGATCTATCCTCCCAGCTCGGGCGAGATCCGCTATGCGCCGGGCAAGGATGGATCGCCGCTTTCGGCACAGATGATCTTTCAAGACCCCTATGCCTCGCTGAACCCGCGCTGGCGGGTCAAGAATATCATCGCCGAGCCATTGCGCGAGCTTAAGCTGCGTAATACCCCCGCCGAGGTTGACGCGCGCGTTGCCGAATTGCTGGGCATCGTTGGTCTTGCAGCCAGCGACGGGGATAAATTCCCGCATGAGTTCTCGGGCGGGCAGCGCCAGCGTATTTCCATCGCGCGGGCCTTGGCCTCCGAGCCAGAGTTTCTGGTCTGCGACGAGCCGACCTCGGCGCTGGATGTCTCGGTGCAGGCGCAGATTTTGAACCTGATGCGCAAGCTGCAAGACGAGCTGGGCCTGACCTATCTGTTCATTAGCCATGACTTGTCTGTGGTCCGGCATATGTCAGATCGCATCGCTGTGATGTATCTGGGCCGTATTGTCGAAGATGCGGATACTGAAACGCTTTTTGCCGATCCCAAGCATCCCTATACCCGGCTTTTGCTGCAGACGATCCCCAATGTGAACGATCCGCAGCGTGACCGCGTGGTCGCAGCAGGCGAGGTGCCAAGCCCGCTGGCGCCGCCGTCGGGATGCACATTTCACACCCGCTGTCCGCTGGCGCAGCCGCGCTGCAAGCAAGAACGCCCCGAGCTGTTGGAAAAGCCCGATGGCGCCCGCGTTGCCTGTCATCTGGCCTGATTTACCCCGAACACCTTCCACGACCCGGCCCGATCTGGCCCCAATCATATCTACCAAAACAAATGCAGGAGAGGTTAATGTCTATCGTCACGAAACTTGCCGCCGCGCTCGCGCTCTCGGTTTCTGCTTTTGCGGTCCAGGCGGAAACCGTCAAATGGGCATCGCGCGCCGACATCTATTCGCTTGATCCCAACTCGATCCCATCCACCTCGAACCTTGCGTTCCTGAACCACATTTACGAGGGTCTGGTTCGCTACGACAAAACCTTTGGGCTTGAGCCGGCCTTGGCCACCGAATGGCAGCTGGTTGACAATAAATTCTGGCGCTTCAAGCTGCGCGAGGGCGTGAAATTCCACGATGGCGCAGATTTCAACGCCGATGACGTCTTGGCATCGTTCAAGCGCGCGGCGGATCCGACCTCGCCGCTTAAGGGCAACATGCCTTTGTTCGAAGACATCCGCAAAATCGACGATCACACGGTCGAAATCGATGTCTCCTCGCCGTCATCGCTGTTCTTGAATGATATCACGAACATCTTTGTCTTTGATGCAGGCTGGCTGAAGGACAACAACACCGAAGCCCCGACCCGCTATGACGAAGGCAAAGAGGGTTATGCCACCACCCACACCAACGGCACTGGCCCCTTCAAGCTGGAAAGCCGCAAGCCCGATGCCATGACCGTTTTGACGGTCAACGAAGGTTGGTGGGACGAGCGCAAGCACAATATCGACCGTCTGGAATATATCCCGATCACCTCGGCGGCGACGCGGGTTGCAGCACTTCTTTCGGGCGAAGTCGACCTGATCGACAGCGCGCCAATTCAGGATTTGGACCGTCTGAAAGCCGACCCCAATATCAAGGTTAACGCCCTGACCGAACTGCGCACCGTCTTTGTGGCGTTCAACCGTCGCGAAAAGCTGCCAAGCGGCGCGGAAAACCCGTTCAATGATCTGCGCGTGCGTCAGGCATTCGAGCTGGGGATTGACCGCGATATGATCAACAAGCGCGTCATGCGCGGACTTGCGCGGCCCTCGGGTTCGTTGATTGCGCCCGATATTGCAGGCTATTCGGCAGAACTTGACACCTATCAGCCCGCAGATGCGGAAAAAGCCAAGGCTCTTTTGGCCGAGGCTGGCAAAGAAGGTCTGGCATTCACCTATACCTGTATGAACGATGAAAGCATCAACGAAGAAGATTGGTGCCAGGCGATTTCGAACCTGCTGACCCGCGCAGGCTTCAAGCCCTCGATCGATATGGGTCCGCGCGCGGTCCAATCGCCCAAGCGCTCGAAAGGCGAGACCGAGGTGTTCAACCTGAGCTGGGCCAACGAGCCGACGCTAGACGCGTTCTCGTTGCTGTCGCAGGTGCTGGCAACAAAGAGCGACACCTTTGGCGTTTCGAACTATGGCGGCTGGTCGGTTCCTGAACTGGATGCCTTGGTCAAGCAGGCCGCAGATGCGACCGATCCGGCCGAGCGTCTGAAACTGGAAGCCGAGGCGCTGAAGATCGCCAAAGAGCAGGTGCTCTTGATCCCGCTTCATCAGCAGCCGATTGCATGGGCCACCACCCAAAAGATCGAATCCATCGATCTGCGTGCCGATAACAAGCCGCGTCATTGGTTCACCGTCGTCGGTAAGTAATCGGCCCTGACCCTTGCGCCGCCCCGCCAGACCGGGGTGGCGTTTTCATTCGTGGCGGCGCGCAGGATCGGAGACATGATGCCGGATATTTTGGACAGTCTTACTTTGGGCGCGCGCCCGGGTGGCCGCACACTGCTTAAAGCAGACTGGCTTTTAGCGCATGATCAGGGCGGCCATGTTCTGTATCGGAATGGCGAATTGGTGATCGAGGGCAACCGTGTCCTTTACGCGGGGCCGCGCTTCGAAGGCGAGGTTGCACGTCGCATCGACCTGGGTGCGGCCTTGATTTCACCGGGGTTGATTGATCTTGATGCGCTGTCCGATCTGGATACCTACAGCCTGGTGCTGGACAACCAGCCGGGCTGGTCGCGCGGTCGGACCTGGCCCGACACCTATGTCGCGCGCGGCCCCTATGAGATGTATTCCCCTGCCGAACTGGCCTTTCAAAAACGCTATTCCTTTGCCACGCTTTTGTTGAACGGCATCACCACCGCTTTGCCGATTGCCTCGCTTTACTATCGTGAATGGGCAGAAACGGTCGATGAATTCGACGCGGCTGCCGATGCCGCCAAAGAGCTGGGCCTGCGGGTTTTCCTAAGTCCTGCCTATCGTGGTGGCGGTGCAGTCGTGGATCGCGACGGCAAGATCGACATGAGCTTTGATGAAGAGCGCGGCTTTGCCGGGCTGGCTCAGGCCTGCGATTTCATTGCGCGCAGGGCAGGGGATGGGGGCGGGCTGATCAACGGTTTGCTTGCCCCCGACCGTGTGGAAACCAATAGCGCCGCCTTGATGCAGGCCACAATTGCCGCGGCGGTCGATCTGGACGTGCCCGTCCGCCTGCATATGGCGCAGGGCAAATTCGAGGTCGATACGATGCGTCGGTTGCATGGCGCGACCGCTGCCGAGTGGCTCAGCGCGATCGGATGTTTCAACGATCGCCTGATTGCGCCCCATGGCACCCATGCGACCGATCACGACATCGACCTTTATGCGCAACACGGTGTCACCATCGCCCATTCCCCACTTGTGTCGGCACGGATGGGCTCGGTGCTGAAAAGTTTTGCCTCGATCCAGGCAAAAGGCGTGAACATCGGTATGGCGACGGACACCGCGCCTGCCGATATGTGGATGAATATGCTGGCCGGGTTGATCGCCTGCCGCATCGCCGATGGCGCCTCGGATGCAGCCTTCAGCGCGGATTTCTTTAACGCCGCGACTTTGGGCGGGGCAAAGGCGTTGAAACGGCCCGATCTGGGCCGCCTTCAGGCGGGCGCTTTGGCCGATATTGCCATTTTCCGCTTGGATGATCCGGCCATGGTGCCAACCGTCGATCCGATCACCACACTGGTGCTTGGCGGTACGGGAAAAATCACCGAAGCGGTCTTTGTGGATGGCCGCCTGTCGATGCGCCGAGGCCAAGTTGCGGGCATGGATATGGTGGCAGCCCGCAGTCAAGCTCAGGCCCAGTTCGAAGGGTTGATCGCGAAATATCCAGACCGCAGCTGGCAGCACCCGCCGGTCGACCAGCTTTTCCGCCCGTCTTTTCCTATCCTTTGACCCTCAGGAGGCCATGATGGCTGCAACAGTTTTTCGTCATGCCACGGTCCTGACGATGGACCCTCAACGTCGCATCATCGAAAACGGCGCGCTGCGGGTCGTCGACGATCGCATCGTCGCAGTGGGCGACACCGCCGATATCCAGCCCCAGCCCGGCGATCGCATTATCGACTGTCACGGCAAGCTGGTCATGCCCGGCCTGATTGATGCACATGGCCATGCGGGGCATTGTCTTGTCCGCGGCATTGGCGTCGATACCAACCCCTTGTGGATGCGGATCATCACCCCCGCCTATTGGCATTGGACCACCCGTGAGTTTTGGGCAGCAGAAGGCATGGTTTCGGGGTTAGAGCGTCTGCGGGCCGGGGTCACCACGGGCGTCAGCATCATCTCGTCGATGCCGCGCAGCGATGATCCCGAATTCGCGGTTGGCCATGCCCGGGCCTATGACCGGATCGGGCTACGCGAGATCATCTGCACCGGCCCCGCAGGTCTGCCCTGGCCGCGCGAGGCCACGCGCTGGGACAGCGGCAAGCCCGTGCGCCGATCCATCACCTTCGCCGAGATGATGGAGGGCGCCGAGGCCACGATTCAGACCCTTGAGGGCACGGCCGAAGGGCGGATCAAGGTCTATCTGACCCCCTTCACGATCGTCCCCTCGGTCGATCCGTCGAATATGTCCACCCCCGATCAAGCGGTTAGACTGACCCAGGCGGACCGCGACCATGCCCGCGCCTGTCGCGATCTGGCCCGCAAATATGGCGTGCGTTTGCATTCTGACGCCTTTGCCGGGCAGATCCGGCTTGCGGCTCAGGATAAGGAAAATGCGCTGCTTGGGCCTGATATTCACCTTCAGCACTGCTGGGGGATTTCGCATGAAGAGATCGACATCCTTGCCGAAACCGGAACGGCCGTGACCCATGCCCCGCCCGGTCGCTCGACCCCCGTGATCGAGATGATGTCGCGCGGCATCAATGTTGCCGTGACCACCGACGGCACCGCGCCCAACCGCTATTTCGATCTTTTGCAAACCGCGCGCCTGTTCCAATCCGTGCAGCATGTCTTGCGCGGCCATGACCGATACTTTTTCCCGCCGGGCAAGGTCTTGGAAATGATCACTGTTGATGCGGCCCGTGCGCTGGGGCTTGAGCATGAAATCGGCTCGCTCGAGGTTGGCAAAAAGGCCGACGTGATCGTCATCGACATGCAGGCGCCACATCTGACGCCTGACTGGCAGCCGGTTCACCGCTTGATTGCCCAGGCCATCGGAAGTGACGTCGAAACGGTGATGGTGAATGGTGAAATCATCATGGAAAACCGCAAATCCCTGCGTGTCGACGAAGCCGAAGCGCTGATCGAGGGAAATCGTATTGCCCGCGAACTGGTGACGCGCGCCGGTTTGGAGCAGCACCTGCGCGATCCGGGCTGGGGCCAGGTCTATCGCACCTTCGATGAGCCGGTGACCGTCGCCCCCTGGTAATCCAACCAAGGCCAGACCCAGATCAGGGGCGGTTGCTTAGGACAACAGCTGCCGCCCCAATCTACTGCCCGCCCCATCTCAAACATCGCCAAGCCAGCAAGGCCGCCGACACCCATCGCGATGGCCTGCACGCGTCGATGCGTTGTCCAGGGCCGCGCAGCGTTGCAAATTCATCCCAGATCGCGACTGCCCCTAAGCCCTAGGGCGCGAAAAGACCCCGGCGGGTTATTATTGCAATTTTCGTAATAATAAATGCCAGTTTATACGCATTCTGTTACGATCGCGCCGCCTCTATCTGCATGTCAACGAAACGATGCAAGGATGAGGTTCGAGCATGCTGACAGAAATCAAAGGTTTGCATCACGTCACCTCGATGGCTGCGGATGCGCAAATCAACAACCGCTTCTTTACCCGGGATCTGGGGCTGCGCCGCGTCAAGCAGACCGTGAACTTTGACGCGCCCGAGGTCTATCACCTTTATTACGGCGATAAATCCGGTGCTGCGGGCACGGTCATGACCTATTTCCCCTTTCCCCATATCGCGCGCGGTCGTGCCGGGACGGGCGAGGTCTCGGAGACCCGCTTTTCCGTGCCGCGCGGGGCTATTGGCTATTGGCAAGAGCGCTTGGGCGGGCAGGGCGTGTCGGGCCTTGAGCTGGATCACCAGTTTGGGCAAAAGCGCCTGCGCTTTCGTGGGCCTGACGGCGACGCTTTTGCGATGATCGAGGTCGATGGCGACACGCGCGCGCCCTTTGACGGGGGCGAGGTTCCGCTAAGCGAGGGGATCCACGGCTTTCACGGCGTCAGCATGCGGCTGCGCGAGACCGAAGCCACAGCCGAGCTGCTGCGCTTTTTGGGATATGAGCAGATCGACCAACAAGGCGCGGTCACACGCTTTGCCATCAACGGCAATGGTGCCGATACGATCGACCTTGAGGCGGTTGGCGGCGGTGATCGGGCACGTCAAGGCGCGGGCTCGGTTCATCACGTGGCCTTTGCCGTTCAGGATCGCGACGCGCAGTTGCGCGTTCGCAAGGCCTTGATGGACACTGGCTATCACGTCACCCCGGTGATTGACCGCGACTATTTCTGGGCGATCTACTTTCGCACACCCGGCGGGGTATTGTTCGAAATTGCCACCCATGACCCGGGATTTGAGCGGGATGAAGATCTGGCCGATTTGGGCCAAAGCCTCAAGCTGCCCCGCCAACATGCCCATTTGCGTGACCAGCTGCAGCATCTTTTGCCGCCGCTCGAGGCCTAAGCACTGCTTGCAAACTCGCCGGCTTGTCCAAGCCTGACGCTGAAAGGAGATCTCTTATGAGTGTCGATACCTATCACTATCATTCAAAGCCGGGCCGTGATGCGCTTACTCCGCTTGTTGTCACCTTTCACGGCACCGGCGGGGATGAGTTTCAGTTTTCTGGACTGATTGATCAGCTGATGCCCGACGCGGCATTGTTGTCGCCGCGCGGTGATGTGCAAGAACATGGCGCCAATCGCTTTTTCCGCCGCAAGGCCGAAGGCCAGTATGACATGCAAGATCTGGCGCAGCGGACCACGCGCATGATCAGCTTTCTGGCAGCCCATAAGGCCGAAAATCCAGACCGCCCGATCTATGGGCTGGGTTATTCGAATGGGGCCAATATCCTGGCCTCTGTCCTGTTTCAGGCGCCCGAACTGTTTGACCGGGCTGTCTTGATGCATCCGCTGATCCCCTTCACCCCGGCCCCGCAGCCAGGGCTGAAAGACAAGGCGGTGTTGATCACCGCCGGGCGGCGCGACCCGATTTGTCCTTTGCCGCAAAGCGAGGCACTGGCATGCTGGTTTCAGGATCAGGGCTCAAAACTGGACTTTGCTGTGCAAAACGGTGGCCATGAGGTCGGCCAAGCAGAGCTAGCCCAGATCGGGGATTTCCTGCGCCGCAACTAGCGCGAACTTGCTTATCCCAAACACACACACGCCTTTGGCGCAGATATATGAATGGAACCCTACCATGAACATGCTTAAACCCTATGAAGGTCAGCTACTTAGCCTTCTTCGTTTTGTTGCGGGCCTTGTGCTATTCAGCTTTGGCACGCAGAAAATTCTGGGCTT
>NZ_DALZMB010000011.1:0-14948 GCF_032007265.1 Paracoccus sp. (in: a-proteobacteria) | reverse complement strand
TGGCGGCCCTCGTCGCGGTATCGGTCATAGATCGGTCCTTTTCGGCGCAGATCGGAAGGTAAATTCTGGGCTTTCCCGCCTCGGATGCCATGCCGCCCGTTGGCTCGTTGCCATGGATCGCAGGTATTTTGGAACTGACACTAGGCTTTCTGGTCACGATCGGACTTTTCACCCGCGTTTCGGCCTTTGTGCTGTCGGGCCTGATGGCATTCGCCTATTTCATCGCCCATGCACCGCAAAGCTTCTATCCCGCGCAAAACGGCGGCACGGCGGCGATCCTGTTTTCCTTCGTCTTTCTGTATCTGGCAGCGGCTGGCGCGGGTCCGATCAGCGTTGATGCCAAGCGGGCATAAGCCTGGGCTAGAATGATTGCAAAATTGGCGCGATCCCTTTCGGGGTTGCTCCTTTCGCATATCTGCCCAAAGGGCGCGAGCAGATTAAAGCGGCCGGGTTTCCTTAACATAGGCCTCGAAAAAATCCGAGAAAGTCGCAACCCGCAGGGGCAGCTGCTCATAGGGTGGATAGTAAAGCGTCAGCCAAATCTCGGGCAGCGACCATTGCGGCAAGATCCGGACCACCCGGCCCGCAGATAGCGCCTCGTCCAGGATAAAGTTCGGCAAAAGCGCGATCCCTTCGCCGTTCATGACCAGCTGAGCCAAAAGGTCGCCGTTATTTGCGCTAAGCGTTCCGCGCACCTTGTGTTGGTATTGGACCTTGCCCTGCGACAGCTCCCACGTCTCGCTGCGCGCATCGCTATGATAGCTCAGGCAGCAAAACTGCGACAAATCCTTGGGGGCTTGCGGGGTGCCATTGGCAGCAAGATAGTCGGGCGAGGCGAACAGGCTGCGCGATATCTGGCAGACTTTGCGCCAGATCGTCGACTTGTCGGTCGGCGGCCCCGAGACGCGGATCGCCAGATCGAAGTCTTCTTCGACAATATCGACAAAGCGGTCAGATAAACTTAGCGCGACTTTCGTGTCCGGATAAAGTGCCGCGAATTGCGACAGCACCGGGGGTAAGACCCTGACCCCAAGTGAAATTGGCGCGCTGATGCGCAAATGCCCCGAGGTGATCCCCTGCGCCTCGCGGATTTCTTGGGCCGCGGCGGACAGGCCTTGTGCCAAAGGTCCGACCTTGGCGGCATAGGCCGCCCCCGCCGATGTCAGCGATACCTGCCGCGTTGTGCGCACCAACAACTGGACCCCAAGGCGATCTTCCAGACCCGCAATTGCCCGGGTGACGGCAGCGGCTGTCATGCCCAGTTGACGCGCGGCCCCGGCAAAGCTGGACAGTTCGGCGACGGCCAAGAATACGCGGATTGTTTCAAGTTCACCCATGCAGCCAGCATTACGGTAAACGCGTTAAAATATGCAAGATTATGGTGGCTTGCGCCCCTTTATGTCAGCGCGCGTGGCAATGGCACCTTTGCCGTGATCCGTGGCTCGCCCCTTACAGCTGTGCAGGCGATCCCGATAAATGGGCTTTGGGGCAAATGTGACCCAAAGCCCAAATGCGTGTCAGGGATCAGCTTTCAACCAAAGCATCATAGCGATCACGCAAATGGTCGCGAAACAATGCCTTGGCCAGCGAGATACACATCAGCACCATCACAAACGCAAAGGGCAATGCCCCGATGATCATCGCATCTTGCAATGCGCCCAGACCGCCGCCTCCGGCAAGGGTCAGCGCCGCGATGACCAAGGTCAGGATAACGCCCCAGATCACCCGGTGCATCACCCCCGTGTCCACCGCGCCGCCAGCCATGATCGTATTCATCACCAAAATACCGGAATCCGCCGAGGTGA
The DNA here is from genome assembly GCF_032007265.1 of Paracoccus sp. (in: a-proteobacteria). GTDB lineage: Bacteria > Pseudomonadota > Alphaproteobacteria > Rhodobacterales > Rhodobacteraceae > Paracoccus. The sequence continues at coordinate 13,143 of NZ_DALZMB010000011.1, read as the reverse complement.
CCAGAAAGGTCAGGATCAGAACCACGCTCATCACCGACACAAATTGAAACATCCCGTCCGACAAAAGGTAGTGCAATGTGACGAACAGCTTGTTGGTCAAAGATGCATCCAGAATGGCGCCCTGCGCAATCTGGCGCACTTCAAGATCAATGGCCGTACCGCCCAGAATGGTGAACCAGGCAAAGCACACCAAGGATGGCGCGATGACCGCCCCCAGGACGAATTCGCGAATGGTTCGGCCCTTAGAAATGCGGGCCAGAAACAGCCCGACAAAAGGCGAGAACGCAATCCACCACGCCCAATAGAACGTGGTCGCCCCTGCTTGCCACGCGCCCAGTTCGGTCTGGGTGCCATAGGCCTCGAAGGATAGCGCCGGGAAATGCAGCAAATAGTCGAAAGTCGCCTGAACATAGGTCGTCATTGCAAAAGCAAATGAGCCGAAAACAGCGAAAACCAGTAGCAATGCGCAAGACAGCACAAGGTTGAGGTTGGACAGATACTTTACCCCCCGGCCAACGCCGGAAACCGCCGAGAGGGTCGACAGCCCCATGACCATCACCAAGGCGACCAAAAGGCCGACCAAAGATGGCGAAGGGGGGCCGCCCGCCTCGCCGGGTTGCAAAAGCCATTGATAGCCCAGAACCGAATAGGCCCCTTCGACCAGCTGACTGACGCCATAGCCAATGGTGACTGCGACCCCAAGGATCGTGGCGATAATTCCCAAGATATCAACGATATGCCCCAAAATGCCGTTCATTGCAGAGCCAAAGATCGGTGTCAGCGCCGAGCGGATCGTCAAAGGCATGTCGCGGGTATAGGCATAATAGGCAAGGCAAAGCCCGGTCACGACGTAAATCGACCAGGCGTGAAAGCCGTAATGCATAAAGCTATAGCGATATGCTGATTGGATTGCATCGACCTGATAGGCTTGGGCATTGCCGCGGATGATCTCGGGATTTGCCCCCCAAAGCCCCAGCGGCTCGGCGGTGGCATAGACCATCAGACCCACACCAAGTCCCGCGCCAAACATCATTGCAAACCACGAAAATGTCGAAAACTCGGGCCGATCGCCCTCGTGACCAAGGCGGCGTCGCCCCGACGAGGGGATGATGGCGACGATGATCAAAAACCACGCGAACATGCCAACAGACAGCACGTAAAACGAGTTGAAAAGGTTCAAAAGCCCAGTGTTGACAGCCGAAAGAGCGTCGCCAGCACTGAGGGGAAACAACAGTGCCCAGACCACCAAAAGCGACATGCTGATCTTGGATACAAGAGCGATGGGCAGTGAGTAGCCCTGATAAAAACCATTGTCTTGTGTGTCGATTTCTACGTCAGTGAACGGAGGTGAAACTTCATTCATCCTGCAAGATATCTCCTTAGCTTCAGGCCGACACATCTGGACGGCCCAAATAAGCCCAAGCCCGTCATTGAAGGCGGGTGGGTGATTGGAATTTGCATGCTCTCGCTAAAAGATCGGAGTAAAATCCGAGGGGAAAATCAGGTGGAACTTGCCACTTTCCCTAAGGCTTGTGGCTGTTGCACCAGCTTCGGCGCACCACAAGTTTATCAAGCCAAAAGAACACATGAACGGCACGACCTATAGCAAAATCAGACAAATTGGAACCGCCGATAAGCATATAAACGACATTTTTGCCAAAAAACGACACGCCCTAACACCGAAGGGCGCGTTTGGGTGACAAAAGGATATGCGATTTTCCGGTCACAATAAGTTGAGGATCCTGCTGAACGCTGGCTTTTCGGGGCGATACAATCGGCCGTTCTCAGACATAACCGCCCAATGTTCTCTCGCCGGGGGGCAGGGGATAAAGCCAAGCATATTGAGTGGCATCGCCGAAACAGGCGCCATGAATTTTCTGACACAACCTGCGCTTTAAAAGAGGGAACCCGCCGCGGCCGCCGAACCTTTGCGCCATTGGGGCTGTGTTGCTGAACGGCCACGAGAATGCCCGGCTGGGTGGCCCACACCCTATCACCACAGCAGCAGAGGCGTACCTTTTACATGTGGTTCACAATGAACTTGGCTCACTAAGCTACTTGGAGAGACAGTAATGAACACTTTTTCCAAACTTGCCGGCGCTACCATTTTGGCAGCTGCAACCGTCGCCCCAGCCTATGCGCAGCAGGAAATTGCAACAGGGGCGAATGCTGTCGGCATTACAGACGTGAATGAGCAGATGCGTGACGTCGAACGTGACGTCCGCGACGACTTTGCCCGATCCGAGGATAATTACCGCTTTGGCCCCGGTTCGGGGAATGAGGGTGTCTTTGGTTCGATCGCACTTAGCTATGCCGGGCGCACCGGGAACGAGGAAAATCAGGATTTCAGCCTTGCTGGTCGCCTGAGCCAAAACTATGGCCAATTCGCACAATCGGTCGGGATCTTGCTGGAATATGGCGAGGACGATCAAGGTGATGCCGAGACGAAAAGAACCTCGGTGATCTATGATGCTGCCTATTTCTTCAATGACCGCTTCTATGCATTCGCCCTGGGTCGGGTTGCCACCGATGGCATGGCGGGTGATGTAGACGGGCTATCGGATTCCCAGGACTATCAAGATCTTGATGGCGGCCTGAAACGCGACGCCTTCCTTGGCGTGGGTCCGGGCTATCGGATCTTGAACAATGATACCACCGCATGGCGCGTGCAGGCTGGCGTGGGTATTCGCTACACCAAGGCCTATAACGTGACTTCGGATGCCAATCCCGCCGATCCGCTTGCGGGGACCGGGGAGTGGGATTCGAACACCGATGTCGGCTATATTGTCTCGTCGCGTTTCTATCACCGCTTCAACGAGAATATCTTCGTCACGAATGATACCGACTATCTGACTTCGGATGTGAACGACCTGATCACCAACGAGCTTGGTGTGAACTTCAAGATGAGCGATGCCTTCGCCACCCGCGTGTCCTACAAAACGGAATATGTGTCTGACCGCGCTATTCGGACAGATAACACGCTTGGTGTGTCTCTGGTCTACGGCTTCTAAGCCAACTCTCACTCTCTCAACTCGGGCGATCCAATTGGGTCGCCCTTTTTCACAGCCAAGCCAAACAGTGCCAGACAAGGTGGTGGGGTGCAGGGCAGGGGAAACCAACTGGCTTTCAGGATCGTTTGTCTTTTGTCGTAAGCGGGTTGGGCAGGAATGAAAGCTTTCTCATTTGAACTGGGCCGGAATTGTTGGCGCGAGGCACGCGCCGATGCGTTTTCGGTCATCGTCGACGGTGCAGATTACTTTCGTGCCCTACGAGAATCCCTGATCAAGGCAAAGCGTCTGGTCTTTATGGTCGGATGGGATTTCGACTTTGAGATCGAGATGCTGCCCGGGCAATCCGACGATCTTGGCAATGCCCCGGATGGTTTCCCCAATGCGGTCGGCCCGTTTCTAGATGCCTTGGTGGAACGGTGCCCGACGCTCGACATCTATCTGTTGAAATGGAGCGGAGGCACCTTGTTTCAGCCAAGACAGGTTGTGCAGCTTGCCAAACTTAAAATTCTTTCACCCAATCAGATCCATTTTGCCTTGGACGGGCACCACCCCATCGGGGCGTGTCATCATCAGAAGGTTGTTGTGATCGACGATGCCTTGGCGTTTTGCGGCGGCATTGATGTGACCGACGGCCGCTGGGACACCCCCGAGCATCTGAGCGGTGATCCACGCCGCGGCAAGGGTCAAAATATCGCCCCCCCTTGGCACGATCTGACAACGGTTTTGTCAGGACCCGCCGCCGCAGATCTTAGCGAACTGTGCCGCGCGCGCTGGTACCGCGCCAATTCCGCCGAGGTTGATGAGGAATTTCTGCCCGGGGGTGATCGTTGGCCCGACAGCATCCGTCCCGATTTCACCAATATCAAGGTCGGCATTGCGCGTACCGAACCGCCTGAAAACGGGCGTCCGATCACAGCCGAAATCGAGCGGCTGTACCTGGAAAGCATCCTCAGCGCCGAGCGTGTTATCTATTTGGAATCTCAGTATTTCTGCTCGGACAGCATCTTTCGTGCCATTCGTTCAAGGCTGGTGCAACCCAATGGTCCAGAGGTGATCATCATCAATCCTGAGGCGGCGCATAATTTTGTCGAAGATGCGGCAATGCATGTCACGCGCAGCCGGATGATGCGCGCCCTTAAGGCCGTCGATCATGGCGACCGCTTTATGATCCTTTATCCGATCAATGACGCGCATGAGGCGATCTATATTCACGCCAAGGTCCAGATCGTGGACGAGGATTTCCTTCGGGTTGGTTCAAGCAATATCGATCGCCGCTCGATGGGATTTGATACCGAATGCGACATCGCCCTGATGGCAAACAGTCCGCGAGACAAGGCGCGGGTGCGTGACATTCGCAACGGACTTCTTGCCGAGCATCTTGGCTGTGAGCGTGACGAGCTGGCCAGCAAGATCGAACAAACCGGCAGCGTCATCGCCGCAATCAAGGCACTGAACCGCGGTGACGGTCGCGGATTGCGCGCAATCCAGCCACGCCGCGAGGGGGTATTGGGCTCGATTTTGGCCAATACTCGCTTTTTTGATCCCCGTTATCGCCGAAGCCGCCGTCCGGCATCAGGCAGCCCGTTGTTCCGCATGACGCGCGACAACGGACATATTCCAACCTTAACTAATTTCGGCTGAGGCGGCATTGGGGTGACACCCTGGCAGGTAAAGCTTCCGGATGATGAAATGCGCCCCGCCGTCTGCGATAACCCTTATTCATTGCACATATCCGCCAAGGTTTCGACTCGCGACCAATCAAGTATTTCATCTGAAGATCAGTTGCTTGATATCGTATATTGATCGGGTTTGATCAGCGCCTTAGCAGTGCCCTACCCTTTATGCCTTGATGGCATCTTTACCCATCAGTGCAGAAATGCGCCCCAGCAAAGTGGTTGAGACGGGAATGCCATTATCGATATTCGCGGCGCGGATTGCATAGCGGCGGCTTCCGGGCAGGCGGGCGTCTTGGGCGTCAAAGCCGGCAAAGATGTCTTCGGCGCGGGACACAGCGCCCGCTCCGCCGATCAGCTCGGGCGACAGGGCAAGGATCAACTCGCCGTGGCATGGCGCGGCGCGGGCACCTTGATCAAAATCCATCGATTGGCGGCTGGACATGTCACCGATCATCGGACCTGCCATCAATTCGATCATCGTGGCCAGAGCCGAGCCTTTATGCCCACCGAATGGCAGCATGACACCAGCCAGAACCTGAGCCGGATCCGTGGTAGGATTGCCATTTGGATCAAGGCCCCACCCTTCGGGAATTGGCCGAGATTGATCTCGTGCAAGCGCAATATCGGCCCGCGCAGCGGCGGTGGTGGCAAAGTCGAACACATAGGGTGGATGTTTGGCGCGCGGCCACGCAAATGCCATCGGATTGGTGCCCAGAAGCCCTTTGGTGCCACCTGCTGGCGCGACCCAAGCATGGGTGGGATTCATCGAAAGGGCAACCAGCCCCTGCTCTGCGATCCGCTCGATCACGGGCCAAAGTGCGGTCGAGTGAAAGCCGTTGCGAACCGTCAAAATACCAATCCCCAAGGCCTTGGCCGAGGCGATCAGACCCGCCAAGCCCCGCTCGGCGCCCAGGCAGGAAAAGCCAAAATCTGCGTCGACACTGGTAAAAGCGGCTGTTTTTCCCTCGGGCTGGGGATCGGCATTTTTATTGAACTGCGGATGGGCCATTGTCTCCAGCGTGCCGGGCAGACGCTGCAATCCATGAGACAGGCTGCCGTCACGCTCGGCCGCACCCAACATCATCGCGACCGATGCCGCCTGTGCCGCATTCAGCCCATGAGACATCAAAAAGCCTTGGGCCAGCGACAAGACTTCGTCCTCGGTCATGAGCTGCACCTCAGTTGACGATCTGGCCTTCATCCGACTTTCCTTCCCGTTGAATCAGCGTGCCACTTGGCCCGGCGCAAACAACCTGTCCCAAATCCTCTTGGATCGCCATGGCCTTCAGGTTGGCTTTCCTCAGATATATCTTGCTTATAATCTGACTTGACTGATTAATCATCTGATGATTGAAGGCGCCGTTGGGGGAGGAGGACGCTTTGGTAAAAGAAAAGCTGGCAGATGGTGTGCTTGATTGCATCGGCGCGGATATAGCGGCCGGGCGCCTTGCCGAAGGCAGCGTCATCCCAACTGAGCCCGAATTGATGGCACGCTACGGCGTTGGTCGGTCCTCGATCCGCGAGGCGATCCGCACGCTGTCTGGTCTGGGCATGGTCGAAACCGCGCCACGCCGCGGCACGACTGTCACCTCGCGCATGCAATGGAACATGCTAAGTCGCGAGGTCATGCGCTGGATCATGGCAGGCCAGACCCATACCCAGGATCTTTTGGCGGCCATCGACGAAGCCCGCCTGATCTTCGAGCCTTCGGCCGCCGCGCTGGTCGCCACGCGCGCGACACGGATGCAGATTATCGCCATCGAAACGGCCTATGCCCGCATGGAAGAGGCCGCGAACAGATCCGATCCGGATGGCGCCATTCTGGCCGACCGGGAATTCCATCTGGCGCTGTTGCAGGCAACGGGAAACCCGATCTTGCAAGCTTTTGATGCCGCAATCGATGCGGTCTTAGGGGCGCTTTTCTCGGTGACGGCCAATCACATGGACAATTTTCGGGCCAATTTGGTCAATCACCTTGCGGTGCTTGAAGCGATCCGACGCGGCGATGCCGATGGAGCTCGCGTGGCGATGACCGCCACGATTGGTTTTACGACAAGCAAAATGAAAGACGCGGGACTGATCCGTTAATCGCGGCGACCCGCCACTACTACGACCAAGGAGAGGTAATGTTGAAGAATTTCATGATCGTTGCAGCGGGTCTCTCGCTCAGCGCGGGCGCGGCTTTTGCTGAATATCCTGAAAAGCCGATCCAGCTGATCGTGGCTTGGAATGCTGGCGGCGGCACGGATGCGATTGCACGCATCGTCGCGGCAGGGCTGGAAAAAGAGCTGGGCGTGACGGTGAACGTCGTGAACAAGCCCGGCGGTGGCGGGGTCATCGGCCATTCCGAGATGCTGAACACCCGCCCCGATGGCTATACGCTGGGTTTCGCCAGCGCCGAGATTGCCAGCTATTATTGGGCTGGCAACGCGCCGTTCAAAGCCAGCGACTACACCCCGCTTGGCCTGGTCAACTTTGATGCCGCTGCTTTCCACGTCGCGGCGGATACCCCCTGGGCTGACGCCAAAGCCGCGATCGAGGATATCAAATCCAAACCCGCAGGCACTTACAAGCTGTCGGGCATGGGCGCAGGCGCCGCCTATCACCTTGCTTTCGCGGGCTTCCTTAAGGCGAATGGCGTCGATCCCTTGATCGTGACCCATGTGCCCTCGCAAGGTGCGGCCCCCGGCTTTCAAGAGCTGGCAGCGGGTGGCGTTCAGATCATCCCATCCTCGTTGCCCGAGGGCCTGTCGATGATGCAGGCAGGCAAATCGAAACCACTTGCAGTCCTGTCTGAGACCCGCATCGCGGCTTTCGCGGATGTTCCGACCGCGCAAGAGGCCACCGGCGTGGCGTTTTCCGGCGGCACCTGGCGTGGCGTTGTCGGCCCTCAGGGCATGGAAGATGCAACCCGTGACAAGCTGGCCGCAGCCGTCGCCAAAGTGGCCGCCTCGGACGAGTTCAAAGCCTTCATGGACGACAAAGGCTTTGGCACTGCCAGCTATGACCCCGAGGCCTTCGGCGCCTTCCTGGCCGCACAACATCAAAGCGTTGGCGAGATCATGAATGATCTGGGCCTCGCGCAGCGCCAGGAGTAATCGATGCGCCTGCCGGATTTCTGGACAGGACTGGCATTTGCCATCCTGGGGCTCGCGATTGCCCTTGTGGCACGCGGATTTCACGTGCCGGCAGGCGCGGCTTCGCCCAGGCTGCTTCCGATGATTATCGGGGGCACAATGGCTGCGATGGGGGCCGCGATTATGCTGCGCGGACTGCGTGAGGCTGGCAGCTTCACGCGCCCTGACTGGCTGGGCTCGCCGCGCCGCTTGGCATTGATCGCCTATCTGCCGATTGCCATTGCCGCATTCGTTTGGCTGACGCCAACGTTGGGCACGATCGCGGTTGCCGTGCCGATGGTGGCAATCCACGGTCTGATCTATGGCCTCAAGCCGTTGCCCGCATTGACCACCGGCGTTGTGGCCGGGGTCGGAATATCAATCATCTTTACCCATCTGCTTGGCGTCCCGCTGCCTGATGGCATCATCGAGGGGCTGTTCTGATGGAGGCATTTTCCGCTGGCCTGTCGATGGTGTTTCAGGCCGAGGTTCTGATCACCATCCTTGTCTCGGCTCTCTTTGGCCTGTTCGTCGGCATGATCCCGGGGCTAAGTGCAACGATGGCTGTGGCGCTTTTGGTGCCGGTCACGTTCACCATGTCGCCCGTGGCTGCACTGGCCACGATCATCACCTGCTCGGCCATGTCGATCTTTGCGGGCGATGTGCCGGGCGCGTTTTTGCGCATTCCGGGCACCCCATCGTCGGCCGCTTATACGAATGATATGAATGATCTGGTCCGCGCGGGCCGGGTCGGTGACGCCTTGGGCATGTCCGCGGTTGCATCTGTTTTGGGTGGCACCATGGGCACGATTGTCCTGATTTTTGGCGCCCCATTTCTGGCCGAATTTGCGCTGAACTTCTCAAGTTTCGAGTATTTCTGGCTGGCTCTGCTTGGGCTGTCCTGCGCAACGCTTGTGGCGGGCGATGATGCGCTGAAGGGCGGGATCGCGCTGATGCTGGGGCTGTTCTTGTCCACGATCGGGCTAGATTTTGTCACCGGGATGCAGCGTTTCACCTTTGGCTTCATGGAACTGCAAGGTGGCGTGAACTTTATCGCCGTGATGATCGGGGCCTTCGCCCTGGCCGAGATCTTGCGCCGCGCCGCGACATTTCGTGGCACGAAGCTGCAAGTGGACGCCAAGATCGATGTCTCGGGACCACCGATGCCCAAATTCAGCACGATTTGGTCGCAAAAGGCCGCAATCGGGCGTGGGGGCATTATTGGCACGTTGATCGGCGCGCTACCTGGGGCGGGGGCCGATATCGCGGCCTGGGTCGCCTATGCCGTCTCAAAACGCTTTTCCAAGGATCCGTCAAAATTCGGCAAAGGCTCGGTCGAGGGGGTCGCTGGTGCGTCTTCGGCCAATAACGCGGCACTGTCCGGATCCTATGTGCCCACGCTGGTCTTTGGTATTCCGGGCGATTCAATTACCGCAATCGTGGTTGGGGTGTTGATCCTGAAGGGTATTCAGCCCGGACCGCTGGTCTTTACCCAGTCGGCCGATATGGTGAACGCGCTTTATATCATCTTTTTGCTGTCCAACCTGCTGCTGATCCCGCTTGGGATTCTGGCAATCTATATGGGCCGCTTTGCGATTGGTGTGCGTGATGAGCTGCTTTACCCAGTGATCTTAATGCTGAGCCTGTTTGGCGCCTATGCCGTGTCCAACAGCCTATTCGAGTTGTGGGTCGTGCTGTCGATCGGCTTCCTTGTCTGGATGATGCAGGAAAATGATTATCCGGCCGCACCTTTGATCCTGGGCCTCGTCTTGGGGCAGGTGCTTGAACAGAACTTCATGTCCTCGATCATCAAATCTGACGGCAATCTGATCGCTTTCTTTGACCGCCCGATTTCCGGGGTTCTGGGCGCGCTGACAATTGTCGTCTGGTCCTATCCGCTGGTGGCCGCGCTGGTGCGACGTATGAGCCGCACCCAAAAACTCTCTGATACTCCCTCGCTCTGAAAGGAAGAACGATGTACGCAAATATGAAGGGCTCGACCCATCCCCTCGCACCAAGCGAGATCGCACTTAAGGCCATTCCCGATGATGACCGCGTCTGGGTGCCGCAGGCGCCGAACGTGTTCTTTCGTCCGATGTTCCTGAACACGCTGACCGGGCAATGGTGCAACCTGCTAAAGGTGACGCGCTCGGGGATCTTGTCGCGCCACCTGCATCCTGCACCTGTCTTTGGCATGGTTCTGAAGGGGAAATGGCACTATTTCGAGCATGACTGGGTCGCCGAAGAGGGCTCTTTCGTCTATGAGCCCCCGGGCGAGATCCACACGCTGAACGTGCCCGAAGATTGCAGTGAGATGATCACCTTCTTCAACATCTCGGGCTGCATGGTCTACCTGGACGAGCAGAACAAGCAGATCGGCTACGAGGACGTCTTTACCAAGATCGACATGTGCCGCGCCCATTACGAAAAAGTTGGCCTTGGGGCAGATTATGTCGACCAGTTCATCCGCTGATTGGGCCAAAGGCTGGGTTGAGGGGCGCGTCGTTTTGGTTACTGGCGGCACGGGGGGCATCGGCGGCGCAATCGCCGAGGCCTTCCGCGACGCGGGTGCCCAGGTCATCGCCACTGGCGCCAGCGACCGCGAAGTCGCCCAGGCCGATGAACGCCCAAGCGCGCATGGCATCAGCCATCGCCAGCTGGACGTGCGCAGCACCGAGGGTGTGCGTGCCTTTGTCAGCGGCCTGGAACGTCTGGATGTGGTCGTGAACTGCGCGGGCATCATCCGTCGCGGCGAAGAATTGGCATCCGAGGTTTTCGAGCAGGTCGTGGACATCAACCTGACCGGCACGATGCGGGTCTGCGAGGCGGCAGCGCCGCTGCTTGAGGCATCGGGTGGCTCGATCATCAACATCGCCTCGATGCTTAGCTTCTTTGGTGGCGGCCTTGTGCCCGGCTATTCGGCCTCGAAAGGCGGCATCGCGCAGCTGACCAAGTCGCTGGCCATTGCCTATGCTCCCAAAGGTATCCGCGTGAATGCCATTGCGCCGGGATGGATTGCCACCCCGCTGACCGAGGCGCTGCAAAATGATCCGGCGCGCTCGCAGCCGATCCTTTCGCGCACGCCATTGGCGCGCTGGGGTCGCCCCGAGGATCTGCATGGTCTGGCGCTTTTCCTGACCGGACCGCATGCGGCCTTTATGACCGGCAATGTCATTCCGGTCGATGGCGGCTATTCGATCAGCTGAGCTATCGCTTATGGGCGGCCCCGCGCCGCCCATATTCCATTCCAATTTTGTCCGAGATTGCCATGAAAGCCATCGTTTACACCGCCCCGATGCAGGTTTCCCTTCAAGAGGTCGAGGCCCCTCAGGGTGCGGGCGTTCTCGTGCAGGTCGATGCCTGCGGCATCTGCGGCACAGATCTGACCATTTTCAAAGGCGCCCATCCCCGCGCCACGGCTCCGCTGGTTCTGGGTCACGAGTTCATCGGACATACCGCCGAGGATTGCGCCGAATTTCCGGCAGGGACCCGCGTCACCTGCTATCCGCTGATCTCTTGCGGCTTGTGCCAGACCTGTCTCTCTGGTCAGGCCCATATCTGCGACAAGCTGCGGCTTTATGGAATCGATGCGGCCGGTGGCATGGCCGATCAGGTCCGCATTCCCGCGTCAGAGCTACTGGCAGTTGACCCTGACGTCCCCGATGTCGTGGCTGCCCAAGCCGAGCCGCTGGCAGTTTGCATCCATGCCGCGCGGCGGGTGAATTGCGCAACCAGCGATCATGTTGCCATTATCGGTGCCGGCCCGATCGGCACGACGCTTGCCGCCTATCTGCGCCGTCGTGGCGTTGGATCGGTTGCGCTTTTCGACACCAATGAGGCGCGTATCAAGCAGTTGCGCGACGCAGGCTTTGACGCCTATGCCGCCACGGCCGAGAATTTCAGCGCGGCCCTGTCCAAGCAGGGGTGCCAAGGCTTTGACACGGTATTTGAATGCGCAGGTGCCGCACCTGCGGTCGCAGATGCACTGCGCTTTGTGCGGACGGGCGGCAAGATTGCCGTTGTCTCGATCCACAAAGGGGCACAGCCGGTTGATCTGCAAGCGCTTGCCTTTCGCGAAATCGAAATCATCGGCACGCGCGTCTATACCCGCGATGATTTTGCGCAAGCCGTTCACATGCTGGCCCCGATGCAGCAGGAACTTAGCTGGCTGGGCGGTGAAACCTATACCCCCGAGGCGGCCCCAGCCCTGTTTCAGGCGCTTGTCGATGGAACCGGGCCGCTAAAGGCCATTATCGCCTTCACAGGCTAAACAGACAAACGGGCGATCCACCGGATTGCCCGTTTTCCTACATCACTTTAACGGTTTGGCTGATTTATTCGGCCAGAAAGCGCGCCTCGATTTTGGTGCGAAGGGATGTCAAGCCTGAAACCACCCGAGAGGCGCGCTGATCGATGCGCGATTGGGGCAGAACCGAACTGATGGCGAAAAGCCCATGATCCGTGCGGATCGCGACCGCAATGGCCGATAGGCCAGCATAGCTTTCGGCAATGTCATAGGCAGGCTCACGCGCAGACAGCAATGTCGCGCAGATCTTTGTGGCCTCGGGACCGGGCATGGTTTCCTGCAGGATCTGAAGGGCGCGCTCAGGCGCGATATTGGCCAAAAGCGCACGTCCGGGTGCAAGAACATGTGCCGGAAAGGGCAGGGCGCCAAGCGGATAGACCACGCGCAAGGGATGCTCGGCAATGCAGCATTCCAACACCGTCACCTGTGCCCCGCTGAATTTGCACAAAGCTATGGTTTCGCCGATTTGCTCGGATAGATCCGCGATCAAAGGCCGCAATTCCGCCGTCAGATCGATCTGGCGGCGTTGCAGCAACTCTCCAAGCGCTGGTCCCAGCTGAAAGCCGTAGCCCTGATCCGAAAGAGCAACCAATCCTTCGGTTTCCAGCGCTTGAATGATGCGCTGCACGGTCGATCGCGCCAGCCCCACCCTTGCGGCCAAGGCAGCAAGGCTAAGGCCCGCGGGATGTTCGCCCAGCTCTCGCAGCAGGGCTGCTGCCCGCGCAATCACCTGAATCCCGCCCGTCCTGTCGTTGGCCTCGCCCATGTCGTTTGCCGCCGTATTCCTATTCGATCAGCCCGGCTTATAGGCGCTTCGCACCCTTAGCACAAACCGCATCACTGGTACCTGGCCGCGCCTGTCCAATGCCAGAGCTCTTATCATCAAAGACCCTTCATGCGCCATAACGTATACGGCTGTATTCTTTTGCATCATCAAACCTTGGGCGCACGGCCATTCGCATATCATTGATATACATTGGGGCACCTCGATTTTTCCTTGTTTTCCGCCGTTCAGGGCCGATTTGGCGGCCTGA
>NZ_DALZMB010000010.1:29232-55831 GCF_032007265.1 Paracoccus sp. (in: a-proteobacteria) | reverse complement strand
GACCATGCGCTCCAAGGTCCAGATGGTCTTTCAAAACCCCTATGGCAGCCTCAATCCGCGCCAAAAGGTGGGTGATGTGTTGATGGAGCCTCTTCTCCTGAACACAAATACCCCCGCGTCAGAACGGCGAGCCCGGGCCGAGGCCATGCTGGTCAAAGTCGGCCTTGGACTCGAGCATTTCAATCGCTATCCGCATATGTTCTCGGGCGGTCAGCGCCAGCGCATCGCCATTGCCCGCGCCCTCATGCTCAACCCGACGCTTTTGGTGCTTGATGAGCCGGTCTCGGCGCTGGATCTTTCGGTGCAGGCGCAGGTCTTGAACCTGCTGGCGGATCTGCAAGAGGAATTTGATCTGGCCTATGTCTTCATCAGCCACGATCTTTCCGTGGTGCGCTATATCGCCGATGATGTCTTGGTGATGCATAAAGGTGATGCCGTCGAACAGGGCTCTCGCCAAGAGGTCTTTGCCGACCCCAAGCACCCCTATACCCGCGAACTTTTTGCAGCGACCCCGATTACCGATGTCGAGGCCATCCGCAAACGTGTTGCCCATCGTCAAGCGCTCAAGGCGGCGCGCGCCTGATCGCACAAGCCAAAGGGCAATCTTGGAAAGCAAAAGGCTCCGAACCGCGTGGTTCGGAGCCTTCTACATTTCTGCCCTTCAGCCTTGATCAGGCCTTCGTCGCCATGCGTTGCGAGATGATCGCACAGACGAACAGCTGGGTCAGGTGAAAGAACATCAGCGGCAAAACGATCAGCGCAACATCCTGCCCGGCAAACAAGATCCCCGCCATGGGCATGCCCGTGGCCAGTGATTTGGTTGAGCCACAGTAAAACAGCGCCAGCAAATCCGCCCGATCCATCCGCGCCGCGCGCCCGGCCACCACCGAGATCAGCATGCCGATTGCCAGCATGGCGCAGACAATCGCCCAAAGGCCAAACATGTGCCCGGCATCGACCATCTTCCAGATGCCATTGACCACGCCCGCGCTAAAGGCCGAATAAACGATCAACAAGATCGAGCCCCGATCCACGATCGTTGTCGCAAGCTTATGCTCGTTCAACCATTTCCCGATCAATGGCCGGCACAGCTGTCCGACGATGAACGGCAACAGGATCTGCTGGAAAATCTTCCAAACCGCGCTTGCATCGATATGAACCCCGCTATCCGAGGGGATCAACAACGCAAACAGCAAGGGCGCCAAAGCCACGCCAAGAACGTTAGAGATCGAGGCCGCGCAAACCGCCCCGGCGACATTGCCATTTGAGACCGAGGTAAAGGCGATCGAACTTTGCACTGTCGACGGCAGGCAGCCGATATACAAAAGGCCGATACCAAAGGCCGCGGGCAGATAAAGCCCGGCCAAAGGCGCAAGCGCCAGCCCCAGCACCGGGAACATGGCATAGGTGCAAAGCAGACATCCGATCTGCAGCTTCCAATTGGCCAAGCCCGACAGGATCGTCGCGGTCGACAGTTTCGCGCCGTAAATGAAAAAAAGCAGCGCCACCGCCCAATAGGTCACCTGCGACAGCACCGCAGCAAAGGCGCCCCGCGCGGGAACAAGCGTTGCCAGCACCACGGTCAGGATCAGCAACATCATATAGCGGTCTAGGCCCAGCCGCTTCAATTTCATCTCGATGGCTGAAACCGCCATGAAATCATCCCCTCACTTCTGATGATTGTATACGCATCTGCGCTATTATAGGCTTACTGCGTACAATCCAACCGCTTATCGCCCAGCTTTCTCATACATCTGGCCTGCCAATCTACATCGCACGCCTTGCCCTTTCAGCTTTCCTTCGCCCCGAACAGGCCCCAATCGGAATCGAACATGACCGAAACCCATGCTTTGCGTCTGGCAGATCAGCTGTCTCGCGATATCATCGACGGTCAAATCCCGGCGGGCACGCGCCTTGACGAGAAATCATTGGCTCAGGCCCACGGCCTGTCACGAACCCCGGTGCGCGAGGCGCTGACCGAACTTTGCGGACGCGGCCTTGCCCTGCGACGGCCCTATCGCGGGGTCGAGGTCATCGCCCCGGACCCGGTCCACCTTGCCGAAAGCTTTGAGGCCATGTCCGAGGTCGAGGCTCTGTGCGCGGCCCTGGCCGCCGGGCGGATGCCGATCACCGGTGCCATCGCGCTTGAGGATGTGATCGCACAGATGGGCAACGCCCTGGCAGCTGAACGGACGGACATCTATCGACAGCTGAATTTCGATCTGCATGATCTGATCTGTCAGCTTGGTGGCAATGCCCAATTGGCCCAGATCGCGCGGGATTTGCGCAACCGCTTTGAAATCCTGCGCCGCGCCCAGCTGCGCCAGCCCGAGCGGATCGAGGAATCCCTGTCCGAGCACCGCCAGATTGTTCGCGCTCTATGCAACCGGGATGCCCCCGAGGCCGCACGGCTGATGCGTCATCACCTTCGCAGTGCCATGGCTGCAACCCTGCGCCTTTTGGCACGTCAGGACGGCAGCTCGGGTCTGTGACCCCTCCGCCCGGTTGCAGCGTTACTGACGGACATTTTTTACACCCCGGTCCAAGACCTGCTCATCGGGGCGGCCGCCTGTCCTGCCCTGAGTGCCAGATAGCGAATTAGCCAGATAGCCAGATAGCCAGAAGAAACGGCACGAACGGTTGGGCATGACGAAATAGATTAATGGACCATATTAATAAACTCCGATATCTGCGCGAGCGATTTACCTGCGATCTGATATTCTAGCCCTGCCCCAATAGCCGGAAACCGACCGTTAATGACTGCTGCCCAGCAAAACCCAGCCTCAGGCACAGATCGTCCCGCTTTATCTCAGCGTCTGCGCCAAGGCTCGGTCATCACGATTCTGGGCTTTGGTGGCGCACAGGCCCTGCGACTTTGCAGCAATCTGGTACTGACCCGCCTGTTGATGCCCGAGGCTTTCGGGCTGATGTCGCTGGTCACCGTGATGTTGGTCGGGCTTAAACTTTTTTCCGATATTGGCCTTGGCCAGTCGATCCTGCGCAGCCCGCGCGGCGATGACCCGGTTTTTCTGGATACGGCCTGGTCGCTGGAGGTTATCCGCGGCTTTGCCCTATGGCTGATCGCCTGCCTGCTGGCATGGCCGGTGGCACGGTTCTATGAGCTGCCGGGACTTGTGGCGATTCTGCAGGTCTCGGCGATTATCCTTGCGATTACGGGCTTTGAACCGACACGCGTGGATACTGCAGCGCGCCATTTGCAACTGGGACGGGTCACGATCTTTGATCTGAGCAGCCAGATCGTGGCGACGGCCGTGATGATCATTCTGGCCTATGCCACCGGATCGGTCTGGTCCCTTGTGCTGGGTCAGCTGGTGGGGGCGGTGCTTCGGCTTTGGCTGATGAGCACGCGCCTGCCCGGACATACCAACCGATTTCGCATCGAAGGCCGCGCAGCCCATGAGCTGATCAGCTTCGGCAAGTGGATTTTCATCAGCACGGTCGCGGGATTCTTGGTGTCTCAGGGTGACAAGCTGGTCCTGAGCACGTTCTTATCGCTCGAAATGCTGGGCATCTATAACATCGGCTATACGCTGGCCTCGGTGCCGTTGATGCTTGGATCGGCTTTGGTCGGGCGGATGATGATCCCGCTTTATCGCGAGCATCTGGCGGGCGACAGCGCAAATGATCCTGCGATCCTGCGCCGCTTCCGCTTTCTTCTGACCGGCGGGCTTTTGGCGATTTCAGTGGTGTTGGCACTCGGCGGGATCGCCGTGATCGGGCTGCTTTATGATCCGCGCTATCAACAGGCAGGTGCAGTTGTGTGCTTGCTTTCCCTTGCCTTCATGCCGCAACTGATTGTCATTAGTTATGATCAGATTGCATTGGCCTTGGGCGACTCGCGCCGTTTTTTCTGGTTAACGGCCGCGCGAGGGATAATTTTTGTCATTTGCATCGCAACCATGGCGGGAATGTGGGGGTTAAAGGGTGCGATTTTTGGTCAGGGGGTGGCTTTTGTGCTGTGTTATCCGCTGACTGCGACTTTCGCGCATCGCTACGGGGTCTGGGATCCGATCCATGACCTTTTCATGGGGCTGGTGATGGTTGTATCAGGCATAATGACGTTTTCTCTTCACCTCTCTGCCATAAACGCCCTCTCATCGTGAAAGCTGTGCTCAGAACTTCGGCCATGACAGACCCATCTGATGCGCGCATGACGAGCCATCCTTCTGGTCCGCCTGCGGGTGCTGATTGCGCGCCGATGACGTCAATGCAGATTGGCCTGCTGTTGGAAAGCCAGCTGGCAGGCAAGCCTGCGCTGAACGTGCTGCAATTGGTGACCCATTTCACCGATGAGGTGATCGACGTCGCCGCGATGCGCCAGGCCTGGCAAGAGGTGACCTTGCGCAATGACGTTTTGCGCACGGTTCTGGACCCGCTGGCCGAGAACGGGCCGCAACAATATGCGCTTGACGCCATCGAGGTCGACTTTCTGCATCTCGACTGGTCTGCCATGCCAGCGGACGAACAGGCGGTCCGGTTGCCGATCTGGCTAGAGCAGGATCGCTGTCAGGGTGTTGACCTGACCAAAGTGCCAAGCTGGCGCGTTCGCCTGGTGCAGCTGGCCGCCAATCACATGCTGATGGTCGTGACAATCCATCACGCGATGATGGATGGCGGCAGCTTTTTCTTGCTGCAATCCGAACTTTACGACCGCTACAACGCCTATCGCGATCATCGGCCGCTGCGGCTGACGGTTCCCGAGGTTTCCTCGTTCCTTGATCATTGCCGCGCGCTGGTCGCGCAGGATGTCAGTGCCGGTCAGGCATTTTTCCGCGACCACCTTGCCGGCTTTGATGAACCGAACCGCCTTGCCAATTGCTTTCTTGCCGCCGAGGGTGACGCGGGCATCAGCCAAAGCAGTCGCATGGTCAGCACAAGGCTGTCGCAAAGCACATCCGAGGCGATCCGCGCCCGTGCCAAACGTGCAGGCGTGACCACAGCGAATGTGATCACGGCCGCATGGGGGCTGGTGCTGGCGCGCGCCTCTGGCCGGGACGAGGCACTTTTCGGCATCACCCGCACCGGCCGTCATATGCGCCCCGGCGAGCCGCCCTGTGTCGGTTGCCTGATCAACACCTTGCCTTTCCGCACGCGCATCTCGGGGCGCACGCTGGACGAATATCTGCGCGAGCATCGCGCCTTTGTTCTGGCCACCCGCGATCTGGAACAGATGCCTCTGCCCGCCATCGCCGAGGTCTGCGATATTCCCGGCGGTCAGGGATTTTTCGACAGCCTTGTGATGTTTGACCGCAAATCAGCGGCGCAATATCTGTCTGCGCTTGGACCGGAATGGGACAAACGCCACGGCGAAGAGCGCAGCCAGATGGCAACCGGGCTGACGCTTGGCGTTTATGATGATCCCGAAATGCTGGTTCGGCTGGAATACGACCCGGGTCGCTTTTCCGACGCGGGCATGGCGCGGCTGTCGCGCTATATGATCCAGACGCTGCATTCGATCATCGCCTGCGATGACGTGCCGCTGGCGCAGGTCGCAGTGCTGCCCGAAAATGAAATTGCCGATCTGATCGCGCTTGGCCAGCCTCGCCATCCGCTGCATCTGGCGCAAGATAACCCCGCCCTTATTCAGGAAATCGAACAGGTCGCGCGCAGTCAGCCCGATCACATCGCCTTGACCCAGATCGGCCTAACCCAGATTGGACTGACCCAGATCGGCCTGCCCGGCCCGGATCTGCTCATCGACCAGTCCACCGAGGACGCAGCCACCCTTTCCTATGGCCTGCTTGATCAGCGCGCAAACCACCTTGCTGCGGTGCTGCGCAGCAAGGGCATTGGGCCAGGCGACATCATCGGGCTGGCGTTGCCGCGTGGATTTGATTTCATCGTGGCCATGCTTGCGGTCCTCAAGGCTGAGGCCGCATTCTTGCCGCTTGATCCCGAATATCCCGCACAGCTTTTGGCCCATATGATCCAGGATTCAGGCGCCGCCTTGGTTCTTTCGGTGCAAGAGACCGTCGCGGCCTGCGCCGACCTGCCGGTTGCGCGACTGGATCTTGATGCACCGGGCAACCGCGGCCTTGCAGCGGATCCTCCGCCGCGCGGCCCCCATGATCCTGAACGTCCCGCCTATGTGATCTATACCTCTGGCTCGACCGGGCTGCCCAAGGGCGTGCTGGTGCCCCATCGCGCGCTAAGCCATCACGCCCATGCCACGCGCGCGGCCTATGGGATTTCGCGCGACGATCACGTTTTGCAATTTGCCAGCCTGAACTTTGATATATCGATCGAAGAGATCCTGCCCAGCCTTCTGGCAGGCGCGGGCGTGATGCTGCGCGATATACATATGGCCCAGTCGATCCCGGACTTTCTTGCCGAGATTGACGCCCATCAGATCACGCTGGCCAATCTGCCCACTGCCTTTTGGCATGTGCTGATCGCCCATCTGGGCGATATGGACGGCCGGGCCAGACTGCCCGATTCATTGCGGCTGATGGTCGTAGGTGGCGAACGGATCTCCGGTGCTGCCCTGACGTCATGGCAGGAAAAATACCCTGAAATCCGCTGGCTCAACGGCTATGGGCCGACCGAAACCACGATCACGGCAACGCTTTACGACCCCAGCCTTGCCTCTTTCGACGGCGGCGAGGTTCCCGTCGGGCGGCCAACCGACTCGGTGCATGTCTATGTGATATTGCCCGATGGCAGCCTTGCCCCCGAAGGGGTGAATGGCGAGCTATGGATCGGGGGGCCCCAGATTGCCCTGGGCTATATCGGCCAACCAAGCCTTAGCCAAAAGGCCTTTGTCCCGGACCCGTTCGCGCCCCAAACAAACATGGCTGCACCGCTTGCCTACCGCAGCGGCGATTGTGTGAGCTGGCGCCCGGACGGACAACTTGCCTATCATGGTCGCATCGACAAACAGGTCAAACTTCGCGGCTATCGCATCGAACTTTCGGCAATCGAGGCCAATCTGGAAGCAACCGGGCTGGTTGAGACCGCCATTGTCGCGCTGGAGGGTGCCCGGACCCCTCAGGCCCATCTGGTCGCCTGGGTTCGCCCTCATCACG
Organism: Paracoccus sp. (in: a-proteobacteria); assembly: GCF_032007265.1. Classification (GTDB taxonomy): domain Bacteria; phylum Pseudomonadota; class Alphaproteobacteria; order Rhodobacterales; family Rhodobacteraceae; genus Paracoccus. Next base: position 48,785 of record NZ_DALZMB010000010.1, on the reverse strand, counting down.
ACCACCCCGATGTCGACAGCGCCACCATCTTGAAGGCAATACAGCCTCATCTGCCCCCGCATACCCTGCCCCGGATCGTGCTGATCGATCACATTCCCCAAACCCCCGGCGGCAAGATCGATCTGGCGCAATTGCCGCGCCCGGCCCTGGTCCAAGAGCCCAGCCAAAGCTTTGGCCCACCCGATGAAAGCACGCAAAAGGTTCAAAGCATCTTTGCAGAGCTGCTGCATCTTGACGAGGTAGGCCCCGATCAAAGCTTCTTTGATCTGGGGGGCAACTCATTGATTTCGGTCCGGTTGATGAGCCTGCTTGAGCGTGAATTTGGCAAGCGCCTGACCTTGGCCACGCTGTATCAATCCTCGACACCGCGCGAAATCGCGGCGGAAATCCAAACGATGGATAGCAAATCCGAGCCCAATTGTCTGGTTCCGATCCAGCCAAATGGCAGCTTGGCCCCCCTTTTCGCCGTGCATATCATCGGCTCGGGCGGGGATTTTTTTCGGCCCTTGGCCCGTCATCTGGGCGAGGATCAACCGATATACGGCCTGACGCTGGACCTTCTGGACCCGACCAGCCCGACCAGCCTGCCCGAAATCGCCGAAATTTACCGCAATACCGCCGAGCGTATCGCCCCGCACGGACCAATCCGGCTGATCGCCGTCTCGCAAGGCAGTTACGCCGCTTATGAGATGGCCCAGCAGCTTTTGGCGACGGGACGCGATGTCGCCGCGCTTTACCTGCTTGATGCGGCGGGACCGGGCGGCCGGGTGCAGAAATTCGGTCGCAAATCCCTGCGCCATTACCTTAGCCGGCTGCGCCACAATTTCGCGGGCGTAGCTTCAGGTCGCTGGCACGAGCTGCGCATGGAACTGCATTTCAGGTGCGAGCGGCTTAAGCTGCGACTGGCCCGTGCCCTGGGCTCTGCGGGTAATCGCTATATTCGCAGCATCACAGCCCATCAGGCTGCGATCGATCTGGCGATCCGGTCTTATAAACCGACCCCCTATCCGCGCGAAATCACTGTTTTCCGCGCTGCAGACAATCTGCGTGATGGGCCAGAGGTCAAGGAAAATGGCCTTGGCTGGTCAATCGTTGCGCCGAAAGGAGTACGGATCATCGACACCGCAGGTCAGCATCTGACCATGCTGGGCGAACCCTATGTACATGAGCTGGCGGCCCATCTGCGTCTGGACATGAAACGCGACAATTGAGCCGCGCCCTAAGCCATAATTCTGGCAAGACCTGCTTACGGGATTGAACTCGTGCTGTGGCGGGGCCAAAACAACGCCATGACGACTTCATTCGATGACACCAGCTTCACCCTGACCAGCGGCGCTTGGTCAAACACCTATCCGCTAGAGGATCTGGCGAAATGGCTAAAGTTCTACAGGCACCAAAAAGAGCGCTTCCCGAAATCTGGACCGCATTATGATGCCTCAATCGCCGCGATCGAGGCACTGGCCGAGCAGCTGAACATCGCCGCTTAAGCCTAGGTCCGACGCCATCAATAAAAGAACATTCGTTCAGATATCCATTAACTTCATAGGCCTAACACAGAATCCTATAAAAATTCTTCACCTGTGGCGTCGTGTCGCGGTCCGGTTATACAAGGGTGCTTGTGCTGGTCGCGCTCTGGGTCTATGCGCTGATCCGCCCAATTCCGGGCAGCTTTTGGCGCGTCTGGCGATCCGCCCTTTCTATTGTGAGATTGCGGCACAGCACGCATGACAATCCGATCCGACTTCCACCGCATTTTCGAACGCCTTGGCTTTGACCGCCCCAAATTCCTGCAAGGTCTGCAAGTATCCTCGGCGGCGCTGATTGCCTTGGTGCTGGCCTGGCTTTTGCGCCTCGAGCATCCGCAATGGGCGGCAATCACGGTTTTTGTGACGCTTCAGCCGACGCGCGGGCAAATCATCGAAAAATCTTCGTACCGCTTTATCGGAACGATCATTGGCTCGGGATTTGGGACGGCGGTGGCGTGGTTCGCAGGCGGCAAGCTGGGGATTGAACTGCTGGCGCTGGCGTTTTGGGCCAGCCTCATGGTGTTCATCGGCTCGCTGCAACGCTCTTATCGCTCTTACGGTACGGTGCTGGCTGGCTATTCCGCGATCATCGTCATCGTTTTGAACCCGTTCAGTCCCGAAACCGTGCGTGAGGTTGCCTCGGACCGGGTGTTAACGGTGCTGATCGGTGCGCTGACGGGGGTGATTTGGGCCTATCTTGCACGCTTGAATGGCAGCGATCATGAGGTTCAACTTAAGGCCCGCCGCCTGACTGCGGATATTCTGCATCTGGCAGGCGCGGCGCAAAGTGATGCCGCGCGACGCGATCACGGCGCCTTTGGCCGGCTGATCACGGCAGCCTCGCTTCTGCAAGAAGAGCTGAACACACTGACCGCAAACGGAAAATTGGCAAGATCTGGTCGGTTCGAGCCGCTTTTGCCCGCGTTGGTCAACCTGCTGTTTGCCAGTTTCCAACATCCCCCCAACCCTGCATTGGGCGAAAGCCTTGAGGGTGCGGCGGTTCAACTGCACGGCCAGAACGACTTTTCAGGCATGATCCACGCCCTGCGCAAAATGATTGCACGCGCCGAGGATCCGGTCGTCGAAGACGCGCTCAGCTCGCTTTTGCTGGCTCTGAGTAACCTTGATGAAGAGCGTGGAAGCCGCGATCTGATGCGCAAAGAGCGCCGCCGCTATGCGCTGGATTGGACAGGTGCATGGCAAGGCGCGCTGCGAATTTTCATCGTGCTTTCCTGCCTTGGGCTGGGCTGGGTGCTGACCCAGGATGCCTCATTTCAATATGCGCTGGTCAGCGCGGCGATTTGCATGTCGCTGGCAACGACCGGGGTGACGCCGACACGTAAGATGCAGGATGTCATCAAGGGGCAGTTCGCTGCGGCGGCGGTGGCGATTGCGACAGAGATGCTGCTATGGCCGCTTTTTCCCAGCCCCGAGGGTCAGCTGCTATCCCTGCTTCCCGCCCTTTGCTCTTTTGCCTTTATCCGCTCGCACCGGGGTATGTCCCTGTCGGCGCCAGATTATGCCATCACGCTGTTTTTGCTACTTAGCCCCAGCTATGGCCCCTATCAGATCAGCGTCTTGCCGATCTGGAAGGGCCTGATGGCCGCTTCGGGCGGTGTTCTGGGCTATCTGGCATTTTTCCTGATCTTTCCAACCGATGCTCGCGGGCGGCGCAAGGCGCTTTGGGTCATGATCAAGCGCGACCTGCAAGAGGTTGCCCAGATGCGCCGCGTCTCGTTTTCCTACGAGGATTGGCGGCTCAGCTTCTGTGCCCGCTTTCTCAAAATCGCGCATTGGGCCTCGCTAGAGGGTGGACGCTATGAAAAATCGGCCGTCACGATGCAAAAAGCGGTCGTGGCGATGCAATTGGCCGAAGTGGTCTTTCTGCTCAAGCGCTGCCAGCATCGCGCGGGCCTTGCCCCCTCGTTACGGCGCGCCATCGCGGCCAGTCTTGCCCGGATTTCGGTGACCGACAAGGAAACCCCGCGTTTCCAGCAAGGCTTCGCCCGCCTTGCCCACCGATTTGAGCTGGCAGATATGACTGGCGAGGCGCGTGTGCTGACCGCCTTGGTCGATGATCTGACCGAGTTGGGACAATTGCGCAAAGCCTAAACCGTCGAGGCCGCCACTGCCCCAACCCAAATCAGCTTACAGCCCAGATGCAGTGACTGATCCTGATTGAAGGTGATCTTGCCTCGGCATTTCAGGTCATCAATCATCGCATGGGCCAAGGCCTCGGCCAGGCCCAGCCACAGGCTGCCTGTGACCACCCCGACAATGCCGCCATGAATGGTGCAATGCGCGGCCATTGCCTGAAACCAAGGGATGCCCGGCAATGGCGCAAACCGGTTTTTGGCCTTGGCCAGAAAATCTCCCTGAAGGGGATAATCGCCAAGCGCATGACCAAAAACCAAAAGCGCAAACAAGGTCAGCAGATCAAATGCGCTCATGCTTTACCCCGTTCACCTTGTCACGCCTTAGGGCGTCACTTTGATGTTGCGACATAAATACCATCCCAGTCTTTGCCCGGCGGTTGGGTCATCAGCTTCGCAATCCGCTGCTGATACAAAGCATAGATGGCGGAAAACTCTCTGTCATATACTTCATTGAAATCTTTTATAAATTCTAAACAAAACTCAAATTCCTGCGCCCGATAGCCATGCAAAAAGCGCTGATGCTGGGCGGCAAATTGGACAAATTCAGGGCTGCGTGCCTGATCGCCGTCCCCAGTGAGGGCATAAAGCACCACGGGCGCATTCCGTCCGACCACCCGGACCCGGTCGATTTCGAGGCAGGCAAGATCGCTGGCGCCCTGATAGACCTCGTCGGTCAAGGCGATGGTCACACCATATTGCTTGGTCAACCCCTCGACCCGCGAGGCCAGATTGACGCTGTCGCCGATCGCGGAATAGGAAAATCGCTGGCTAGAGCCCAAGTTGCCCACACAGGCCGGGCCCATGTGCAATCCGATGCCGATGCGAATATCTGTTCCGCGCTCAAGGTTAAGCTGCTCGACAGCTTTGACCATTCCCAACGCCGCCAGACAGGCCTTGCGGGGGTGATCTGCGATCGTCAACGGCGCGTTCCAAAAGGCCATGATCGCATCGCCAATATATTTGTCGATGGTCGCCTCATGCTCCAGCAAGACATCCGTCATCGGCGTTAGAAAGCCGTTTAAAAGTGCGGTCAGCTGGGTCGGGTCCAGATTTTCGGACAGGCTGGTAAAGCCCCGAATATCTGAGAATAAAATGGTCAGCTCGCGGTTTTCTCCGCCCAGCTTCAGCGCAGAAGGGTCATCTGATAACCGCGAGACAAGCGCGGGTGAAAGATAGCGCCCAAAGGCATTCCTCACGAACATCTTTTCGCGGTTGCCCATCAAAATAAGCAATGGTGCGGTCAAACCAAAAACCGCAACCAGACACAGGATCGGCAGCACGGGCGAAAGCAGGATGCCGGATTGGGTAAATGCGATCCAGGATAAAAGCCAACAACCACCAACCAAGGCCACCAGGCCAAAACTGCTGATCACAGGTCCGAAATAGGCGACGATCATAGTCAGCACTAGACCGCCAAGCACCGCCAAAGTGATCTCGGCGCCCTTGGCCCAGTCGGGGCGGGTCAGAAAGCTTTGGTTCAAGATCTGATCGATGACCTCGGCATGGACACGCACCCCGGGCATGGCGGGCGAAACCGGGGTGGCGACGATATCGCGCAGGCCGATGGCGCTGGTCCCGACCAAGACGATACGCCCCTCGAGCTGGGCTGCGATCCGGCCTTGCTGCACCGGGTCGAACAGATCTGCTGCGGCAACGACTGCCATATCGGGCATGCCGGAATAATGCAGCCAGAACTCGCCTTGGGGACCGGTTGGCACCTCGAAATTGCCAAGTTTCAAGGCGGTCATCTGGGCTTTACCGCCTGCAATCTCGCCGCTGGCGTCGCTGGAGCGGATGATGAAATTGCTGGCACCCAATGCCACGCGCAAGGCCTCGATATTCAGCGCGGCAAACAGCCCCCCCTCGGTCGTCGAGACCAGCGGCATGGTGCGAATGATATTATCGGCCGAGGGAAGAAAGGAAAAGCTGCCCAGCCCTGTCGCCTGCGCGGTCAGGATATCTAGATTGCCGATCCCGCCGCTAAAGCGCGGCAGGTAAGCAGATGGATCGCTACCCGCATAGGAAAACCCCGCGATGGCGGGCGGCAACAGGGACGGCGTTTCGTTGCTCAGGGCCAGCCCCAGCACAACAGGGTTGCGCCCGATTGCTGCTGCGAATGCCGCGTCATAATCCAACTCGACCCCAGCGTCGGGCAAAGAGACATTGGCGCCAAGCGCGCGCAACTCGCCGACCGCTTGACCAAGCGAGCTGCGATCCGGCTCGGAGAAAGCGATATCAAAAGCGATTACGGCGGCGCCTGCCGCCCCGATATGGTCGACCAGTTCGGCCATGCGTTGGCGCGACCAAGGCCATTGCCCCAGCTTCGCGATCGAGCCCTCGTCAATATCGACCACCGCAACCGCCGGATCGCTGGAATGTCGCGGAGATATCCTTTGATAGCTGTCAAAAACCTGATCGCTTAGCCGGATCATCGTCGCGCGCATATTGCTTGTGAGGGCAAGCAGCAAGACGATGGTGGCCAGCCCCGCCGCGATGATCACGCGGCGGCGCCGTGCCGAGGGGGTGCGGGACCGCTTGGACAGTCGCAAGATTACTGACCGAACCGAGCGCCACCAAAGATGCCTGTGGCGCTCCAGTCGCTTGATGGATCGTCCAGCTGGAACCCTCCTACGATACCCGCCGCGGGAATATCGCCGTCATTGACGAAGCCCCCGTTGATCTGACCAAAAGCCCCCGAGCCGTTGATTTCTCCGACAAAGCCAGTGTCGTATGCGCCTCCGACTGGTGTCATCCCGAAGTCTGGCGCCACGAAATCACGACCGTCGAAATCGGTGATCTGGATGCTTCCGCGCCCAGTGCCGAAATCGACCTGCGCTGCCATATCACCCGTGGCAGAATATTGCGAACCTTGGCTTGAAACCATTCCAACGGCTCCGCCCTGATAACGCGCCGTTCCCGTCAACGGAATGTCAGCAGGCGAGGTCATATCCCCAACGATCCAATAGCCGTCGCGGACGCCTTGATCGTTCATCCCGATGCTTGGCCCGGCAGCGGCCCAAGTTCCCCAGCTAAGAAACTCGCAATCGCAAAGGGTCGTAGGATCAGCGGCCACTGCCACACTGCCAAGCGTATTCGAGCCGCCGAAATCGGTATCGGTGGTATATTCGCTCTCGCTTTCTGTCACGATGAACGCAGCATCGCCCCATTGCATGGGTGAAAGCCGCGCCGAAACCGTGCCATCGGCCGCATTGAAGCTAAACGATGCCGAACCAGTGGTAGGCTGGCCCGCAGGCAGCAAAAGCCCCGAGCTGAAACCACGATAGACGCCGTTAAAGCTGCGCAACACGGGAGGATCCGGTGGATCCGGTGGATCTGGTGGGTCCGGCGGATCTGGTGGGTCCGGTGGATCTGGCGGGTCCGGTGGATCTGGCGGGTCCGGTGGATCTGGCGGGTCCGGTGGATCTGGTGGATCTGGCGGGTCTGGCGGGTCAATCGGATCGGTTGTGGATCCGATATTGGCTTGATTGGCTTCTTCGCGATTAGAGGTGTCGCGATCAGTCCCCAAAGCAATATCATCGCCCCCCGCACCAAGTCCCGCGCCCGCTGGGGGCGGCAGCGGCAAAAAGCCCAGATCACTGCCCGAAAGCGCCAAAACAAGATCTGACAAAGGCCCGCTCATCGGGCCGCGCAAACCGTTGGTCAGGACCGGATTTTCCTGATTGGTCCAGCTGTCCGGCGTCCAACGGATATAGGCCGCCCCTCCCTCAAAAACGATCGAGGTTCCCGCCATGGTCAGCACAAGTTGCGTTCCATCCGGCAGGGTGAAAGTGATCGAATCTCCATAAATCAAAGAGATATGGGCGGGGATCGCACCATCTGGCGTCAGATTGACATCAACAATCGCGCCGCGGATACCCGCCACGCCCACCGGGGTCTCAATATCGACCGAGCCTGCGCGCTTAGAGGCCGCACCACCGACGAACCGAAACACCCCGCGCGAGGCGCTGGCGGCAATCGTCGCCGTATCTGCATTGGGATCATAGACGAATTTGTCGATCTTCAGGGTCGATTTGGGCCCGACGGTAAAGTTGCTGCCATCTGCCAGCAAGATTTGCACGATCCCCTGTTCATCGGTGACGAATGTCTCATTGAAAATGACATTCTGTCCAATATTGACCTGCCGGGCCTTTGCTGCATCCAGATGAGATCGCGCATCAGGCGCAACCGCAGCGGTCACACCGACATCCTGAGCGGACAGGGGATTTGCGGAGATGAGCGCCGCAAGAGAAACCGAAAGAAATCTGATTTTCATCGCGCCAAATCCTTAAAACGAATGAACCACTGATGCCCCGAAAGCGGCATCGTGGAAGGTGCGAATATCGTAATTTGAATCGATGGAACGGTAGCTGCCATAGACCTGCAAGGCTAGATCATCGCGCAAGGGGACGCTTTGAATGGCCTGAATGTAGATCTCATTGCCCTTTTGCCGTTCAGTTCGGCTGACCATGGGATTGGGCCCATCACTGACCCGGCGGGCAAATTTTCCGGCCAAGGTCAGTGTCCAGGGCCGCTCGGTCAGATCAAAGGGCGCGTCGAAGCGATGGTTGACACCAAGCTGCAAACTGCTTTCCCAATAGGCGGAATCCTCGCGCTCGGCTGTGCGCCGTTCGATGCCAAGGCCGAAAATCCCCTGCCAGTCACGCGCGAATTGATAAAGCATCGAGCCGTTCAGCCGCATCCTTTCGCCGCTCAACTCATCACTGCGCGGACGATCATCGGTCGAGCGATAGTCTTCCTTGCGATAATCGAAGTTCAGGCGGTTCATGACTTTGCGCCCTTTGGGAACTTGCAACCCCATGGACAGGCCATAGCTGGTGTAATTCGGGTCATGGCCCAGCATCCCGCCACCGACCGCGGCAGATAGGCTGAACCGCCCGCCCTTGATCCCGTAATGATCAAGCAAAAACACCGGACCAAGGCGGAACTCGGCATCAAGGCTGGAAACGTCGCTGCGATCAGCAAATTCCGACGCTGCAAGGTCGAACTCATATTGCAGCGCGACGCCGCGATAGGGCAAAGGCTGCAAATAATTCAGCCCTACCCCCAGAATGGCCGCAACATCAGGCGTTCCAGTCGCCACATCATCCAGCGTGAATTCCTGGCCCCAAAGGCTGACCAGACGGTTATTTGGTCCCGCATTTGCGTTGCTTTGATAGCGCAACCCATAAGACAGACGTCCGCTAAATCCGCCTTTGCGACGATTGCCATTCATCGCCATCATGAAGGTCGAGATATTTCGCCGCACCTCGTCAGGTGTATCCCCCCGCGCCAGCACCTGCTGAAAATACGAGCGCGAAGTGTCAAAAGCGCCCAGGCGGAAATAAAGCGCGCCCAGTTCAAGTTGCAGTCGCGGCGTATTGGGAACGCGGATCAGCAAGCGCTCATATGTCGCAATCGCGCCCTCAAGATCGCCCAGACGCGCCGAAACCTGAGCATATGCAAAGGCAGCATCCAGATCGCCGGGGTTTTGGCGCACACGTATTAATAACGCCCGACGGCGCGCCTCTAGCGGCGGCAAAAGCCTGCCCGGATCCTCTGGCGGAACGTTATATCGCCGTATATCAACGCTTTGCCCTTGGGTGTGTCGCCCGGTTGCTGTCGGGGTGATCTGATCGGCTCGAATTTCATCCGCCCCGACCATGCCGATAATCGCGCCCAAAACCGCCTTTGCGAACCATGATCGCACGGTCCAATTTTCATTGGTTCGCTGAATAGCCAAGGTCACCCCCCAATTTCGGTCGACGGCTGAAGACGCCATTCTATGATTCGACCCTTAGTCGTAGGTTTAAGGTCAATCACTACGCAGGAGAATCTATTTTTTCCAGACAACCATTGGTTTTCTGTGAAAGTCCTCGCATTTGATTACATCAAATTAAATCTATAAAATCCTGCGAAAAACCTGTTGAAGCGGCATTTTACCCAACTATAGGGACATTTCTTTGGAATTCCCCCCTATTATCGGGCATGGTCGTATGTTTCTTGCCTGGCATGGTCAGGGTCGATTTCCGATGGATCCGAATAAAACGCTGCGTAGCGGCCTCTTACTGTCAAAGAACTGTGCTTAAAACCACCGTATATCCAAGCTAACATTCCCGATCAGGCGAGAAGAAAAGCAATTTCCAGATGAAACTCACCCTTCAGAATCTTCCGGCCGCTGCTGCAGAACTCTTGCGCGACCTTTCGCCCGAGGCAAAGGCAGTGGTGCTGGATCACGCCACCATCCGCGCCGTGCAACGCGGCGAGCGATTGGTGCGGCAGGGTGATGCGGCGGAATGCGTCTATTATGTCCTGCGCGGCAAGTTCGATGTCTTGCGTGACGGGTGCCATGTCGTCGCAGAGATCGGCCCCGGTGAGCCGATTGGTGAGATTGCCTTTTTCGCCGGGCTGACACGGACGGCCGATGTGCAGGCAGTCCGTGACAGCGATGTGCTGGAACTGGACCGCGAGACCTATGACAAGATTTCGCAACTGGCGCCTTCGTTTACGCAAAGCATCCTGCGCAACTTTGGCCGTCGCCTTGCCGCTGCGACCACAACCGCGGCTGTGCTATCGCCGCGCGCGCCCGCCGCTATTGGTATTTGCGCCGCGGGCTCGGTTGCTCCGCCCGAAGGGATGATCCGAAAGATCTGCGCAGCTCTGCAAGCCGAGGGGCCGGCAAGGGCCATTGGCTGGCACGATTTGCCCGCCGAGCTGCGGCCCCAAGAAACCTCGCCCCTGTCCGACAACGCATTGGCCACGTGGCTTGCGGTGCAAGAGCGTGAATATGGACGCCTGATCCTGATCACCGGCCAAGGCAATGATAGTTGGGACCGTGCCGCATTGCGCCAATGCGACTTTTTGCTGTTATGCGGCATGGGACCTTTGGCAAAAGACGGCAGGGTCGCGACCAACCCGCTCGAGCAATATGCCCTGCCCCTGTTTCGGCCTGAACATGTCGGGCTGGTCCTGTGGCGCGAGAATGCGGCCACGCCCATAAGCCAAACCATGAACTGGCTTGAGGGGCGGGCACTGCATCTGCATCACCATCTTGCTCTGGATCGCGCTGGCGATTTCGCCCGTCTCGCGCGCTTTTTGGCGGGAACGGCGCTTGGCGCGGTATTGGGTGGAGGCGGCGCTTTGGGCGCGGGACATCTGGGTTCGATGCGCGCATTTGCCCAAGCCGGGGTTGAATTCGACATCTATGGCGGAACCAGCATCGGCTCATCCGTCGCCCTAGAGCTGGCCCATAACCCGGATCTGACAGGAAAACTTGACACGTTCGAGGCGTTTTTCCTTAAGCGGCAAGCCCTGAGCAAATTGACCATTCCGCTCTATAGCGTTTTCGATCACAGCCATTTTGACACGGAATTGCGCCGGGAATTTGGCGAGCGCCGGATCGAGGATCTGGCCGTGAATGCCTTCGCCGTCTCGACCAATCTCAGCACGAACGAGATTTTCCTGCAGCGGCGGGGTCTTTGCTGGCAAGCGGTGCGAGCCTCTGCCTCGATCCCCGCAGCGCTTCCGCCTTTTGTCACCGAAGAGGGTGAAGTGCTGGTAGATGGCGCGATCATGGACAATGTCCCCGTCAGCGCCATGCGCCGTATCAAGCCCGGCCCCAATGTTGCCGTCATCTTGTCGCCCGACGAGGATTGGCGCATCCGTCACGCCTATCGCAACCTGCCCACACGACGCCGCCTTGCCGGCCAATTGGCGCTGCGCCGCCATGATGGGCAGGATTTCCCGCGCATCATCGAAGTGGTCGGCCGTGCGATGATGGTGACCAGCAGCCGTGCCATGCGCCAGTTGGCCCAATCGGGCGATCTGCTGCTCGAACCGCCAGCTGTGCCCGGGATGGGCTTGCTCAGCTGGAAGCAAATCCGCGCACAAGAGGCCGCGGCCTATGATTATACCAGCCGGCGCCTGGATGAGGCTGGGGGGTTTGCCGCATTGATGGCTCAGGCAAAAGCGGACAGGTAAGCCCCTGCCCCCCACAAGCCGAACCAGCACACCACCTTGGTCACGCACCACTCCTTGGAGGCGTTTGGACACGGGCGTAAGCTAAAGCAGCCATTCGATCGGCAACAGTCCGATGATGACGATTGCGACCTGCTGAAACCAGGTTGCTCCGGGTTCTTGCTGATAGATCAACATCGACCCATCCGAGCGCCGCTCGGTCCAGACCAGATTTTTCTCGGCGCTCAGAGCGGGCTTATAACTCATCATCTCGATCGGGCCGTCAAAAGCTGACGAGGTTAGCTTGGCCAATGAGGGGCTTTCGATCAAAAAACCCATCTCGCAGTTCAACAGCGCCGAGCGTGGGTCGAAATTGAACGATCCGATAAAGACGCGGCGGTCATCGATGGCGAAGGTCTTGGCATGCAGGCTGGCACCCGACAGGCCAAATCGCGGGATCTCATCCTCGCCCGATGTTTTTCCCGCACGCAATTTCAGCTCATAAAGCTCGACACGCGCCTCAAGCAGTTTTCGGCGATATTTGGTATATCCGGCATGTACCAGCAAGACATCGGTCGTGTTCAACGCATTGGTCAAAACCCGCACGCGACGCGTCTTGGCCAAATCTGAAAGCAGCTTGGCCCCCGCCTTGCCCGGAACGAAATAGGCCGAGATCAAATCCATCTTCGTGGCAACATCGCCCATGATCTCGTCCAGCCGGGTGATCATCAGTTGATGGCGCCGCGCACCACCCTGCCCTTTGATCGGATCATCGACAACCAATCGGATCTCGGTCCATTCAGGCGTGGCGGATCTGCGGGCCAGCTCGGCGGCGCTGGTTACGACATTGCCGACCAGCTGGCGTGCCTCATCAGATGCTGCCACATCCTCAAGGCGCTGCGTGACCTGCTGCAAATCCCCCCGACCCTTCACGATCTGGCTGATCCCAAAGACCGAGGCGCTGTTCCAATAGGCGTCAAAGGCCGCTGCGGTCTCGGTCACGATCGGGCCAATGGCCAGAACATCCAGATCCAGATAAAAATCCGCATCCCCGACCTGAAAATATTCATTCCCGATATTGCGCCCGCCAATGATTGCAGCCGCGCCATCAACGATGAAGGCTTTGTTGTGCATGCGCCGGTTCATGCGCATGAAATCAAAGGCATATCCCAGATATTTGGGGTTGCGCACGGTGGAGGGGTTGAACAGGCGGACCTCGAAATTCGTGATCCCATCCAGGGCGGATAGGGTCTGGTCGAAGCCGTGGATGCCATTGTCATCCAGCAAAAGACGCACGCGCACCCCGCGCAGCGCCGCATCCTGCAGCGCCTTAAGCAAAAGTTGCCCGGCCAGATCATCATGCCAGATGTAATATTGCGCATCAATGGACTGCTCAGCCTCATAGGCCAGCTCTAACCGGCTACCCAGCGCGTCATAGCCGCTAAGAATAGGAATCTGGCCGCTTTTACCGGGATGACGCGCCATCGATTCCAGCATCCTGCGGCCCAGCTTGGTGGCCACATCAGCCGCTTTTGCACATTCGATCGGGCGTTTTTCCAGCGAGGGCAGCGGAAAAAGCTGGCGCGCGATCAGAATTGCCGCGACCGCCAATGCGATCAGGGCAACAGCACCAATCAGGCAACCGGCCAGAATTTCGCGCATGAGCCAATCACCTTTCGCTGTCCTTGGGGGCAACGCCAATCGGATAGATCCGGTTCAAATTTGCACGCCTCGATCGAACGGGCAGCGCGCTTTGTTTTCAGCGCTTTGCGGTAAAGCCGCGACGATCTGGGTCGCATCAATGGGCTGGCGCCGGCGCATTCGCGCCCAGTTTGGGGCGCTCCATCAGCAAGACCACGGGCAACATCGCAAAGGCCCCCCACCCGGTCAGCAAGAACACATCCTTGAACGCCAGCATCTGCGCCTGAGCGGCGACGATCTGGGTAAGCTGGCCCGCGGCTTCGGGGGTTAAAAGCGGCAAGCCCATGGTCTGGGCCCATCTCTGCACGACCGGGCTAACTTCGGTGATATGGGCGGACAGATCATGCCAATGAATTTGCCCGCGCATCGACAATTGCCAGCCTGCAACCGCAATACCGACCGAGCTTCCGATCTGGCGCACTACCCCGTAAAGGCCCGATGCCTCATCTTGATGCGCGCGGCTGATGTTTTGAAAGGCAACCGTCGACATCGGCACGAAGAAAAGGCCCATGCCGATCCCTGACAGAACGCCCGGCCATGCCAGATCCCAAAAGCCTGCGAACAAGTTCAGCTTGGCCAGCCAGATATTGCCAAGCCCGGTCAGCACCAAACCAATTGCGACCAAAAATCTGGGATCAAAGTGGCGCAGCAAGATGGCCCCAGTGACCACCATCGTTACCCCCGAGGCCAGCCCGCGCGGGATGAACAAATAACCCGCCGTCATCACATCAAGGCCCAACAGCCCCTGCACGAATAAGGGCAGGACAGCGATCGTACCAAACATCGCCAGACCAAAGCCCATCATCGCAATATTGGCCGCAGCATAGCTGCGATCGGCAAAAAGCGACAAATCAATGATATTCTTTGGGTTTCCGATGCTGTGAACCAAAAAGGCCAGGGCAGAGAATGCGAAAACCAGCATCGAGATCTGAATGAAATGCGAAGAGAACCAATCCTTGCTCTCGCCCATATCCAGCGTCATCTGCAGTCCACCCACCATCAGGATCAGCAAGATCAGACCCGTCCAATCAATGGGTGCGGGTTTTGGCTCCTCTTTGGCCAGCCCCCCGGACATCAGCATCAAAGCAAAACAGGCGACCGGAATATTGACGTAAAAAACCGCCCTCCAGCTGAAATGATCGGTCAGGATCGCACCGATCGTTGGCCCCAAAACCGGCGCCACCACGACCCCAAGCCCGAAAAGCGCCATCGCCTGGCCGCGTTTTTCCTGGGGGAAACTGTCAAAAAGGATCGATTGCGAAAGGGGGATGAGAAAAGCCCCAAAGAGCCCCTGCAAGATGCGGCAGGCCACCATCATCGTGATACTGACCGAAGCCCCGCAGAGCGCCGAAGAAATCGTAAAGCCGATAATGGCGGTCATGATCAGCCGCCTGCGCCCATAGCGGCGGGCCAGAAGTCCCGTCAGTGGCATCGCCGCGACGGCGGCCACGATATAGCTGGTCAGGATCCAGATCGTCTGATCCGAGGTGATACCAAAGGCCGCCTGCATATGGGGCAAGGCCACGTTGACAATGGTGCTGTCGAGAACCTCGAGGATTGCGGTCATCACGACCGCCAGCACCACGCCCCATTTGACGGGGGCCACATCCGTCATTTTTTTGACCCAGCGGTCGCATCAAGGCCTGATGTATCGACCGTCACCACCGTCGACGCCCCCGAGCGCAGCTGCATGGCCGCATCACCGGGCCGCTCGTCCAAGAGGATGCGTACCGGAAATCGCTGTGTGACCTTCACCCAATTGCCGCTGGCATTTTCGGGCGGCAAAAGCGAAAAGCTGGCACCCGATCCCGCCCCGATGCTGGCGACATGCCCCTTTAGGGTCAGGCCCGGATACATGTCGATGGTCACGCTGGCGGGTTGCTCCGGGCGAACCCGCGCCAGATCGGTCTCTTTGAAATTGGCCGAAATCCACCAGCTGTCATCCTCGACCAGCGAAAACAGCGCCTGACCGGCCGTGACGACCTGACCCGGCCGCAAGGTCAGATTAGAGACCCATCCCGTCGCAGGTGCAGTGACCCGTGCATAGCCCAGCGTGATCTTGGCCCCGTCCAGCTCGGCCTGGGCCGCGCGAACCTGCGCATTATCGGCCCCGCTGCGCCCATGTTGATCCTGCGCGGCCTTCAGCGCCGCTTCGGCTGCGGCAACGTCAGCCTTGGCCTGATCCAGCATCGCCTCGGCCTGATCGCGCGCCGCTTGCGCGACATCACCCTTGCGAAACAGCGTGGCCTGTCGGTCATAGGTTAATTGCGCGTTGGATTGCCCCGCACGCGCGCCCGCCAAACGCGCCTCGGCCTGTGAAATATCAGCCCCCGTCACACCGCTGCCCTGCAAAGCCAGATCCAACCGCGCTTGGGCCGCGGCGACCTGGGCCTGTGCCTCGGTGTCATCGACGCTGAACAGCGGATCGCCAAGATTGACGCGCTGGTTTTCGATAACGTCAACCTGCAACACGCGCCCGGTCAGTTGCGGCTTGATGGTGACAATATCGGCGGTCAGATAGGCATCATCGGTTGATGGGTGAATTCGGCTGTGCTGCCACCACATCCACATCCCGGCGCCGACCAGAACGGCTGCGGCGCCAATGATCACCAGTTTCTTGTTCATCCCATGCTCCGACGATCACGAAGGCGGGCCTGCCATCACAGGCCAACTTCGTTGGCTTTCTGATTTGAAACCACGCTCTGATGCGCTTTGTTCCCATCAGGACGATTGTGTTAACCCTCGGACCGGCTTGAGACTGCGCGTAACCGCAACTTAGGGCTGAAAATCGCCTGATCTGGTCATGCACTGTTTGTATCCCTAGTGGATATCGCAAAGGCCAGCTTGGCCAAAAAACGATAGAAAGCGCATGAAAATGGCGATGTCCCGCTAATTCGAACGCGCAGGAAAAAGCCAAAACACCTGAAAGACTGCGCGCATAACGTTGATTTTTGTAACCTTTCAGACCGCGCCCAAGACCTTGGTGGCGCGCCGGCGGGACTGACTGGCCCAGGCGACTGGATTTCAAGAGTTGCCTATTTCCTGCGCAAGGTGCATTGCCCCTGCCAAGGATAATTGGTCCTATCAGCCTGAATGGGAAGGTCGCCCGACCCTTTCTGCAAGGGACGAGATCAAGACGAGGCAACGTGGCAGGTTCAAACGTCAACGGAGCAAGCTGGAAGCGATGGCTTTGGCCGGTCGTGGGCATTTCCGCGATCTCGGTTTCATTCTGGCTTTTGACCAAAGAGCTGCGTGGCCTGTCATGGTCGGCGCTTTGGGCCCAAATTCAGGCGATCTCACTGCATAACTGGCTGTTGATCGCGGGTTGTACGCTGTGCTGCTATCTGATCCTGGCCGCCTATGACACGCTGGCGCTTCAGCATCTGCGCCGCAAGGTGAACTACTCATTCGTGGCGCTCTGCTCGCTGACGACCTATGCTTTATCCCATTCCTTGGGGGCGTCGGCCTTTACGGGGGCGGTCATTCGCTACCGCGCCTATTCCACCAAGGGGCTGGGCGCGGCCGAGGTCGGGGTGCTTGTCACCTTTTGCTCGCTGACATTTTCGCTTGGAGTGATGGTTTCGGTCGGCGTCATCTTTTTGCTGACGCCCGAATTGGACACACGGTTTGTCAACCTTTTGCCGGGGCAAATGGTGCGATGGGTCGCGGTTGGCTTGCTGGCATTGACGGCATTTTACCTGATCGGCAGCGCTTTGCGCCTGCCGGATCTCAAAATTCGCAATTTCCGCATTTCTTATCCCAGCCTGCCGATCGCCCTTAAGCAGATTGCCGTCGCCCCGGTTGAGCTGCTGTTTGCAGGCGGTATTTTGTATTTTGCCCTTCCTGCCGAATTGAACCCCGGTTTCATGGTGGTTCTGGGGGTGTTCATCGTTGGCTTCACGCTCGCGCTGATGTCACATGCTCCGGGTGGGCTGGGCGTCTTTGAACTGGCCGTGCTGACGGGTTTGCCCGAATTCCCGCGCGAGACCGTGCTGGCCGCACTTCTGGTCTTTCGCCTGTGCTATTTCATTATCCCTTTGGTCATTGGCCTGGCGACGGCTGCCATTTTCGAACATGGGCAATTGCGGGCCACCTCGGACGACGGTGAAGGTCCGGGCAGTTAGGGCGGCTTGCACCGATAATCTGCTGGCCTTCATCTGATCATCTGATGGCCCGGCTGGCAGACAACTGACGGAAAAGCGTCAGAAAACCGCCACATCTTCGTCAACTGGCATCGCTAACAAGGCCGCATCAGCTTTCGTCAAAGGATGACCGATGCGCTCTCTTGCCGTTTTTCTGGCCACCAGCACCTTCCTTGCAGCCCCCGCGCTTGCCGAGGAAATCTTTCCTGCCAAACTGGCCGGCCATGCCGCTTTGCCCGCCTTCACCTTGGTGGCGCCACCCGCAGATGCGCCGCGCGATGCGCTGGTCTCGGGGAAATTCACCACGCCCGCGCGCAATGAGACCCCGATGAGCACCCAAGGCGATGTGGGGGCCGCTTATGGAGGGCACAAGACCGGGATCTCGCTGCCCTTCATCGGCCAGCCGGTTCAGGGGCTTTCGGGCTTTGCCATGAACCGCGCCGAAAATGGCGCCTGGTATGTCCTGACCGACAACGGCTTTGGCACGCGGATCAACAGCCCCGATGCGCTATTGAGCTTTCACCTGATGGCCCCTGATTTCGCCACCGGCAGCGTTGCACGCCAAAGCACGGTTTTTCTGCGCGATCCCGACCACAAGGTCCCCTTTCGCATCGCCTATGAGGGCAGCGAAAGCCGCTATCTGACAGGTGCCGATTTCGATCCCGAAAGCATCCAATATCTGAATGGAGAGCTTTGGATCGGCGATGAATTCGGCCCCTATATCCTGCGCGTTGCCGCAGATGGTCGCGTGCTGTCGGTGCATCAAACGATGCTGGATGGTGCCGCGCTGAACGGACCTGACACGCCCGGCACCGTGGTCCCGGCCCAGCCCGGCAAGGATTTCCGGGTCCAGCGCTCGGGTGGTTACGAGGGGATGGCGCTTCAGCCCAAGACCGATCTTTTGTGGGCCATGTTGGAAAAGCCGCTGCTGGGCCCCGATGGCGCGCCCGAGGGTGACTTTCTGCGCGTGCTGACCTTTGACACCGCCAAATCCGATTGGACCGGAGACAGCTATCGCTTCAAGCTGTCTGACGGTGCCAAGGCCATCGGCGATTTCAATTTCATCGACGAGACCCGCGCCCTGGTGATCGAGCGTGACAATGGCGAGGGCGATGCGGCCCTTGGCTGTGCCTCGGGCGCCAGTGACACCTCGCAATGCTATCCCCAGCCTGCCAAGGTCAAGAATGTGGTCTTGATCGATATGTCGTCAGTGGATGAGGAAGGCAATTTGCGCCGTATCGGCCATATCGACCTGCTCAACATCACCGATCCGGATGGCAAGGCGCTGCCCGACATGTCGCCCGCCGAGGGGCCCTTCACCTTCCCCTTCTTCACGATCGAGGATGTCGCGCGCGTCGATGACAGCCATATCTTGGTGGCCAATGACAATAACCTGCCCTTCTCGGGTGGGCGAAAGATCGGGCAGGCTGCCAATAATGAGTTCATTCTTCTGTCCGTGCCCGAACTTCTAAGCGCCAAGTGACGCCTGACTAAACCGGTTGGGCCGCAGGAAATGCGGCCCAGCACGCTTGCCACGCGCGGCCGCCCTTCCGAAATCGCGTTTCAAAGCAAAGCCAAACCGATCAACGTCACCCAGCTTGGGTGCGCGGACAGCACTGCCGCACCTTTGCGGAAACGTGCCGATGCAAATGATCTCGACCGGGGCGAAAAGGCACCGCTTTAACGAAATCGCCTTAAAATCTCGATTTTCCTTCGGCGGGAACTTGCTTGATTTGTTCGATTACCCTAGCAAGAATAGTGAAGGTTATTTCAGTTCTGGTGGTTCGATGTCGATTTTGTTGCGTCAATCTGACCGTCTCGGTCGGCTTTCGACGGCGCTTGGCCCCGAGGTTTTGGTTCTACTTCGGTTTGACGGCGCCGATCACCTGAACGAGCTGTTCGAATATCGCGTCGAGGCCCTGTCCAGCGAACGTGATATCGATTTCGACGCGCTGATGGGCACCCATGCCACTGTTTCGATTGAAGGGCGCGAAGGCACCCGCCATTTCGATGGCATCGTGACACAGGCGCGCTGGTCAGGTTCTGGCGAGAACGGCCACCGTTATGATCTGACT
>NZ_DALZMB010000010.1:0-29222 GCF_032007265.1 Paracoccus sp. (in: a-proteobacteria) | reverse complement strand
CCTGGTTTTGGCTTGCCGGGCGGCGGCGCAATCAACGCATTTTCCACAACAAGACCGTGGTCGAGATCATACAGGAACTGCTGGCCGATTACGCAACCCTTGGCGATCCGGCGCTGGAACTGGCATTGAGCGGCGATTATCCGGTGCTGGAATATACCGTTCAATATCGTGAATCCGACCTTGATTTTGCGCGCCGACAGCTCGAGCGTCACGGGATTTCATTCCACTTTCGCCATCAGGAAGGCAGCCATACGCTGGTGATCACTGATGATGCCAGCAGCCATACCCATGTCGGCACACGCGAATACAAACCCTATGACGCCCATCATCAGGCCGATGCCGAGCATTTCTGGGAATGGGCGCCCGAGCGCAATCTGATGACCGGCGCGGTGCGCCTGACCGATTACAACTTCAAAACGCCCATGGCCTCGATGGAGGTGGACCGTCAGGGGGATGCGGAACATGCCCAAGGGCTGATCGAAAGCTTTGACTATCCTGGTGATTACAGCGAACGTGGCCGAGGCAAGGATGTCGTCGGGCTGAAAACCCAGACCGAGCGGGGCGGCGATCGCAGGCACCGTGCTGCGGGCGATTGCATCTCACTGGGTTCGGGGATGCAGGTAACGCTGGCCGGGGATCCGGTTCCCGGAACGGGCGAGACCTATCTTGTCCTTTCGGCAAGCTATCATTTCATGAGCGAAGCCTATGGCTCTGGCAGCCCCGGCGCCGATGGCTATGCCTTCAATGCAGCATGGACCATGATGCCGATCACCGCCGCGATGGCACCGCCGCGCCGAACCAAGATCCCCGTGGTTCAAGGGCCGCAAACGGCATTGGTCGTCGGCGAGGGCGAAATCGACTGTGATGAATTTGGCCGAATTCTCGTAAGATTTCACTGGGATCTGGCCAATGCGATCTCGATGCGTTGCCGGGTCTCGCAAAGCTGGGCGGGCGCGGGTTGGGGCGGTATGGTCATTCCTCGCATCGGCATGGAGGTCGTCGTCGAGTTTTTGGAAGGCGATCCCGACAAGCCGTTGGTGACGGGCTGCGTCTATAATGGCAAAAACACCGTCCCCTATGATCTGCCCGCCAATAAAACCGTCAGCACCTTCAAATCTGACACCCATGAGGGTGGCGGCTATAACGAATTCCGCTTTGAAGATCAGGCTGGCCGCGAAGAGGTTTTCCTTCACGCGCAGCGCGACCATAATACCGTGATTGAAAACGATGAAACGCATCAGATCGGCCATGACCGCGCCAAAAGCGTGGGCAATGATCAAAGCGAATCCATCGGACACGACAAGTCGATTTCGGTTGGCCATGATCACAGCGAAACCATCGGCAATGATGTGATCTATCAGGTCGGGCGCAATCAGCAGGAAAACTACGGCAAGGATCATATCCATCGCGTCGGAAATATTCATAAGCAGGCCATTTTTGCGGACCACCTTTATGAAACCGGGCGCAATTTCGAGGGTCAGGTTTTCGGGCGCTACACGCTGGATGTCGGCAATTCGATCACCAATAACACCCGCAGCCACACGCTGATGGCCTATGAAAAGATGCAGATCAAAGGTCCGGGCGGCAAGATCACCATCGACGCCTCGGGGATCACGCTGGAAGCAGCGACGATCTGGCTGAAAGGCAATGTGATCATGGGCGGTGGCGGTGCCGCACAGGTTCCTACGCTAAAGATGGCCGCGCATGAGGGGCTGCCCCTTTGCGAGGAATGCGCCCCTCAAGAGGACGACGCCTAGTCCGGGAGCCGCCAACCCGGAAACTCCCACCCCCAGGGGCAGGCCAGCCGATCACAGATCACTTGCGCGGCTGGTGGCGGGCCGCATCTAAATGATTGCTGCCCCCTAGGCACAGGGGCGGCGACTAGGCATGACGCGCGAATAACTTTCAGTCTGAACAACCTTTGCGCTTGATTTTCATACCACTCCGTTCAAAACTTGATCAAAATGCTGATCAGGTGATCCATGACAGACGCCCGTCCTTGGCCCGATCAGCGCCAAGATTGCCCATCCCGACACGCCGAACCCGACCTACCCTTGGCCAAAGGCCATGTCTCAGGGGCCGTTACCGGATTTCTGATGGGCATCGACACGCTTGGGGAATGTCTGGCACTGGCATCACTTTGCTTTGCTGGCAGCGTGTTGATGCCGGGCTTGGGGTTGGGCACGACGCTGTTTTTGCTGTCATGCTGCGTGGCAGCGATATTGACGGCAAAGTTCAGCCGCATTTCGAATGCAATTGCCACTGCTCAGGATGCCTCAATCGCCGTTCTGGCCGCAACCATGGCCCTTGCCGCGCAGACCGCGCAAGATCTGGGCCCAGCGGTCCAGCTTGCCACCGCTTTTGCCGTGCTGGGCGGATCGACAATGGCCTCGGGCGCGGCACTTTGGCTGGTTGGCCGCTTTGGTCTTGCGCGATATGCGCGCCTTTTGCCCTATTCGGTCATCAGCGGCTTTCTGGCGGCCTGTGGCTTTTTGCTGGTGATCGCGGCCGTCGAAATGGTCTGGCAAAACCACGCCACCATCGGTCTTGCCCCTTTAGCGTTGGGGGTATTGCTGCCGGGGATTGTGCTTGCCCTTGCGTTGACGGCCAGCCTTGCGCTTGGAGGGCCCGCGCATAATTTTTTACTGATCCTGCTGGCGGCGGTCGTGCTTTATTGGGTCGTTCATTTCGCGCTTGGGCTTGATTTCGCGCAATCTGCCGCGCTGGGTTATCTGCCCCAACTTGGCACCGATGGCCCAGCGCAGGCGGGACTTAGCCTTGCGGCCTTTCGCGAGATCCCGTCGAATGCCTTGGCCGTTGCCCTGCCCGGCGGCCTTGCTGTGGTCGTGATCAATGTCATTGCTGCCATCCTGAACATCGCAGGGATCGAGCTGGAAACACGGCGCGAGATCGACCTTGACCGTGAGTTGCGCCTCGCCGCAGGCGCAAATCTAATCATCGGGGGCTTTGGCGGTCTGGCCAGCTACATCGACAGCCCCACCACCGCCATCGTCGAAAAGCTGGGCCTGCGTAGCCGCGCCGTCGGTTTTGGCTATGCCCTTGTGACATTGATCGGCTGCGCCTTTGCCGCCCAATTGGTGCAGATCGTGCCGATTTATGTCAGCTTTGGCATGCTGCTTTTCATCGGGCTTGGCATGATGAAGGATTGGCTATGGGATTTGCGTCGCCAGATCGCGCTGCGCGAATGGTTGGTGATTATTGGCATTTTGATCATGGCGGTCGGCCTTGGTCTGCTGACGGCGATTGTCGCGGGCTTGGCATTGGCGATGGCTGGCTTTGCGGTGGAATATGCCAAAAGCCCGGTCATTCGCAGTCAGTGGAACGGCACGGGGCGCCGCTCGTCTTATGACCGCGCGCCCGGCGCTCAGGCGATTTTGGCGCGCGAGGGCGCGGCGATCCAAGGGCTGGGCTTGCAGGGCTATCTATACTTCGGATCCGTCGACACCCTGAGCAAGGCCATCCGCAATTTAAGCTGGCAATGCCAGGGTCAGGCGACGCTGATCCTGGATTTCTCGGCTGTGACAGGCATTGACGGTGCCGCTTGCGCCGCCTTTGACAAACTGTTTCAGACCCTTCGCGAGGCGGGCATTTTCTGCGCCGTCACCGGCCTGTCGCCCCTCATGACCGCGCGCTTTCAAAGCTGGAACCCCGATTTCGCGAAGGCCCCAAGGCTGCAGGTCAGCATGAGCCTTGATGATGCCTTAGAGCGGGCAGAGGATCGTCTTTTGGCCAGTCTACCGCCCGGCCTGCAAGATCACGCCGAAACATTCCCCCCAGCTGCATTGCTGCCTTTGTTTCAGACGATCATGCTGGCCCGCGATGAGACACTGATCGCCGCCGATGCAACCGGCACAGATGTGTTCGTGCTGCAATCTGGTCGTCTTGGGATCTATCTGCCGGCACCGACGGGGCTGATCCGGGTACGCAGCCTTGGACCGGGCGCCTTGGTGGGTGAGCTGGCCCTTTATACCGGCGCCGCACGCTCGGCCTTGGTGCGTGCTGACAGTGACTGCAAGGTTTTGGTGCTGCCCGATCGCTCTATCGCGGCCCTTGAGACCCAAGACCCCGCCGCAGCGCTTTTGTTGCATCGCGCCCTTGCAGCGGCCATCAGCGACAAGCTGCTTCGCACCAATGCCTTGTTGCGCCATTTGTAAGGCGACATTGGCTTAATCTGTGGCGGCGATGCGCCCCAAGGTCAGGCAGTCCTGACGATCAAGGTAGGCCTGCCACAATCCAGCGATCATGGCATCTTGTCTGTCTGGAGATTGGGGCGTGCGGATCACCTTGCTTAACCAAGGAAAGCGCGGGTCATGGCACAGCCCATGGCCAAGCTGGAAGGACATGATCGTCAGCAAGCCAATCTCAGAGGGCGTCAGATCAAAGGCCCTGAGCCGATCCACCATCGCGGTGCAACATTCGCTGACCCGATTGCAGCCAAGATCGGCGAACCGTTCCGGCCAAAGGTGATGCACCCCCTGACACAAGATCAAGCCATCCGCCCGACCCCAATCATGATGACTGACATCCTGAAAGGCCCGATCCCTGAGACCGTCGTGCAACCCGGCCCTATGCGCGAATAAGGCCTCGTCGCGCTCAACCGCTGCTGCAAGGCGCGCAAGAACTGCCGCAAACCTAAGGGGCTGCGCGGGCAATGAGTTGGGCCAGTCAGCAGCGCGCAAATTTCTTGAATATTGTGGGTCAGTGTCGAAATCACAGCCCCAATTGGCGACCATCACCAAATACTGCAGCTGCAAGCGCTCGGTGACTGCCCCGCATTTTATGGCGCGTGCCCGCGACATCAACAGCAAGTCGGAAACCTGATCGCAACTCAGCGCGCGAAGCATTGGCGCAAAGACCTGATGCAGCAATTGCGCGCCGTGGCGAAGATAGCCCTTCGCGCGGTCCGCCTCGGCCTCGCATTGCCTTGCGGCTTTATCGATCAAAGCGGCGCTCACGCGACATCCACTGCACTATCGCAAAACATATCAACCCACCCGGGCAGGTGCCCCTTGTTAAGATGTCCAGAACTGTAACTTGCCGTTTGCGGTCGGTGGGTGGCCTTCGCCTTGCGAACGGCCCCAATCCCCACCCGATCCAACCATCAACACGCGAGTGATAAATTGGTTCATTCGCCTTATGGATGATTTTAACGACCTTGGCCGAGCCTGTTCTAAGGGTGCATAAGTCGAGGCTCGTGCTGATAGGATTTCTGCAATCCCCTGTTCCTCGCCCCCCCCAGTTCAGGACTGATCGGGTAGGTTCTCCTGCAAAGCTGCCGCTGAAGGCGCCATCGGCTGGGGTTGCGTAGCCATGCCAAGATGCGACGCCGCGGCAGGCAATGGCAGCTCTTGGGGCAAGGGGGCGCCTGCACAAACGGCCCGCCAGATCCGCTCGACCTGCCCCGCCTTCGCCTGCCAGGTAAAATCACGCGCCACGCGTTCACGACCCGCCGCAGCCATGCCCGGCAGCACCGACGGGTCATGGGCGATCTGATCCAGAACCTGACGCAGTCTTGCGATGATGTCACCACGGCTGCCCATTGCGATCTTGAAGCCGAATTGCGGCTCGACCAGCTCGCCCGGACCCGCATAATCCATGACGATCGGCACGACGCCCAACATCATCGCCTCCAGCACGACCCCGCCGCCGAATTCGCGAACCGAGGGAAAGGTCAGGATCTGGCTTTGGGTGACAACATCTTGGACCTCTTGATGCGCCAGCCAGCCGTGGAACCGCACGGCTTGGCCGACAGCTGCCTGTTGCACCTGCGCCTCTAGGCTGTCGCGCTGGGGGCCATCACCGATAATATCCAGCGTCATCCGCCCATCGCGCAAAAGCGGCAATGCCGCCTCGATCGCCATATCTGCCCCTTTATAGGGCACAAGGCGGCCGATGAAACATGCGCACAAGGGCAAGCTACCGCTTTGAGGGGCAAGCTTGAAAAACCTTGTCGGATCGATTGCATTTTCCGGCAACCACACCGTCTTGTCGCGATATTTCGGAGGGATCTCACTGAGGGTCGATAACGAGCCGCAAAGGATCGCCGAGGCTGACGCAAGCGAGGCCCCCCTGCCCGGCAGCATCTTATAGGCCCCCCGCACATAAGAGAGCCATTCCTTTTCGCGCCGCCGTTCGGAATCGAAGCCCTTTGGCCAAGGCACCCCGCCATTCAGCGGCCCCATGACAAAGGGCACCCCCGCGCGTCGGCAATGCGCGGCAATCGGACTGTTGGCCGTGGGGGTCAATGGCGTGACGCGGTGAACGATGTCAAAGCGCCCCGCCTTGATATCGGCGCCAAATCGCTGCCAGACCAGACGCTCGAAATAGCCATAGCCCAAGGTTGAAATGGCGGTGTTGATGGTCCAGCCAACCCCTTTGCCCATCCGCAGCTTTTCGGCCAGCCGCCAAAGGGGCGCGGCGATCTTTTCACTGTCGATGGCGGTGAAATCGATATGCTCCCGCATCCCGGCGCGTAAAAACGCCTCGCGGTTGCGGATCTGTGTCACAATATGCACCTGCGCGACCGTGGTCAGCGCCTTAGCCAAAGACCAGCCGACAAGCGGAACCGAAACCCATTCCGGATTCGCCGCTTCGGCGATAACAAGCGCCGTCAGTTGTTTACCTACCAAAGACACAACCAATAATCCCAATTACTCACGGCAAGATCATCGCATGGGCTTGGCCTGTGTGGAAACAAGTATATTTATACAAATGCTGTAGAATTTGCCCGCCGTGCCCGACCTGCGCCAGTGCGCGAAAGACGACCAAGTCCACGCCTGATCCGCCGGATCCGGTCGTCTGTCAGCAAGCGCGATTTTTCGCGATTTCATGGCAGTTCAGGCCGGGATCCGCACACTTTATACAGAATATTGAGACAGAATTTAATTATCGCGACTTGCCGTAGAGGTCGTGACATGGTTCCTGCAAGAGAATGGCCCGCGATGCGGCCAAACTCCAAAAAGGATTCCGACGATGCGCTACAGCCGCGACATGCATGGTTATGGTGAGCAAACCCCCGATCCGAAATGGCCCGGCGGCGCAAAAATCGCGGTCCAGATCGTCATGAACTATGAAGAGGGCGGCGAAAACAGCCTTGAGCATGGCGACAGCGCCTCGGAGGGTTTCCTGTCCGAAATCATCGGCTGCCAGCCCTGGCCCGGCAAGCGTCACTGGAACATGGAATCGATCTATGATTACGGCGCGCGCGCGGGCTTTTGGCGCCTGCACCGGATGCTGAAGGATGTTCCGATCACGGTCTATGGTGTCGCCACGGCACTAGAGCGCGCGCCCGAACAGGTCGCTGCCATGCAAAAAGCGGGCTGGGAAATCGCGACCCATGGCCTGAAATGGATTGATTACAAAGACGTAGATGCCGCGGTCGAGGCAGATCACATCGCCAAGGCCATCAAGCTGCATACCGAAATCACCGGCGAGCGCCCCTATGGCTTCTATCAGGGCCGCACCTCGATGAACACGGTCGCGCTTGGCTGCGAAGAGGGCGGATTCGCCTATCTTGCCGATACGATTGCCGATGACCTGCCCTATTGGCACGTTCACAACGACAAGCCGCAATTGATGGTGCCCTATACGATGGACGCCAATGATATGCGCTTCTCCTCGGGTCAGGGTTTTGGCACGGGCGTTGAATTCTTTGACTATCTGCGCGACAGCTTTGACGTGCTTTACGCCGAGGGTCAGGCCGGCGCGCCCAAGATGATGTCGATCGGCTTGCACTGCCGCCTGATGGGTCGTCCGGGTCGCGCGATTGCGCTTCAGCACTTCCTTGAACATGCGCGCAGCCACGAGGGCGTTTGGTTCGCCACCCGTCTGGACATTGCGCGTCACTGGGCCAAGGTCCATCCCTATCAGGCCAAAGAGCGTCCCTCGCAGATGTCACGCGAAGATTTCGTGGCGAAATTCGGCTCGATCTATGAACATTCGCCCTTTATCGCCGAACGCGTCTGGGATGGTGAAATGGGCGCGGTGCATGACACGCCTTTGGGTCTGGCGCGTCGCATGGCGCAAATCTTCCGCGCCGCCTCGGATGAAGAGCGTCTGGGCGTGCTGAATGCGCACCCCGATCTGGCAGGCAAGCTGGCCGCAGCCAAGCAGTTGACCGCAGAAAGCACGGCCGAGCAGGCCAGTGCGGGCCTGGATGCCCTGACCGAAGAAGAGCGTGCCAACTTTAACCAGCTCAACTCGGAATATGTTGCCCGTCACGGCTTCCCCTTCATCATCGCGGTGCGCGACTATGACAAGGCCGGGATTTCAGAGGCGATGAAAACCCGCATCAACAATGACACCGCAACCGAGCGCGCCGAGGCCGAGCGTCAGGTCAGCCGCATTGGCGAGCTGCGCTTGCAGCAAATGCTAGGCTGATGCACGGGCTGATCGGGAAATTACGGGCACAGCCGGGCCAGCGCGATGCGCTGGCGGCAATCTTGCTTGATGCCAGCCAAAGCGGGATGCCCGGCTGCCTTAGCTATATCGTCGCGCGTGCCTGTGACCAGCCCGATGCCTTGTGGATCACAGAGATTTGGACCAGCGCCGCCGCTCATCAGGCTTCGCTGGACCTGCCCGCAGTCCAGGCGGCCATATTGCAGGCCCGCCCCCTGATCGCGGGCTATGACAGCCATATCATCACCGAGCCGCTGGCCGGCTTCGGTCTTCAGGAGCAACCATGACTAACGCCAAGAAGAACAGCTACGCTGGTCCTTTTGCCGGCCTGCCGCCGCAAAGCGATCTTTCGGTCGATACCGCCGTGTTCACCGATGCCTATGCCGTCATCCCCGCGGCCACGATGCGCGACATCGTCACCAGCTTCTTGCCGGGCTGGAAGAACATGCGCATGTGGGTCATCGCGCGCCCGATGTCAGGCTTTGCCGAGACCTTTAGCCAATATATCGTCGAGCTGGCCAAAGACGGTGGCTCGGATCGCCCCGAAGAGGACCCGACTGTCCAAGCGGCGATCTTTGTCACCGATGGTTCGATCGAATTGGACATCGATGGCAAGATCCATCAGCTGACCAGTGGCGGCTTTGCCTATATTCCCGCAGGCACGCCCTGGACCGTCAAGAACACCTCTGATCTGTCGCGCTTCCATTGGTGGCGCAAGCGCTGGCAGGCCGTTGAAGGTCTGGACAAGCCCGATGTCATCATCACCAACGAAAACGACATCACGCCGAATGCCATGCCCGATACCAATGGCTCTTGGGCGACCACGCGCTTCATGGATCCCAACGATCTGCGCCATGATATGCACATCACCATCGTCACCCTGACGCCCGGTGGCTCGATCCCCTTTGCAGAAACCCATGTCATGGAACATGGCCTGTTCGTGATTGAGGGTAAGGCAGTTTACCGCCTCAATCAGGACTGGGTCGAGGTTGGCCCGGGCGATTTCATGTGGCTGCGCGCATTCTGCCCGCAATGCTGCTATGCAGGTGGTCCGTCGAACTTCCGCTACTTGCTTTACAAAGACGTCAACCGTCACGCCAAAATGCTGTAAGAAAAGGGGCCAATCGGCCCCTTTTTTTTCGCCCAATACGGGAATCGTCTGTCCAGACAGCATCCCTGGCGCGGTTTCTGATCCAATTCAGAAGTTGCGCTTATTTATCGGCTGCCCCCATTCTGCCGCATCTTCCGCAGCAGATTGCAACCAATTTCAATACAGTAGTTGTTCTTTGAGTGGCTGCTCTGCGGGCGAAGCGGACGATTGCTCATTTGCGCTGAAGTATATCGTCATGAGCCTGATCCACGGCAAACCAAGCTGACAACTCAACTGGTTCCGGGTCTGGATTTTCCGCGATGATGAAATGAAATGACGGAGCAACCAAGGGCTCTGGTGGTGAAAGCCGAAGAGTCATGGAATGCGGCAACAGATCTACGACGAGTTCGCGATCTGAGATCGCTGCGCTGGGGTAACGCAAACTCAAGGCAGCCTCGTCCTCTGTCCCGACGACGACTAAGCTTCGACCGTCAGTCCACTCCTGTGCAACGAGACATTCGCCGCAGCAAGCGCTTCCATCTGATTCTGTTTCAAAAATCGCTTCAATCACCACGGATTGGACAATCGATCCGGCCTGAGTTTCAAGAAGAATTGCCGTGAGAGCTTTCGTGCTCATCCCGGCGGGTAGCCTGGGGACGAGGGGCACGTTCCGTAACGAAACATGGTCTGAGGTCAGGAACGGGCCAACTAGCTGCACGTGAAAAGTTATATTTCCGAGCTGCGTGGCTGAGATCAGCTTTTGCCGAACCTCTGACATAAGGAAACCCCATTCTTTCACGCTAGTCGCCACAAAAAAATGATTATTCGTTTAGGGGGTGACTTTCCGCAAGGGACACAAAGCATTGATCCACCGCACCGGCGGCGCGCGAAGACGACAGCTCTGCGGACAAGAAGGCGCCATTCGCCGCACTTGCAATATATACGCCCCTCCAAAACACGACTCGGCGTCCTGAAGGGCAGATAGCGGTCGCATATTGGCGACAGTAACAGGTGTGTTTACGGGATGAAGCACAAGTGCCCAGCGCATCAGCCGCGGGTTTCTAGGGCAGGCGACAGAAGGCCTCGACCTCGCCCTAGCCGCCCGTTGAAGCCGCAGAAATTTCACGGCTTAACCAGTTCAGATAGTCGCTGATCGCAGCTTCGTCCCGCTGGCAATAGGACCATTTCAAATGCTTGCGCACCGAAATGAAGCCGGCCTGACGGAGCATGTCGAGATGTCTACTCGCGGTGGGTTGTGAGACAGCCAAAGCCTCGGCAATCAGCGTCACGCAAACGCCGAACGCCTTCGGATCAGCTGAGCACTGATGGCTAAAGTGCTTCTCCGGCGCTGCCAAGAGCCGGAGGATGCATAGGCGCGGCACACTTGCCATGGCCCTGATTTGTGTTGATTTGTCCATTTTACGATCATATCGTTAATTAGCTATATGACAATATGGATATCCGCCATGCTGGATCTGCCGCATACCACGATCATCGAGGGCAATGCCGTGCGCTGGGGCAGGATCGGCGTCGGCCCTCCGCTGGTCGCGATCCATGGCACTCCGTTTTCTTCGCAGGTGTGGCGCAGGATTGTGCCCGAGTTCGCTGATCGCAGAACCATCTATTACTTTGATCTGGTGGGATATGGTCTGTCCGAGATGCGCGCAGGGCAAGATGTCTCGCTCGCTGTACAAAACAAGGTTCTTGTCGCCCTGTTTGCGGAGTGGGGGCTCGAACGCCCCGATGTTCTGGCCCATGATTTCGGTGGGGCGACGGCGCTGCGCGCGTGGTATCTGAACGGGCTGCGCTATGCCTCTCTGACGATCTTCGATGCAGTTGCTCTGGCGCCTTGGGGATCACCTTTCGTCCAGCATGTGCGCCAGCATGAAGCGGCATTCGCGGGGATGCCTGCGTATATGCACAAGGCGCTGCTGCGCGCCTATTTGCAGACGGCAGCGCATAAGCCATTGCCCGAGGACGCCATGGAAATCTATTGCGCGCCGTGGCATGGTCCGGTCGGACAGGCCGCCTTCTATCGGCAGATTGCCCAGATGGACCAGCGGTTCACGGATGAAATTGAAACGCTTTACAACCGCCTGGACTGCCCGACCACCGTACTATGGGGAGAGAAGGATGACTGGATTCCCTTTGAAAAAGGCGCAGAGCTAGCCGCCTTGATCTCGGGGCATCCTATGATACCGGTCCCTGATGCAGGCCATCTGGTCCAAGAAGATCGCCCCGAAGTTCTGGTGGCGGCAGTGCTGAAAGCCCTTGGCGCCAGCTGATGGTTCGCTTCGCGCCGCAAAACGACCGCAAGCCCCCGCCTTTGCGCCGTGCGTAGTGATATCGCACGGCTGAGCGCGAACCAGTTGGTATTGGCCTGAGCCGGGCCAGCTTCCACCCTCGAATATCCGATCGGCCTGCGCCGCACAGTCGCCCTCTCGACAGGTCACGATGCCAAAGCCGAAGCGCGTTTAGCATCGCCGCTTCCATCGAAACCAGCCTGATCAATCGCGGCACCCGCCATGCATGGCCGACAGCACGGCTTGGACATCAGTCCCTCTGGGGTGAGCGTGAACAATCAAAACGGCTGCAAGGATGCGGACGGTGGCGGCCTCTGATCTGATTTGCCAGATGCAGAGGTCGAAGCGTTGTCATGCCAGCATAGAATTCCTGCGGCCTTGACATGCAGGTATTTACCTGCATTAATGGTCATGCTACCGGGTTCACCTTGGCCCACTCAATCTCGCCAACAGGAAACGTTATGGATGCAGACAAGGTGTTCAAGGCATTGGGCGACCCCACCCGCCGCAAGCTGCTCGATCTCTTGTTCGAACAGAATGGCCAAACGCTGGGGCAGCTTTGCGCAAACCTCGATATGGCGCGGCAATCCTCTGCGCAACATCTTGGAATATTGGAAGAAGCCAATCTGGTAAGCACCAGGAAGCGTGGCCGAGAGAAGCTGCATTTCATCAACCCTGTGCCGCTTCATGAGATTTATGTGCGGTGGGTCCAGAAATTTGAAAATCAGCGGCTTGGCCTACTGCATGACCTGAAGAACGAACTCGAAGGAGAGTGATGATGACCAGGGAAACGACAAGCTTCGTCTATGTGACCTATATCGCCTCCACGCCGGAAAAAGTGTTCGATGCACTCATTAACCCCGATGTGACCCGGCGTTACTGGGGCCATGCGAATATCTCGGACTGGAAGGCCGGCGCGCCGTGGCAGCATGTCCGCGCCAATGACTCCGCCGCAATAGAGCTAGTGGGCGAAGTTGTAGAGATATCCCCACCCTCCCGTCTGGTCATCACATGGGCCAACGCATCGCAAGCCGCCGATCCGCACGCCTATAGCCGCGTGACGTTCGAGATCGAGGCATATGAGGACATGGTTCGGCTGACAGTGCTTCACGACGAGTTGGAGGCGGGTAGCGGCATGGCAAATGGCATCAGCAAAGGCTGGCCGCTGGTGCTTTCCAGCCTGAAGTCCCTGCTTGAAACCGGCGCGGGCCTTGATGTGTTCGCCAAACCCAAGTCGGCCTAATTCAGCCTCATAGGATAAGGAAATAGGTGATGATCGGAAGTTATTCCGGCGGCTGCGCCTGTGGTGCGATCCGCTACACCACAAGGGACAGGCCAATCTATCAGAACCATTGCCAATGTCTTGACTGCCAGAAAAGAAGCGGCACGGGCCATGCATCTTTCTTGACGTTTCCGAAACGCTCGTCTGTCACCATCACCGGGAGCGCAAGTTCTTGGCGCGTTGCGGGAGACAGTGGCAACGGGAAATTCCATTTCTTCTGTCCGACCTGTGGATCGCCGGTTTTCGTGATGTTCGAAGGCATGGCCGAGCTGATAGCTGTTCATGCATCCACGCTTGACGCGGCGGCTCACTTTTTGCCCGAAGCTGTGACCTACAGCTCGAGCGGCCTCTCTTGGGATTATATCGATCCAGTATTAGCCCGGTTCGAGAAGATGCCGGTGCTTTGATCTTCGCACCTCCGGCATGAGAGGCTGACGGTTGGATTGCACTAAAGCCGGACCCAAGCCGCAGGTCCGGCGCCGTCTCAGATGAACGACCGAGACATCTGCCGAAGTCGGCCCAGCCCGCCTATTCAGCGCATCGAGCGGCTCTTCAATGACGAACCCTGCCCGCGCCGTCTGACAGTCTGCCAGACTGCGACTGCCGCCCGCTCTTGGGCGGTTCTCATTCAACCTGACATAAGTTTTTCAGCTCTCTTATCAATCCTACGCGCCGCCTAGTGTCGGCGTTGATTGATCTTGTCCAGGGTGAGGAGACGAGCGGCCCCTCTGGGGCTTTCCCTTGGGTTTCGACCATCCAGCAGGCCGACATCTCGCAAAAGATGATCCGAAGAACGGTCTGTTAAATATCTGTTCTTTCGTGATAATATCGAATAAATTCTGATTGAAACGCGAAGAAATCTCCTCCGCAGCAGCAGAGCTGATCGACATAAGCGTGTCATGAAATTGCCCAAGATGACGGTTGGTTCGACACAACAAATGCGCTTGTTATCCTGTGAAATCCAATTCAATCTCGACATGAATGGATTAACAGGACTGATGCATATGGGCTGGAACTTGCCGCCTTTGAACGCCTTGCGTGCCTTCGAGGCCACGGCACGACTGGGCAGTTTTACTCTGGCAGCAGAAGAGCTGGGCATGACGCAATCCGGCGTGAGCTATCAGATAAAAATCTTAGAAGAGCGCGCGCATTCCCCGCTGTTCGTCAGGAAGCCCCGAGAGATTGCCTTGACAGAAGTCGGCAAACGCCTTGCGCCAGAAGCGACGATGGCAATGGCGCGTTTGGCAGAAGCGTGGCTCTCATTGCGCGAAGAACAGTCAGGCGTGCTGTCCATAACCAGCGTGCCGAGTTTCGCGTCCAATTGGCTCGCGGTTCATCTAGGTGGTTTCCAGCTGCTGCATCCGAAATTGGCAGTCAAAGTTGACACTGCCAGTCGTCTGATCGACTTCGATCAAGAAGATGTTGATATCGGTATTCGCACCGGATCGGGTGACTGGCCCGATGTCGCGAAGGACTATCTATTTGGCGCCGACCTTACTCCGATGATCAGCCCGACTTTGGCCGAACAGGTTGGTGGCATCCATGTCCCCGAGGATCTTTATAAAGTCCCCTGGTGCGGAGCTGAGAACCCTGGCTGGTCCAGCTGGTTTTCCAGTGTGGGTGTCGAGCTTGACCCCAAACGCATTATTCGCGGGCCGAGCCTGAGCATGCAGGTCTATGACGCCATTGGTGCCATCACCGATCAGGGTGCCGCTATCCTGACCGAGCATCTCTACCGTCCCTTCATCGCGCGACACCAATTGATACAGCCATTCAAAGCCATCAGCGGCAGCGAAAAGGCCTATTGGGTGGTGACCTCAAAAAACAAGGCTGCTGTGCCAAGGATAAAACTGATGCGGGATTGGCTGTTGAAAAGCACGGCTGAGATTAGGAAGTCCGAACAAAAGCTGTGAGTTCAGCTTCGCGCTTTACAACGATGCCTCCGCAGATTGGCATCGTCAGTTCACGCACTGCCCTGCCCCAGCTGAGGTGACCCTTCGTTAGGTTTAAGGAACGCTGAATTGAGAAAAGCACCCACGCAACCCAAAGCCGGCAATGGGTCCAGGAAAACGCGCCAGTTAGCGGTGCCGATGGATCAGGGTCTGTTCTGACCGCAGGCGATAAGAGGGATCGACCTGACTTGCCAGAAGGGATTTGTATTGAATGGACCGAACACCTTTGAAACTGATGAAATTGCTTATTTTTGGGGCCTCGGCTCTCACGTTGTCTGCGTGTGATACGTGGCCCCTAAATGGGCAGCCAATACCAGTCCTTTGAACGGCGCAGCCGACGGCCAATTGGGTCACATTGATGTGCGGGTGAATGAAAGACTGGGGGGGTGTCGACGGCAAAGCGGGCCGGGAAACCGCAGCTGATGGCTTGCATGCCAAATGGCAAGCATCGAGAACACCGCACCCGAACCTGATTTTGCCGACTGTCTTCAAAAGGCCGGGCGCGGCGGTGCCCGGCACCGGTCTTAACTGTCCGCTTCGGGCTGATGCTTCAGTTTGGCCCCCAGAGCGGCCGTCAATAGCTGTTGCCTATGAGACCGGTCTTAGGATTGAAATCGCCAATTCCTCGGGATGGGTTAAGGCGATCATATGGGGCGCATTTCCGATGACCTCGAATGTTCGCCTCGCACCGTAATTGAGCCGGTTCATAAGCGTAGGCGGCGTGGATTGGTCGCACTCTCCAGCAACGATACGGATCGGCGCCGTAATCTCCTTCAGCCTGCTATCGAGGGAAATTCCGGCCATGGCCCGCCATGCAGCACTCCAGTCAGACACGGATGCGCGGCGCAGGCAATTTCTAGCATAGCGCACCGGCCAGTCATTCACCGCTAAATCGTCGGCGCGAAACCAGCGGGTCAGGCTGGGGATGACTTGTGCTTCTATTCCCAAAGATTCAGCAGAACAGGCGCGTTGCTCGAAAGCGGGCAATGACCATGCAGTGGCTGCAATCACGGTCAGGTCCTTGACGCGGTCGGGCTGATGCAACGCAAATTCCAATGCAATCGATCCACCAAGCGACAGACCGACGATATGGGCAGAGGCCAATGCCAGACGATCCATCAGGTCCGCCACATCCTGCGCATAATGGCTCAGGTCGCCGACCTGCGGTGCAAACGCCGCTCGGCCAAACCCACGCAGATCATAGACGATAACGCGGAAATGCGGCACCAGAAGCGGAATGACACGCGACCACATTCGCCAATCAAGGCCAAGGGCGTGGAGCAAAATCATGGCTGGTTTTTCGCCACCGCTATCAAACAGGCATGTGTCGTGATCGCTTAAGGGAAACACCTTCGCGACCAGTAATTTCTCACCTTTTTCCTGCATCGCTTCGCGCGCGATGCGCAGCATGGTCAGCGCGCGTGGATAACCTGCATAGACAGAGACCTGCTCGACGCTGGCAATGATTTCCTCAGGCGCAAGGCCACAATCCAGCGCAAAGGCCAGATGGGTTCGCAACTGGGTCTCGCATCCCCCTATGGCCCCGAGCATGGCGATGGTTTCAAGTTCGCGTTCTCCATAGCCGAGCGAAGTCTGGCCGATGATCTTGCCAAAGGCATGAGCCACCAGACTCTCTGCTAACACTGGGGAATGCGCGCCGACAGACGCTAGGATGGCTTCCTGCATCTGACCCGTCATCCGTTTCATCGCGTGATCTCCGATCATGCGGGTTTGCTGTGCGCGAGGCATGGTATTGGCGCTCATACATTCACCCCTTTCATACCCTCGGCGGTATAGCGGTCGCCGGTGAAGCTGCCCGGCGCATAGGCTTGATCGAGCTTTGCGATGTCCTCGGCGGACAGGCGCAGGTTGGCGGCGGCGATATTCTGTTCCAGATAGCTGAGCCGCTTGGTACCGGGGATCGCCAGCACACCTTTGGCCAATACCCAAGCGAGGGACACTTGAGATGGCGTTGCCTCTCGCGCGTCGGCAATGGCGCGCAGGGCATCGAGACGCGCGGTGTTGGAGGCCAGATTGTCGCCTCCGAAACGGGGCATATTGCGACGAAAGTCATTCTCGGCAAGGCTGTCGCGGTCGAACGCACCTGACAGCAGGCCGCGCCCTAATGGGCTGTAGGCTACGAAGGCGACGCCCAATTCGCGGCAGGTTGGTAATACCTCGGCCTCCATGTCGCGCGTGGTCAGCGAATATTCGCTCTGCACGGCCGCCACGGAATGCACTAGATGGGCACGGCGCAGGGTATCGGCAGAAACTTCACTAAGCCCAATCCGCGCGATCTTGCCCGCTTGCACCAAATCGGCCAGCACCTGCATGGTTTCTTCGATAGGCCGCCCAGCTTCGGCGCGGTGAACGTAGTAGAGACCGATCTGCTCAACGCCCAAGCGTTTTAATGAGGCATCACAGGCCTGTCGGATATAGTCTGGGCTGTTGTCGATGGTACGCGTATATTCGCCCGGCGCCTTACGAATTCCGAATTTGGTGGCGATGAGGGCGTCCGGACGGCCCTGTTTGAGAAACTGCGCCAACAGGTCTTCGTTATGGCCATTCCCATACATGTCCGCTGTGTCGAACATCCTCACACCCAACTCATAGGCGCGGGCAAGAACGGCAAGCGATAGAGTATCGTCGCTTTCGCCATAGAATTCGGACATGCCCATGCACCCAAGGCCAAGCGCGGGTAGGTTCGGACCATCGGTTCCAATCGGAAGTGTGGGGATCATTGTCTTGCTCCTATTATTCGACCTATCCCTTCTCGCAAATGCGTGGCCTCATGAATATTGCATGACCTTGCACGCCATCTGTGCAATATTTATCAGATGAACTGGGATGATCTGCATGTGCTTGCGGTGCTGGACCGCGAAGGCTCGCTGGCGGGCGCGGCGCGGGTTTTGGGCGTCAACCATGCCACGGTATCGCGCCGGATTAGTGCGCTGGAAGAGAGTCTGGGACAAACGCTTGTTCGCCGCCTGGCGCGGTCCACATCCCTGACCGAGAAGGGTAAGGCTGTCGCCGGAATTGCCCGGGACATGGAACAAGGCGCGCAGCGGATCGAACGTCTGACGCATGCCGCGCAGGGCACGTTGACCGGGCGCGTGCGGCTAAGCGCGCCGCCAGTGCTTGTCAGCGAGGTCATCATCCCGGCCTTGCGTGATTTGCGCGCCGACCATCCCGACTTGCAACTCGTGCTTTCCGCCAACTCGCAGATCGCCTCGCTCGACAGTGGCCAGGCCGATCTGGCGGTGCGGA
Organism: Paracoccus sp. (in: a-proteobacteria); assembly: GCF_032007265.1. Taxonomy (GTDB): domain Bacteria; phylum Pseudomonadota; class Alphaproteobacteria; order Rhodobacterales; family Rhodobacteraceae; genus Paracoccus. Next base: position 10,910 of record NZ_DALZMB010000010.1, on the reverse strand, counting down.
TGGTAGAGCCGCAGGGTAAGCAGAACATTATCCGGCGTATTGGCACGGTTGAGTTTGCGCTTTATGCAACGCCGGACATCGCCAGGTTGCCACCGCAGCAATGGCGCTTCATCGCCTTCGATGAAACGCTGGCCCATGTGCCTCAGCAACGCTGGTTGGAGGAGTTTGCCGGAGATCGTCCGCTCGACCTGCTGACGGGGGATTTTCACAGCCAGCTTGCCGCAGCCCGAGCAGGTCTTGGTGTCGCGCTACTGCCATGTGTAATGGCGCAACCCTGCAAGGAACTGGTCCGGGTGGCTGGCGAGCAACCTTCGGCGCGGCCGGTGTGGATGGTGATCCATACTGATCTGAGACACGCCCCCGCCGTGCGCGCGGTCGCCAATATGCTGGTCGATGCAATGGGCAAGAACTGAATGGCACGCCAGCCGCACAATATGCGCTCGGCTTGCCTGCACTTTTGCAAGTGGCGCTAAGGGACCCTCCCCCAATCAAGTCGCCCGCCTTAATGTTTAGGACACGGAGGATCGAGAATGGCAAACGAGCGTCCGCATCCGGAAGAGATTGTGTCGAAATTGCGGCAGGTTGAGGTTCTGGTGGGGCAAGGGCCGTCACGTCTTGATGCAACCCGGCCGATCGGTGTTGTCGAACAAACCTATTACCGCCGGCGAGCGCGGAATGGGCCTTAGATCAGCTGACAGAACTGAAGTGGCGCCAGCAGGAGAATGAGCAGCTTAGACGTGCTGTTTCGGATCTGACGTTGGATAAGCCGATCCTGAGTGAGGCCGCGTGGGGCAGCGAAGGTCTGCGTCGGCGAACCTTCTGAGCCTCGCTCGCCGACGGGCCTGCATCGATCATGTCCGCAGTGAGCCCGAACGTTCCCGAGCGGCAAGCGCCTGCCAAGAGCTTCAGCAACATCGCTCCACGCCGCATAAGCTGCCGCGAGGGCAGGCTGCCGGGCGGCAGGTGAACGACAGGTCGATTGAGAGTTTATGGCAGTGGGACTGAGGAAGATCAGAAATCAGTCCGGGGGACTGTTTTCCCGACAAAGCTGAAAGTGCCTATAAAACAACCGAAGAAGGGAAGGCTGTGGCTGAATGACGGATCATATATCCGGTTGCGGCCGGGATACTGCGATCATGTCTGGCCGTATGATTTTGTTCATTGCCGCGCCGATGACGGCATTCGTCCATTGTCCTCGGACCAATTGTGGCAAAGGTCTCATTATTCCGCACGCTGAGCATTCTCGAATGGTTCAGCCGCGAATGTCTGACGAACAAAGTCCGGCGCAAGCTGAATTCGACAGATGTAATCGATGCACTGACCGACCTGTTCACCTTGCGCAGCGTTCCCGCTTTTCATTCGTTCCGACAATGGGCCGCTCGCAATTAGGCTCGGACCCATGGCGCCTTCAATGACTCGCTTCACCGCCCTGATTGCCCGGGACTGGATCAGCGCCGTCGGCGCGAAAACGGCTTACATCGAGCCCAAATCGCCTTGGGAGAACAGCAATTGCGAGAGCTTCAACGTTCGCTTTGGCGATGAAATGCTGAACGGGAAAGTCTTCCATAGCCTCCGCGAGGCACAGATCCTGATCGAACAGTGGAGGAAGCACTACAGAAATGCCCCCACAGCGCATTGGGCTATCGCCCGTCGGCGCCGGAAACCATCGTCCCGATGGACCAAAGGCCGGTGATCCACTAACTTTTAAAACGGACCACTCAGGTGGGGCTGATCAGCGACTTAAGCTCTGATGTCCAGCGTTTAACGGAAAGGAAAATCCGGCAGCTCTATGCGTGACCGACCAGCATTATTGGTGATGGACTCATGGCCAATCTATTTTAATCACACATAATCAGTGTGTTGACCCAGCGCCAATGAGAGGGAGAGGCAACTCTGGTGATCAAAATGGAAAATCTATCTGCCTCTTTTCACGGGATGGCAAGGATCAGTAATCTTTGCCTTTTGGCAACGAAATTTCCCATTTTTTTTAGTGACACCCGATACGGATGACACGAAGCTCTTGTCTGTTTGCTTATATAGGGTTGCCTAGCCGGGAGCCCGAAAAAGCCGGAACGAGGCCGGCTCTGATCCTCTTGCGAATGAGCCCGACACAGTGCATTTGATGGTTTCGCCTCAACTACGGCGGCGCTGTCGGCGCGATAGACTGCTTCAGGTCGACAGCGTCAGGCGCTGACCTGATGTGAGATCTTGGTTAGCGATCCCCGTCCTCAACCTCGCCCAATTGATCAATGACGAACGCCATCAGTTCTGCCGATATGTGTAAATAGCTGCGCGTTTATGCGCCACTGCACAGCCCAGTTTGTCATGCGAAGCTGTAATGCGCCTTGCCAGTGACTACGCTCGATCTGCTCTCGCACTCTAGGACATCTGGGCTCTTCTTCCCATTTCCTTACCCGGAGATTGATGCGTGTATTACAGACAACGTGACCTGCGCCGGGTTAGCCGGAGGCTCCAACTCCTGAGTAATGTGGAGCATCATGAGCAAGACAACGAACAGGTTTTCGCTTCGCGGTCCTACGGTTCCCCTGAGTTTCGCGCGCGAGCGGTTCGGATGGTTCCCGACAATGAGGGTCAGCAAAGCTGGCGCTGGCAATCGGTGATGTCGATCGCGGCGAAGATTGGCTGTGCACCCCAGACCTTGAACGACTGGGTCAAGAAGACCGAGGTCGACCGCGGCAAGCGCCGGGTGTTTCCAGCGAGATGTCGGATCGCCTGAAGGCGCTGGAACGTTAAACCGGGAACTGCGCCAGGCGAGCGAGATCCTTCCTAAGGCGTCAGCGTATTTTGCGATGATTGAAGGCGATGCGGCACCGCTTCGAGCATTGCCGGAGGTGCTCGACCGCCGGTCGAAGTGATGGTGGGTTTCATCGATGCCCATCGGGGCACACACGGTCTAGCCGATCTGCAGCCTTCTGCCGATTGCCCGTCCACCTATTACGATCATCTGGCCAGGAGAGCCGATCCTGCATGATTGTCAGATCGGGCACGCTGGGACGCAGCATTGCAGCCAGAGATTCGGTGTGTGTTCGACGTAGACTATCAGGTCTATGGCATGCGCAAAGTCTGGCGACAGCTGCGCCGTTGGCCGGTTGATGAAGAGCATGGGCATTCAGGGCGTTATCAGGGGAAGTCCGCATCGGACAACGATCCAAGACAAGAAGCAGCCTTGCCCACTGGATAAGGTGAACCGCTAGTTCCAGGTGTCTGCACCGAATATGTTGTGGGGTCGTTCATTCTGGCATCATTGCTCCGAGCCCAATGGACGACGACTTCACTTATGTCGCGACCTGGAGGGGCTTCGCTTACGTTGCTTTCGTCATCGATGCTTATGCCCGCAAAATCGTCGTCTGGCGGGTCAGCACCACGGCCCATGCCGGGTTCGTTCTCGATGCCTTCGAACAAACTGTCCATCACAGGCGGTCCATGTCAGGCTGCCGACCAAAGGGATGGTGCTTGTTCATCATAGCGACAGAGGATCCCAATATCTGGCCATTCGCTACAGTGAGTGGCTGGCAGAAGCAGGCATCGAGCCATCGCTCGGCAGCGTCGGTGACAGCGATGACCACGCCCTCGCCGAGACGATCAACGGTCTATTCAAGGCGGAGGTTATCCATAGGCGCGGGCCGTGACAGAACTTCGAAGCTGTCGAATATGCCACTCTGGAATGGGTCGACTGGTTCAACAGCCGCCGCCTGCTCGAGCTGATCGGGAACACACCCCCAGCCGAAGCAGAGGCCAATTTCTATGCGGTTCTGGAAACTGAAGCCAGGGCCGCGTACTAACCGTAATCAGCCTTCGGCAAACCCGGGGCGGTTCATTACCCCATCTCCCTGAGAGAAAGAGTTCAGGCGGCGTGTCGTCTTCTGCTCGGACGGGGGGACAATGGGGTTATATGCAGTTTTTGCGGTCGATCGCGTATTTCTGGCGAAACGATTGTAGCAGGGCCGGGCGTCGCCATCTGCGGATCGTGCAGCTACCTCGCTCTCGACGATGTTGCAACGCAAAGCGATTCCAAGGGACCCAAGGAATACAGGGCTGATGCCCCTTCTTGAGCCCATGTGCCTGCTACCTGCACGCAGAGAGAGGCTTGCGACAGATCTTGCAGCTGCTGCGGCAACCGTCCCATGCCAATTGATTAGCTGGTCTTATAATTGCGGTTCCCGAACAGGTGATTATCTGAGCGTTCGTGTGGTCTTCCCTGAAAATATGTCAAGTGAGCTGGTTCACGAGCAATTTCGCACTGCTTTCCGTGGCCTGTGAACATCCGCTAAGGGCTCCTTACGTCGGTCCTTACGGCTCGCCGCCGCAGCAGCACTGGGCCAAGCTGCGGCGGCTGCCATGCGGGAAAAGCTGCCGGTCAGCGCAGCCAACCTTCAAAGCTCCGCTCTCCCTCCGCGGTGAAACTGATGATGCGGGAGGCGGGCAATCGCCGCGCCCATGATCTGGCAATCAGATGGTCCAATATGGCCTTACCTAGCCGCCCGGCCAGATGCTGTCGTCGCTGGCTCCAGTCGAGGCAGGCACGGCACAGGGGGCGATTGCTTAGCGGAAGGGCCTCGATATCCAGACCAATTTCAGCCAGCTTATCCCTGCCGTAATTGGTCACGTTGAGATCATCCGCCAACCATTCACCCGCCAGCATCTGCTCGAAAAGCCGGACGCCCATCTCTCCGGCCAGATGATCATAGCAGATGCGAGCCTTGCGCAGGGCCGGATCACGCGGGCCGGTTCGCATCGGGGGTGCAGCATCGCTGGAAAACACCATCAGCGCCTCAAGCAGACTGGCAACATGAGGGCCCGCTAAGCGGAAGTAGCGGTGCCTCCCCTGCGCCTCGACCACCAGCACCTCTCCATCCACCAATTTAGCAAGGTGAGAGCTGGCGGTTTGCTTGGTGATACCACCAAGGCCCGAAAGTTCGGTCGCGGTCAGGGCGCGTCCATCCATCAACGCAATCAGCATCGCGCAGCGCGCAGGATCAGCCACAAGGGCGGCAACACGGGCGATATCAGGACCTTCTCTCATGGTTCGATCCTAATCGAACCATTCGCTGCCGCCAATCGGGTAGGTCTGGCGTCAGCAAGAAAGGCCAAGCCCATGATTACCTGCGTCATCACCTATGACATCGACCCGAACCGGCGCGAACTCTTCGCGCAATACGCCCGCAACTGGGGTGAATGCAGCCCGCGCTGCGGCGCCGATCTGATCGGCTATTTCGCCCCGCATGAAGGATCGACCTCGACAGCCTATGGCATTTATTCGTTGCCCTCATTGGCAGAATACGAGGCCTATCGCGCAAGATTGGCGGCAGACCCGCTGGGACGCGAGAACTATGAATTCGCCAAACGCGAGGGCTTTATCCGCCGTGAAAGCCGCCTGTTTGTCAAACTGGCCTCGGCCCCGCATGGAGAGCGCGCATGATCGCGGTCATCTTCGAGGCTTGGGTTCCCGGAGGGGCGCATGCCGAATATCTCGATCTGGCGGCTGAACTGCGCCCGCTGCTGGCGGATCTCGATGGTTTTATCTCTATCGAACGGTTCCAGAGCCTGACAAATCCCGGCAAGGTTCTGTCGCTGTCCTTTTGGCGCGACGAGGCGGCGGTCTCAGCATGGCGCAATCTGCCGGAACATCGGCGCGTGCAGGCCGCTGGCCGCGATCATGTTTTTGCCGATTACCATCTGCGTATCGCTGCGGTAACGAGGGACTACAGCATGACCGCCCGCACTGAGGCTCCGACCGACAGCCGCGCGATCCACAAAGATACCTCCGATCATGTTTGACCTTGAGTTTCATCTGGAAAACCGTCCCGGTGCGCTGGCAGAACTTGGCGAGGCAATGGGACGCGCCGGGGTCCCGTTCGAAGGTGGCGGGGTTTTCGGCGCCGGGGACCGGGCCATCGCACATTTCCTGTTCCGTGATGGCGAGGCCGCAGCCCATGCCGCGCGCAATGCCGGGATCACGGTCGCGGCGATCCGCACACCGATCATCCGCAGGTTAAAACAAGGCACTCCGGGCCAGCTTGGCGCGATCTCTCGTGCGCTCGCGGTGGCTGGGGTCGACATCCTTGTGCAATATTCTGATCATCACAACCAGCTCGTGTTGATCTGCGATCAGGAGGATCTGGCGCGGCGGGCGACAGAGGAGTGGTCCGACGGGGGCAAGATTCGGACAGCTGTGCAATGAGCGATATATCTTTTCCGGCCCTCGTGCTGATCCTCGTGACCTTCTTTGCAGCCGGCGCCGTCAAGGGCGTGACCGGCATGGGGCTGCCAACGGTGGCCATGGGGGTTCTGGGCGCTCTTTTGTCGCCTCTCCATGCGGCGAGCCTGCTGATCGTGCCGTCCTTCGTCACCAATCTATGGCAGCTGCTGGCAGGGCCAGCGTTGCGTCCTGTTCTGCGGCGGTTCTGGCCGATGATGCTAGCAATCTGCGCGGGCACCGTGCCGGGGGCAGCATGGCTTGCTGGCGGAGATGCGGACGTGGCGCGGTCGCTTCTGGGAGCAGCTCTGGTGATCTATGCCGGATACAGCCTGTTTGCGCGGCAGCTCTCGGTTCCATCGCGGATGGAACCCGTGCTGTCGCCGATTATCGGTGCAATAACCGGTCTGGTCAGCGGTGCGACCGGCGTCTTTGTCATCCCTGCCGTGCCCTATCTGCAATCGCTTGGCCTGTCGAAGGATGATCTGGTTCAGGCGCTCGGGCTGTCGTTCACGGTGTCGACGGTGGCACTCGCCCTCGCCCTTGGTGCGCATGGGGCATTTTCCGTAGGCATCATAGGGCTGTCGCTGGTGGCGCTTATGCCAGCGCTGATCGGCATGTGGGCGGGACAGAAGCTCCGCAACCGCATCTCATTTGTGACGTTTCGACGGTTGTTTCTCGGATTTTTGCTGCTGCTTGGGGCAGAGATGGCGCTTCGTCCCTTGCTATAGGGGGCGGTCATTCTGAGTGGTGACGCGAGGCAAGACAGGCAAAGCCGCTCACTGGCATTGGGACCGCAGGAACCTGATTGGGGCAACTTGTCATCAGGCTGCGACCCGAAGCTATGGGCTCCAAGCGTCGGTCCTGACGGCTTGCACCCGCCAGCGGCACCGGGCCAAGCGAGCGCGGACTGCTCTGCGAGAGGAAGCGAACATTGACGGCATATCGAAAGCAGCCTAGTGAGTACCCCATGACATCAAGCGTCCGCCTCTTTTCTGCGTCGTATTACCCGCTGCCTTAGGTAGCGGAGCATCTTGTGTTTGCCGCTGCTTCCTGCCAGCGGTCCTTCATCTTTCACATGAACCTCTGGCCCGTATTGACTGGATCAGGTTTATGTTTCCCACTCCCCCATCAATCGCCATCATTGGCTTCGGTTCGTTCGGGCGTCTCTTGGCGGAATTGCTCTCGGCCCATGCGCCTGTCTCGGTCTGCGATAGATCCGATGAGGCATTGCAGGAGGCTGAAAAGCTCGGACTACAAACCACCGATGTCGTAGACGTGTCAGCCGACATCGTAATTCTGGCTGTCCCGGTGCAAAAACTGGGTGAGTGTCTGCGAGAGATTTCGCCTCAGCTTCGCCCTGGACAGCTCGTGGTTGATGTCTGCTCGATCAAGGAAGAACCCGTCCACCTGATGATGAAATCCGTTCCGGAATATGTGGAAATACTTGCAAGTCACCCGATGTTCGGGCCGAAGGCCGCACGAAATGGGCTGTCGGGTTGTCAGATCGTGCTTTGCCCTATCAGAGGCGAAAAGTGGCGGGCCCTCGTGGCATTCCTGCGACTGATGCGCTTTAATGTTTTTATCACCACCCCAGAGGAGCATGATCGTCAGGCCGCAATGACGCAGGGGCTAACGCACCTGCTGGCGCGGGCGGTCGCCTCAATCGGACCGCGTCCGAAGATCCGCACACCGAGCTACGATTTGATCGCTGAGGCGCTGGCCATGGTTGCCAATGACGGGCCCGAACTTTTCGAGGCTGTGACGCTGCGCAACAGGCATGTCAGCCCAATCCGCGACATCCTGCTAAGTAACCTTTCATGCGAAACCAGGAAAACCGAAGGTATAAACCCGGACTGAGGCAAGGACTGCGCCGCGGGATGATGCAAGTGATCTCACTGAGCCTGTCGAAGATTGCTGAGCGTGGAATGAACGCTAAGTTCGGGGCTAATCTTCTGTCAGTCATACGGCAGATGAGGGCTCGAAGCGCCTGCAGCATTCGAATGCCTACGGGTGTTGAAAATCAGTGTGAACGGGCGCGAATTATCTGAGAACTTACAGCGCAGGCGCTGCGCGCTTTGCGCCGAGCTTAGGCTGGATGCCAACGAAAAAGCCGGCGCTGTTGCGCCGGCCTGCTTGAAATATGCCGAGGTGCAAAAGGATCAGTTCCCCGAAGGAGCGCCAAGGTTCATGAAGTCGACATAGGCGCCGCCTTCACCGGAATTGCCATCTACGGTGATCAGCTTGCCGTCAGCTTCGTTATAAATCAGTTCGATCGACTTGCCTTCCTTGCTGCCAGTCGCCTTGATTTTGCCATCAGCGCGCGAGACGTTGATGTCAGTCAGGCCCTTGGCCGTCAGGAAATCCTTGACCTGAACATCGCTTAGTCCCTGGGCGGACAGCGGTACCGCATCAGCTGGTACGGTGGTTTCGGTGACAGTGGTCGTTTGTGCAAAGGCCGCCCCCGCCAGTAGCGCAGAAATAACACCTACTTTGGCAACCGTGGCAGCGAGGGTAAGGGGGTTCTTCAGCATGGCTTGCTCCATTTGCATGAGATACCCATCCAACACACAAGAAAGCATGCAGTTTCCCCCCTCACACAGTCGTGATCTGCCGCGCCGAGCGCGGCAGAGCAAGGTCAGGCGGTGATTTCGACGCCCATATGCTTGGCGACGGTGAAGATATCCTTGTCTCCACGCCCCGAGAGATTGACCACCATCAGGTGATCCTTGGGCAAGGTCGGTGCCAATTTCTGAACATAGCCAAGCGCATGGCAGGGCTCGAGAGCGGGGATGATGCCCTCGGTCTCGCAAAGCAGCTGGAATGCACCCAATGCTTCGGTATCGGTTGCGCTGACATATTCCGCACGGCCCTGCTCCTTGAGCCAGGCATGTTCAGGACCGATACCAGGATAGTCCAGACCAGCCGAGATCGAATGCCCTTCCAGGATCTGCCCCTCGGCATCCTGAAGCAGATAGGTGCGGTTGCCGTGCAGCACGCCGGGGCGGCCGCCCGACAGGCTGGCGCAATGCTCCATGCGTTCATCGACGCCCTTGCCACCCGCCTCGACGCCGATAATGCGCACCGAGCGGTCGTCAAGGAAGGGATGGAACAGCCCCATCGCATTCGAGCCGCCGCCAATGGCTGCGACCACGCTGTCAGGCAAACGGCCCTCTTGCGCCATCAGCTGAGATTTCGTCTCGCGACCGATGATCGACTGGAAGTCGCGAACCATCGCCGGATAGGGATGCGGACCAGCAACCGTACCGATGCAATAGAAGGTATCGCGCACGTTGGTGACCCAGTCACGCAGCGCATCGTTCATCGCATCCTTCAAGGTGCCGCGCCCAGAGGTGACCGGTACGACCTCGGCGCCCAGCAGACGCATGCGGAACACGTTGGGGGCCTGACGCTCGACATCGGTTGCGCCCATATAGACGATGCATTTCAGACCAAAGCGCGCACAGACGGTTGCAGTGGCCACGCCATGCTGACCCGCACCGGTTTCAGCGATGATCCGGGTCTTGCCCATACGACGCGCCAGCAGGATCTGGCCAAGCACGTTGTTGATCTTGTGGCTGCCGGTATGGTTCAGCTCTTCGCGCTTAAGATAGATTTTCGCGCCGCCCAGATGTTCAGTCAGACGAGGTGCGAAATACAGCGGCGAGGGACGACCGACGTAATGCTCCCACAAATCATCCATCTCGGATTTGAAGGCGGGATCGGTCTTGGCGCGCTCATATTCCTGTTCGAGGTCAAGGATCAGCGGCATCAGGGTTTCGCTGACAAAGCGCCCGCCGAAAATGCCGAAACGACCCTGTTCATCGGGTCCGGTCATGAAGCTGTTCGCGAGATCATCCGCCATAGCGCTATCCTGTCTTGAATTTCCGGCGCGCCGCATCGCGCAAACCTAAAGAGATTTCTTATATCCGATATGGGAAGGGGTAAAGCCAAGGCGCTGATAGAAACGATGCGCATCACTACGGCTTTTGTTGGAGGTGAACTGCAAAACGCTGCATCCCGCAGCCTTTGCCCGCGTTTGGGCATCTTCAACCAGCAAAGCACCGATGCCCTGCCCGCGCAGATCTTGCGCCACCCGCACCCCCTCGATCTGGGCGCGGCGGCTGGCATTCAGCGACAGGCCGGAAATAAAGGTGATCTGATAACAGGCAAGAATTTCACCACCGCGATCGGCAACGATCAGATGGTTCGCCCCCTCACGTTCCATTGCCTCGAATGCCGCAAGATAGCGCGCCAAATCGCCCAGCTCGCGCCCCTGCCCCAAAGCATCGTCGCGCAAAAGTGCCACGACCGCGGCGACATCATCCGCCACCGCGTCGCGCCAGATCACACTGCTCATTGGGGATTGGCCGCCCGTACAAAGGCGCGGATTTTGGCATGATCCTTGACGCCGGGCGCGGCCTCGACCCCCGAGGAGACATCAACCCCCTGCGCCCCGGTCAGCCTAATGGCCTGAGCAACATTCTCGGGCGTCAGCCCCCCGGCCAAAAGCCAGGGTTTCAGCCAGCGCCGCCCCACCAGCAACCGCCAATCAAAGGCAAGACCGTTGCCGCCCGGCAGATCGGCGTCAGGGGCGGGCTTGGCATCGACCAGCAACAGGTCGGCAACCAAGCCATAATCCCACAGCTGATCCAGATCCTCGGGACCGGCCACGCCCACGGCCTTCATCACG
>NZ_DALZMB010000009.1:54558-64689 GCF_032007265.1 Paracoccus sp. (in: a-proteobacteria) | reverse complement strand
GCATGCCCGTCGAGCCGACCGGGGCAAGGCCAACCGGCATGGTGACTTTCTCGCCCAGCATGGTGCTGGCGGTATTGCGCCCCGACATATCGACGGCCACGCGCTGGCGGAAACGGATTTTCTGAAAGTCCTCGGTATTTTCGCGAAATGTTTGTTCCGTATAGCTGCCGCTCTCGGCGTAATCATAGAACATGCGCGGCGCCCGGCGGCGGTGCAGGGCCTTGAGATCGTCAATGCAGGTGATGACCGGCATGGGAATTCCTTTCCGAAAGTCGTCGCGGCTGTGTTAAGGGTTTGAAGGTCCGGCGCAATCACGATTTTCGCTCGGGCAAACCGAAGTCGCAGGTGCCGTCTGCTGCGTCGAAGGGGCGGGCTGCCCATCGGGCGTGCTGGCGCCATCAGTCAGGCCCGGCGTTTCGGGCGGTTGCGTGGGCGCAAGGGCGCCGTCCTCACCATCGATCTGGGTCTTGCTCAGGCTGGCCGCGCGAGCGCGCAGCGCAGTCGCGCGTTCTGCCAGATCCCCAGAGCCGGCACCTTGCCGCAAGGCCCGGTCGGCGCGGGCGACAACGCTGGCATGATCACTGTGCAGCGCGCGGTCCACCGCATCGGGCGATGAGGCCGCATCAGCCGCATGGGCAGGGATCTTGGGCGGGGCCAGCAGCTGATCAGTTGGGGCAAGTTGCGGGTAATCGGCGGCATAATCGCCGCAGGCGGTCAAGGTGATCGCGGCAAGGCCAAGCTGGGACAGCACCACGACCCGACAAGCGATCGGCACCGCGCGGCACCGCCAGGCAGATTGCAGGCCGTGAAAGCGGGAAGAATTCTGACGTGCCATGCCGCCTCTCTGATGATTTGCCGCAGAATAGGGCTGGGCGGGGCCTCTCGACAAGGCCGCAAAGACGTGCTGCCAAGAATGAGGGGCGGCGCAATCGGCTCTGCGTTGCCCGGCGGCGTGGGGGCTTTCTTCGCCAGCCGCGCCGTCTTAGAACCGTGGCATGGCCAGAACTTATGGATCGCGCGCAGAAATAACCGGGCCTTTGGTACGAGAGGCCGCGGCACGCCTGTTCGCGCGTCACGGTTATGCGGCCGTCTCGATGCGCCAGATCGCGGCGGCGGTTGGGGTGCAGGTCGGTACGATCTACAGCTATACGCCGGACAAACAAAGTTTGCTGGCGGATTTGCTGCGCGGTCACATGGATGAGGTGCTGACGCGCTGGCACGATCCTGTGGATCTGGACCCGCTGGCGCGACTGGATTTATTCGTGCGCGGCCACATTGCCACGACGCTAGAACATCAAGAGCTGGTTTTCCTGTCCTATATGGAGCTGCGCAACCTTTCGGCAGAGAATTTCCAGGCGATTTCCGCTCTGCGTCACCGCTATGAGGATCAGCTGGAGTTGATCTTGCGCGACGGTCATGCGGCGGGCGTCATGACAATTTCCGATACACGTCTGGCAACTTTGGCGTTGATCGCTATGTTGACAGGTGTAGCCAACTGGTATCGCGATGGTGGTCGGATCGACCGCGAGCATCTGGCCCGGATCTATTGCGATCTGGCGCGAGGTGCTGTCGGCGCGTGACCGGTACGGTTTGCATCGCCGCAGCCTGTCCTGCCTCTTTCATTCTCATCCAACCGTGACATTATTCCTTCCATGAGCCTGTCCCCACAATTCCTAGACGAGATTCGCGCCCGCGTGCCCTTGTCCCGCATCATCGGGCGTAAGGTTCAATGGGATCTGCGCCGCTCGAACCAGGCCAAGGGCGATTGGTGGGCGCCTTGCCCCTTCCATAGCGAGAAATCCGCGTCCTTTCACGTCGATGACCAAAAGGGCTTCTATTATTGCTTTGGCTGCCACGCCAAAGGCGATGCTTTGCGCTTTATGCAAGAAGCGGATGGCATGGGCTTTCTTGAGGCGGTCGAGGTTTTGGCGGGCGAGGCCGGGCTACCCATGCCCGCTCGCGATCCGGTTCAGGCCCAACGCACCGACCGTCGCACCAAATTGGTCGAGGTCATGGAAGAGGCCGTGCGCTGGTTCCGTTTGCAGCTGCAAACCGGAATGGCCCAAGATGCGCGCGATTATCTGGATCGTCGTGGCCTGACCGAGGCTGATCGCGAACGCTTTGGCATTGGCTATGCCCCAGACCAACGCCATGCTTTGCTGAACGCTTTGCGCAACAAAGGCATTGATGAGGCGCTGGTGATCGAGGCGGGCCTCTCGGCCAAGCCTGACGATGGCGGGGCACCCTTTGATCGGTTTCGCGGCAGGATCATCTTTCCGATCCGGGACGCGCGCGGGCGCTGTATCGCCTTTGGTGGCCGCGCGATGGACCCCAATGCCCGTGCGAAATACCTTAACAGTCCCGAGACACCCTTATTCGACAAGGGGCGCAATCTGTATAACCTTGGCCCTGCGCGCACCGCCGTCAGCAAGGGCCAGCCCCTGATCGTGGCCGAGGGCTATATGGATGTGATCGCTTTGGTGAAGGCGGGCTTCGAAGGGGCGGTGGCCCCTCTTGGGACTGCCATTACCGAAGAGCAGCTGCAATTGATGTGGCGCGTCTCGCCCGAGCCGGTGATCGCGCTGGACGGTGACAGCGCGGGTATTCGCGCGGCTTTGCGCCTGATTGATCTGTCTTTGCCGATGACCGGACCCGGACAGGCCTTGCGCTTTGCCATCCTGCCAGAGGGGCAGGACCCGGATGATCTGATCCGCAAGCAGGGGCCGGCAGCCATGTCGGCTGCGCTGGATGCCGCGCGCCCGCTGGTTGATTTGCTGTGGCAGCGCGAGACCGAGGGTAAGGTTTACGACAGCCCCGAACGGCGGGCTGCATTGGACAAGGCTTTGGCTGATGCCGTGGCCCGCATCGCGGATCCGACCACGCGCGACTATTACACCTCGATCTTCAAGCAAATGAAATGGCAGCTCTTTTCCGGGCGACGCGAGGGTGCAGCCCAGGGGCAAAATGCCAATTGGCAGCCGCGCCGTCAGGCGCACACCGAGGGCGGAAAGCGTGGCAAGCCGGTCTTTGAGGCACCGCCCGCAGCCCCCACCCGCGCCTCGCGTCTTTCGGCGCCCGAGGTTTCCGAAAAGCTGGCCGAACAGATGATCGAGGCGATGGTTCTGGCGATTTGCGCCACCCATCCGACGCTGGTCCCGGCGGTCGAGGCGCGCCTCGAGCGGCTGATGCCCGAAGATCCTGGTCGCGCGGCCTTGATCCATGATCTTCTGTCGGGCACGCGGTCGGGGCAGGGGGCGCAAGCCCTTGAAAGCATCCTTGCCGAGGCCCATGTCAAAGCTGCCCCGGTGATTTCCAGACCTCAGGACAGCGATGCCGCGTCAGATATTCTTGCAAATGCACTGGACCGAATCGAGGCACGCCGCGCAGCCCGGCTTGAAATTGCACGGGCCGAGGCTGAAATTCAGGGATTGGCGGATGAGGGGCTGACCTGGCGGGTGACGCAATCTGCGCGACTGCGCCAAAAAGCCGACCATCCGGCAATGAGCGATCTGGGCGATCTGGGGGAAAATAGCGATGCACAACGGGCTTTTCTAAAATCTGCGCTCGAGAATAAGATCTGGCGCAAGCCACCAAAATAACGCGTAACGCAGGGTTCTGGCCATCTGCCGAATCACCCTCCGAATCACTCACCGAATCACTGCGGTTCAATGCCGGTCCGGGCCTTTGAATTTCCCCGGATATTGGTTAGAACCGATGAGTTGCCGATCCGATTCGCCAACGCCGCGAATCACCGCCTTCAAGGAGCGAGCATGGCCGCCAAAGACGACGAAGACCAAAAGCCCGATACCAAGGACGATGATCATTCGCTTGATATGAGCCAGGCGGCCGTCAAACGTATGATCGCAGAAGGGCGCGAGCGCGGGTTTATCACCTATGACCAGCTCAATGCCGTGATGCCTCCGGATCAGGTTTCTTCCGATCAGATCGAGGATGTCATGTCGATGCTGTCCGAAATGGACATTCGCGTCGTCGACACCGATGAAGATGCCGAAGAAGCCGATACCGCCAGCGGCGGCGCATTGGTCACCACCGATCCGTCATCGCGTGAGGTGGCTGTCGCCACAACTGAAACGGAAAAGCTGGACCGGACCGATGACCCGGTGCGGATGTATCTGCGCGAGATGGGCTCGGTCGAACTGCTGTCGCGCGAGGGCGAGATCGCCATCGCCAAGCGGATCGAGGCTGGTCGCAACACGATGATCGCCGGGCTGTGCGAAAGCCCGCTGACCTTCAAAGCCATTACCATGTGGCGCGAAGAACTTTTGGACGAAGACATTCTTCTGCGTGACGTCATCGACCTGGAGGCGACCTTTGGCCGCGCCATGGACGAGGATGCCGAAGAACAGGTTCTGACCGCCGGTGAGGCTCCTGCTGCGGTGCCGCGCGCGTCCGCTGGCAGCGAAGAAGAATATGATGCCGACGGCAATCCGATGCGTCGCGATGACGACGAAGAGGATGAAGACGGCCAGAACCTGTCGCTTGCCGCGATGGAAGCCAGCCTTAAGCCCAAGGTTCTTGAAACGCTTGAGCTGATCGCACATGGCTATGAAGAGCTGGCCCATATGCAGGACAGCCGCATGTCGGCGACCCTGAACGAGGACAGCAGCTTTTCCAACGCGCAAGAGCAGGAATATCAGCGTAAGCGCAGCGAGATCGTTGCGCTGGTCAATGAGCTTCACCTGCACAACAACCGTATCGAAGCGCTGGTCGATCAGATCTACGGCATCAACCGCCGTATCCTGACCATCGATTCGGGCGTGGTGAAACTGGCTGATGCCGCGCGCATCAATCGTCAGGAATTCATCAAAGCCTATCGCGGCTCTGAGCTGGACCCGACCTGGGTTGACCGCATGGCGGCCAATCCGGCACGTGGCTGGCAGGCGTTGTTTGATAAATCCCGCACCCAGGTCGAAAACCTGCGCGGCGAGATGGCAATGGTGGGTCAGCACGTCGGCGTCGACATCGAAGAATTCCGCCGCATCGTGAACCAGGTCCAGCGCGGCGAGAAAGAAGCCCGTCAGGCCAAGAAAGAGATGGTCGAGGCGAACCTGCGTCTGGTGATCTCGATCGCCAAGAAATACACGAACCGTGGCTTGCAGTTCCTTGATCTTATTCAGGAAGGCAACATCGGCCTGATGAAGGCCGTCGATAAGTTCGAGTATCGCCGGGGCTATAAGTTCTCGACCTATGCGACTTGGTGGATCCGTCAGGCGATCACGCGCTCGATCGCGGATCAGGCCCGCACGATCCGTATTCCGGTCCATATGATCGAGACGATCAACAAGCTGGTCCGGACCGGCCGTCAGATGCTTCACGAAATCGGCCGCGAGCCGACGCCGGAAGAATTGGCCGAAAAGCTGCAAATGCCGCTGGAAAAGGTTCGCAAGGTGATGAAAATCGCCAAAGAGCCGATCAGCCTTGAAACCCCGATCGGGGACGAGGAAGACAGCCAGCTTGGCGATTTCATCGAGGACAAGAACGCGGTTCTGCCGCTGGAATCCGCTATTCAGGAAAACCTGAAGGAAACCACGACCCGCGTTCTGGCCTCGCTGACCCCGCGTGAAGAGCGTGTCTTGCGGATGCGTTTCGGCATCGGCATGAACACCGATCACACGCTGGAAGAGGTTGGCCAGCAGTTCTCGGTGACGCGCGAACGGATCCGTCAGATCGAGGCAAAGGCGCTGCGCAAGCTGAAGCATCCGTCGCGCTCGCGCAAATTGCGGTCCTTCCTCGACCAGTAAGCGATCCCAAGTCAGAAAATTAAAAAGATGCCGATGGATTTGATCTGTCGGCATTTTTTGTTGTTTTCAGCGCGAGCAGTCCCGACCTTGGCCAAGCCTTGGGAAACCCACAGCCGTCTTGCGGGTTGGCTTTTCATTTGAACCAACAGCCAGGACTGTACTGGCATCACATGAAAGGGTGGGAATGACACGTCACTTCATGCGATCTGTAGCAATTGCGACCGCCGCAGCCCTATGCGTAAGCGGGTTTAGCGCGCATTCATTAAGGGCCGAAGGGGGCAATAAGGCGCCACAAACGCCTCCAGCGCCTGCCGCTGGCCCAAAGGCAGGTTCAGCGGGCCAAAGCACGGTTTGGCCCAATGGTGGCCGCTCGTCACGTGGCGAACATGCGATCCAAAGCAAAAGCCGTCAGGCCGCTGACCGCGCTGCCATGGAGGCGGCGCGGGCCGAAAAGGCAAAGGCAAAGCAAGACGCGCCAAGCGCTACGCCCAAGGAAGGGGTCGGCGGCGACGGTGCAGATGGAACTGCCACGAGTAAAGCGGATGATGTGCTGCCGACGCCAGCGCCAAGCGGCGATTGAAGCCTGTCCAACTGGGCGGGGCGATGCAGGCGCAGGCGTGCAATCCTGCGTGGTGATCGGCCCGCAAGTGAGCCCCCGTCTAAGGGCAAACACATTGCGGGCCGAAGCAGGAGTTTAGGCCGGTCAGAACCGGCCTTTCGGATCAGCTAAGGCGATTGGTGAAATCGGCCAAATGATCGACGAAGCTTTGCAGGAAGGCACGCGTGCTTTCGTCAGTTACCGAACCATCGGCGCCATAGGCCTCGGGCTTCCACTGAATATAGGCTTCGGGGGCGGGCATGACGATCATTCCAAGGCTAACCAGATCGTTACGCAGACGCGCCTGACCAACAGCCGCGCCAATCGCGCCCGGGGATGCGCCAGTCACGGCGACAGGCTTGTTTTTCCAGCAGCCCTGGCCATAGGGGCGCGAACCCCAATCCATTGCGTTTTTCAAAATGCCGGCATAGCTGCGGTTATATTCTGGCGTCAGCATCAGCACGGCATCGGCCTCGTTGATGTCGTTTTTCAGACGCAGAACCGAGGCCGGGGGCTCGGCCCAAAGGTCGTCGTTGTATAGCGGCAGATCGCCGATTTCGACATATTTGAACACCAACTTGCCCGCCGCCAGCTTTTCCAGCGCCTGAGCAAGCTTCAGGTTGATCGCATCTTTGCGAAGCGAACCGACAATCACCGCAACGGTTTTCGTCATCTCTTTTCCTCTCAACGGATAATTCACCAGTCCCGGACCAAGATGCCGGACAGTGCCCAAAATCCAAAAGCCAAGGCTTGAAGGCTTGGCACAAAAAGTGAACAGTGTAGCCACCTTATCAGGCGATACCACATGAATCCGACCCATTCCACGACCTTTTCTGCATGGTTCCACGATAGTGATCGGCTGCAGATTTTGCTTGTTTCAGTGATGATCGCGCTGGTGATTTTGGCGTTTTTATGGCGCCGGGCTGCGGTCCGCGCAGCTGCGGCATCCGAGCTGATTTCTTATCTTGAGGTCGATCTGGAAGGGGCGCGGCAATCCAATAGCGCGCTTGATGCGCAGCGCAGCGCGGCCCAGTCAGCGCAGCATCAAGCCGAGCTGCGACTGGGGCGGCTGGAAAGTGGCCATGACGCCCAAGCGATGCGTCTGCGCGAGGTGGTGGAGGAATGTGACCAGCTTCGCGACGCGCTGCACGCGGCCCGCCAGCAAGAGGGCACCTTGCAGCGCATGCTGGCTGAAACCCGTCTGGCTGCGGATAAGGACCGCGAATCCGCTGAACGCGACGTCGCAACCCTGCGCGAATTGCGCGAAGAAATGTCCAATAATTTCAAGATTATGTCGGACGAATCTTTAAGACGTCAAAGCGAGGATCTGAACAAGCGTCAAAACGAGCAATTGACGGCCTTGTTGAACCCATTTCGCGACCAGGTTCACCGCTTTCAAACCGAGGTGCAGACCCGCAACAAGCAAAGTGATGAGGATGGTGCGCGTTTGCGCGAACAGATCGAGATGTTGCACAAACGCTCGGAGGCGATCTCGCGAGAGGCGGTGGCGCTGACCCGTGCGCTGAAGGGGGATCGCCAAAAGCAGGGGGCTTGGGGCGAGATGATCCTTGAGCGGCTGCTTGAAGAAT
This sequence comes from Paracoccus sp. (in: a-proteobacteria), assembly GCF_032007265.1. Lineage (GTDB taxonomy): Bacteria > Pseudomonadota > Alphaproteobacteria > Rhodobacterales > Rhodobacteraceae > Paracoccus. The sequence goes on along the minus strand of NZ_DALZMB010000009.1, from coordinate 56,740 downwards.
CCGGCCTTGAAAAGGGAATTCACTATCTGACCCAAGACAGCCGCCAGGACGAAGAAGGGCGGCGTTGGCGTCCTGATGTCGTGGTCAAACTTCCCCAGAAAAAGGTCTTGGTAATTGATAGCAAGGTCTCGCTCAGCGCCTATGAAGAGGCGGTTAATAGCGATGATCCGCTGCATGCAGACGGCGCAATCAAGCGTCACGTCGCTGCGCTGCGTGCCCATATTACAGGCCTGTCTGGCAAGGGATATCAAAGGCTTGACCAGGGATCTGTAGATTACGTCCTGATGTTTATTCCAATCGAGGGCGCTTTTTCAGAGGCATTGCGCTATGACCCCGAGCTTGCCAGCTTCGCGATGGAACGTCGGGTCGGGTTGACCACGCCGACGACTTTGATGCTGACCTTGCGCACGGTCGATCACATCTGGACCGTCGAGAGACGTGAATCAAACGCCATGCAAATCGCGGCGCGAGCAGGGCAGTTGTACGACAAGTTGCATGGCTTTGTCGCCGCGATCGAGGATGTCGGCGCGCATCTGGACCGCGCCCAGAAAAGCCACGCAACCGCCATCGACCGCCTTAGCCGCGGCTCTGGCAATGTCATTCGCCAAGCCGAGATGCTGCGCGAATTGGGCGCGCGGGCGCAAAAGCGATTAGAGATGGATCATGACGGCGACAGCGCAGCCGAGCACCCCGAAGCTGAGCTAGCCTTGGGACATTCCGGGCAAGAAAGTGACACCTTGCAAAAACAGTGAATTCCCTCCCGATCTCAATGGGTTATTAAATAGTTTTGTCTAATAAATTCACGTAGAATGGATGGGCTTGCCAGAGTCGGCAGGCCGGTTTTCATCTTATCAGCAGTGGATGACAAAATGCAGAAACAATTGGGTGCCGAGTTGCTCGGTACGTTCTGGCTGGTCTTTGGGGGATGTGGCAGCGCCATTCTTGCTGCTGGTTTTCCGGGGTTGGGCATCGGTTTTGCTGGCGTTGCGCTGGCCTTTGGTCTGACGGTCGTGACGATGGCCTATGCCGTTGGCGGCATCTCGGGTGGCCATTTCAACCCGGCGGTTTCGGTCGGTCTGACGGTTGCAGGTCGTTTCCCCGCCGCAAAGTTGTTGCCCTATATCGTGGCGCAGCTGATCGGCGCCGTTCTTGCCGCTGCCGCACTTTACCTTATCGCATCGGGTAAATCCGGTTTCGAGATTGGCGGGTTTGCATCGAATGGCTATGGCGCGCAATCGCCCGGTGGCTATTCCATGATGTCGGCGCTGGTGATCGAGGTCATTTTGACCGCATTCTTTCTGATCGTCATTCTGGGAACGACCCATGGCCGTGCGCCTGTCGGCTTTGCGCCGCTGGCCATTGGTCTTGCACTGACGCTGATCCACCTGATCTCGATCCCGGTGACGAATACCTCGGTCAACCCGGCGCGTTCGACCAGTCAGGCGCTGTTTGCAGGCGGTCCGGCGATTCAGCAATTGTGGCTGTTCTGGGTGGCCCCGATTTTGGGCGCAGTCATCGGCGCGATCATCTGGAAAGCGGTAGGCGAGAACGACTAACGTCGCGGCCAAACGGAAGTTATCGCGACGATTTCCAAGTAATTGATGAAATGCGGGCGGCCTAGGTCGCCCCTTTTTTTGACGGATCGCCTAGTTGCCGCTGCCAAGCGCCTTGTCGATTTCCCGCCCTAAAAAGGTCGCGGCTTTGGTCCAGGATTCATCGGTGTCGCCACGAAAGCTGACATCGCGATCGTAAATCACGGTCTGGCTTTTAAGATCAACCACTTGGGTGAAAACCTGCATAATCAACGTGCTGGTTTTGTGGACCACAACGAAAATGGCAGTATCCGCACCATTTTCACCGGCCAGATCGACCAGGCAGGCGACGGTCTCGGGGGCGCAGGCTGCTTTGACTGCCTCGGGGGTGATCCGGCTCAGCTGATGACCCGGCGCCAGCTTTTCGCTCAGGGCCTGATCCATCAGGCCAAGGCGGCGGTCATGATCGCTTTTCTGGTCCTGCGCCTCTTTCGACGTATCCAGAAATTTGAGCGGCATCAGCGAAATAGCACGGGCATCGGCTGAGCCCGCAAGCATCAAAAGGCCAGCAATGAGGGAGATGGTCTTACGCATATGTTACCCTTTTCAGGGTAGGCTAGGCCAATATTTCCGACTGGCAAAGCATTTCT
>NZ_DALZMB010000009.1:0-54548 GCF_032007265.1 Paracoccus sp. (in: a-proteobacteria) | reverse complement strand
GGACGGCACGAAGCCGCCCCCCTTACCTGGTTGCCTATCCGCCTATTGCACCAAGGCGCGGCCGTTCTGAAGGTGGCGTACCGCCAGCTTGCGTCCCATCCGCCCCGAGGCCAGATGGCGCGCACCGGCTGGAACGTAGCCCGCCTCACGGTTTTTCAACTCTGGGAACAGGGTAAAGATTTCCTGCGCCACTGCCGGGCCAAGGGCCTTGAGGGCCTCGGGGCCGGTGAACAGCGATTCCGTCTCTGCGCCGTTGGACAGCACAACCTCGTGGCGATCAAAGAGGAAGTGGAAATATTCCACCTCGACCGTTTCGGTCACAATATCGATGCCGGGGATCTGCAAAAGCTGCTTGGCGGCGACCAGCACCTCGTGCGAGCCAAACATCTTGAGTGCGATCTGCGAGCGGACGAGGATGCGGTGCTGCTGAGAGACGATCAGATCCTGTGTCGGCGTGCCATTGCCCAAGGCGCCCGCGCGGATGCGGATCGGCTTCAGCTCTTCGTTGCGCGCCAAAGCATCAGCCCCCAGACGGCGCGAGCCGATCCAGCGGATGGGCTGAAGCCCGTTGTCGCGCGTCCAGACCCGCATGTCTTCGCTTAGATTTTCGACCGCAATCGCGCCGAATTCGGTCTCGATCATGGTGCCGCGCACGAAGCAGGGGAAGCAGTTCTTACGCGGAGTAATGCCGGTTTCGCATGGGTTATAGTTCTTTTCGTTATTCGAAAAGGTCACCGAAACAATCGGATAGGTCAGCATTTCCTGAAGCTCATAATCCGGTGCGCCATCGGGCGGCGGCATCAGGAATGTATTGCCAGCCGAATCCTGCATCACGCGCAGCGTTGATGTGATTTCCTGGATATAGCCATCCGGATGCTGAACGCGGACCGTGCTCAGGAATGCGTCGAAGGCCGTATTGACCGTATAATTCTGTTCGCTGCCACTAAGGTTATGGCTAATGAATTCGGTCGAAGAGTTTTCGCCATCGCTTGGAATAAAGCCGTCACCATTCAAATCATTTAAGGAAATGTTGGTCTGGTTACTATAAAGCGGGTTATCAGTCGATCCAAACGTCTGTCCATGAGTCACGCTAAAAGCGTTATCAGGTCCAACGGTCGCTTTATTAGGATCAAGGTTCGGCAAATTGCCGAGAAAGATCATACGCTCAGCGGTAATAATCGGCGAACCAGTGCCGGCCGACGGCCCGGAGGTAGAGGTCATATCGTTACCCACATTCACAACAGCCCCAACAGGAGGCGATTAAAAGATGAGAATGCGGACGGATATGCGGTGCCAACGCACCAATGACGTTCCCGCCATAACGGACGGGTGCATACTCGTAAACATTACTCAACGACGGGCCAACATGGCGCCGTTAGCCTGATACTTATCAGTCGCTAACTCATTGACAAGGGACTTGTTTCCCAGTGCTGGGAAACAGAATTGCCTGAAATTCAAACGAAAACATTTCGTTTGAATAATGCGCATATATTACAAATGCTTAATTGCACTAGCTCTAAGGGTGCAACCAGCGGCATTCGGAAAAATCTCGCCGAGTCTGACTAAAAGGACAGGCGCCTTGCCTGACGCAAGGTTAAGAAATCTCGCCCAAGAGGAGCTCTGGTATTTGGAATAAACCTTAAGTTTTGCGAAAACGATGCCGTAATGGCGTCTGCGGACTTGCGCGGGGACAAAGAGATTCGCTGGTCAGAGCCTGCCAAAGGCTAATGCGGCCGGGCCAAGAAGGGCAAAGAAAAACCCCGCCAGCTTTGAGCTGGCGGGGTCTGTATCTTAGCTAGACACTTTCGGTCTGAACTTAGTCCCGGTTGCCCATGAATTGCAGCAGGAACATGAACAGGTTCAGGAAATCAAGATACAGCTGCAGCGCACCCATGATCGCGGCTTTACCGATAAAGTCGCTGTCGGAATTTGCCATCTGCAGATAGGTGTTCTTGATGTTTTGCGTATCAAAAGCGGTCAGGCCTGCAAAAATCAGCACACCAATCGCCGAGATCGCAAACTGCATCGCGCTGGATTTCAGGAAGATGTTGACGATCGAGGCGACGATCAGGCCGATCAGGCCCATCATCAGGAACGTCCCCATACCCGACAGGTCACGCTTGGTGGTATAACCCCACAGCGACAGGCCTGCGAAAGCCACGGCAGTCACCAAGAAGGTCTGCACCACCGAGAACGAGGTATAGGCCACGAAAATCCAGCTGATCGAGACGCCCATCACAGCGGCGAAAGCGTAGAAAAGCAGGGTTGCGGCTTGCACCGACAGGCGGTTGAGGGCTGCGCCAAAGGCAAAGACCATAACCAAAGGCGCAAACATCACCACCCATTTCAGCGGCGAAAGGTACAGCGTTGCGCCAAAGTCCGTCAGGAACTTGCCGCCGCCCATACCATATTGGGTCGCAACCGACGACAGCGTCAGTCCCGACATGCCCCAAGCCGTACCAGCGGTCAGCAGCATGCCGACAGCCATCAGGCTATAGACTTTGTTCATATAGGCGCGAAGGCCCTCGTCCACTGCGGCAGAGCGCGTCGCGGTCCCGGCCGTGCGGATCGAATTGTAGTCAGACATGAATGTCTCCCCGGTCAGAATTCGCGGTGCGCCGGGGCGGCTCACCGATCAGGTTAAATATCGGGAATTCGGGGCTCTATTTCAATGCTGCTGTCGCTTAAGATTGAAAGAGTTGGCAAAGTTTCAGATCTGAAGGATGACTTTGCCGATCGAGCGGCGGCTGCGCAGCAAATCATAGGCCTTGTTCAGTTCTGACAGGGGCAGAACCTGGCTGGCAACGGGGGTAATCTGGCCGGATTCAATCATCTGGAAAAGCTGCGTCATACTGTCGCGGAGTACCTCTGGCGCCAGTTTGCGATAGGCGCCCCAGTAAAATCCGTGGATCGCAATGTTCTTGACCAGCGCATGGTTTAGCGGAATTCGCGGCGCCTTGCCCCCTGCAAATCCGATGACCAGAAAACGGCCCAAGGGACGCAAGGCGGCAAATGCGGCCTCGCCCAATGCGTCGCCGACGGGATCATAGACGACGTCGACGCCGCCCAATGCGCGCAGCTTGGCCTTGAGGTCGGGACAGTCGTCGCTGTCGATCAGCTCATGCGCGCCAGCCGCCTTGGCCGCGGCCAACTTGTCCTGTCCGCGCGCCACCGCGATTACCCGCGCGCCCAGAGCGGCACCGATGGCCACCGCAGTCAGCCCGACCCCGCCCGCGGCCCCAAGCACGACCAAAGTTTCCCCTTTTTGCAGATCGGCGCGCTGGGTGAGTGCCAGATGAGAGGTGCCATAGGCGATCTGAAATCCGGCCGCGTCTTGATCGCTCATTGTATTGGGTATGGGCAGGCAGTCATTGGCGTCAAACACACCTGTCTCTGTCATCGTGCCCTGGGCAAAGACCGCCACCCGTGTGCCTTTGGTCAAGCGCGTGCCAGGCCCCGCGGCCAGAATCTCTCCGGCGCCTTCGAGACCCGGAATGAAGGGCAGGGGCGGCGTTTCCTGATATGTCCCGCTCAACATCAGCAAATCGGCGAAATTCAGCGCTGCGGCGCGCATGCGCACCAAAACCTGCCCCTCAGCCGGAGTTCCTGTCGTAATTTCAACGGGCGAGGGGCTTTCTCCTGCGGCTTTCACCATCATGGCTGTCGAGCATTCAGGCATTTTTCCTCCAATTTTTCGCGCATAACGCGCATTAGTGTCTTGGCATCCCCAGCAGGCTTGTACAAAATAGACATAGTTTCTGCTTCTAGAAGGCGGTGATCGGGGAAAAGCGGGGATTACAGGCCGTATTTTGGCCGCAAATCTTTCGAGATCGCCACCTGTTTTGTATGAGTGAGGGTGTTGCTATGAAACATAACGTCGACCTGCATGTCGGGAAACGTATTCGCCACCGGCGCTGGATGATTGGGATGACCCAACAGCAGCTGGCCGAAAAAGTTGGTATCAAGTTTCAGCAAATTCAAAAATATGAAACTGGTATGAACAGGGTGTCTGCGTCGCGCCTTTGGGATATTGCACAATCTGTCGACGTTCCGGTGAGCTTTTTCTTCGAAGGCTTGGGCGAGGATCGCGCACGCGCCGAAATCGAGGGGGATATTCTGGCCGATAAAGAAGCGCTGCAGCTGGTTCGCGCTTATTACGCGATGCCCGAGGCACAGCGCCGCCAGATTTTCGAACTGGCCCGCGTGCTTTCTGACGCGGCCTGACTTCCCACTGTCAAATAGCCGGTCTATGTCTGTCTCTGAAATCATTCGGGGGCAGACATGATCGATACCGACGAGATCATCGCAACGGCGCATTTGCTGGCCGATGCAGCAAGAGTTGAAACGCTTAAGCATTTTCGCTCATCTGCTTTACACCCCGACAATAAGTTGACCACCGGATTTGATCCGGTCACCGAGGCTGACCGCGCCTGCGAGCGTGCCATGCGCGCCATCCTTGCCAAGCGTCGTCCCGATGACGGCATTTTGGGCGAGGAATATGGCAACAGCGCGGGACGCTCGGGGCTGACTTGGGTTCTTGATCCCATTGACGGCACGCGGGCCTATATCTCGGGTGCGGCCAGCTGGGGGGTGTTGATCGCCGTAAGCGATGACAGCGGGCCTATGTATGGGCTGATTGATCAACCCTATATTGGCGAGCGCTTCGAAGGTGGCTTTGGTATCGCCAAACTGCAGGGGCCGCATGGCGCGCAAGCACTGGCCACGCGCAAAAATGTTGCGCTGGCCGAGGCCACCTTGATGTCGACCTATCCCGAGGTCGGTACTGCAGACGAGCTGGCAGCCTTTCGCCGCGTCGCTGATCAGGTGCGGCTGACGCGCTATGGCATGGACTGTTATGCTTATGCGCTTTTGGCTGCGGGACAGATCGATCTGGTGATCGAGGCGGGCTTGCAGCCCTATGATGTCGGCGCGCCGATCGCGGTGGTTCAGGCCGCAGGCGGGGTCGTGAGCGACTGGCAGGGCGGGGCTGCCCATCAGGGTGGCCAAATTCTTGCCGCAGCAAGCCCTGAACTTCACGCCGAGGCTCTTGCGCTTTTGCGAAAGTGACAGCAAAAGGCCGCCCTGCGTTGATTGGCGGCATGGCCCGGATTGGGCCAGTACTGGGTAAGGCGCCACGACAACGGTCTGCTCGAGCGAGAGGAATATCACATGAACCAAATCCGCGAGGCTGAGACCGCAGTACAGGACGAAGACGTTCAGCCCCTGCAAGAGGCTATCGACAATATCGACCAGGCAATCGACACGGGCGATGCTGCCATGCTGGACCAGCTGCTTGAGCCGCTGCATCCCGCCGATATTGCAGATCTGATCGAACAGCTGACCCCATCGCGGCGCCGGGCTTTTCTGGCGCTTTATTCCGGCGAGATCGACGGCGAAATCCTGTCCGAGATCGACGAATCCATCCGCGACGAAGTTGTCGAGGCCTTGCCCCATGCGGTTCTGGCCGAGGCTGTGCGCGAAATGGACAGCGACGACGTCGTTGACCTGCTTGAAGATCTAGAGCGCCCCGAGCAGCAGGCGCTTTTGGCCGAGTTGGACGAATCTGATCGCGCCGCGGTCGAGCAGTCGCTGAATTATCCCGAACATTCCGCCGGCCGTTTGATGCAATCCGAGGTGGTGACCGCACCCGAGCATTGGACCGTTGGCGATGCGATTGCCTTTCTTCGGACCGAAGAATGGCTGCCTGACCAGTTTTATCATGTGGTCTTGGTTGATCCGCGTCGCCATCCCACAGGTTATGTCACGCTTGGCAAGATCTTGTCCTCTCGGCCGCAGGTGCTTTTGCGCGACATCACCGAGGATAGCTTTCGCACCATCTCGGCACTGCAGGATGAAGGCGAGGTCGCCTATGCCTTCAACAAATATCACCTGATCTCATCTCCGGTGGTCGATGAGGATGACCGTTTGGTCGGCATGATCACCATCGATGACGCCATGTCGGTTCTGGATGAAGAGCACGAGGAAGACTTTCTGCGCATGGCCCGGGTTGCTGACGACAGCCACGTCTCGGACGGTGCATTTCAAACCGCGCGTCAGCGCCTGCCGTGGCTGGTGATCAACCTCTTTACGGCATCGATCTCGGCTTTCGTGATCTCGCAATTCGAGGCAACCCTAAGCGCGCTGGTCATTCTGGCGGCCTTGATGCCGATTGTCGCCTCGACCGGCGGCATTGCGGGGACCCAATCCCTGGCGGTTGCCGTGCGCGCGCTTGCCACGCGAGAGCTGACATCGGCCAACGCAAGACGGGTGATCTTGCGGGAATTGCTGGCGGGTCTGCTCAATGGGCTGGGGCTTGCGCTTATTCTATGCCTCGCAGCGACCTTTGTTCTGGGAAGTCCGCTGATCGGTGTGGTGCTGGGTACGGCGATGGTTGCCAATCAGATCGTGGCGGCGATGGGGGGCGTATTGGTGCCCCTGACGCTAAGCAGGTTCGGGCTGGACCCGGCGCTGGCATCGGGGACGTTTGTGACGACCATGACAGATGTGATGGGCTTTTTCGCCTTCCTGGGGCTGGCCTCGTGGATCTTGCTATGAGCAGCTCAGAGACGGATAAATCTGCGCTGCGCCGCCAGGCCTTGGCCGCCCGCGCACAGGGCGGTAATGCGGCCGCGCTGACGCGTCATCTTATGCAGGTGCTGGCGCCTTGCGAAGGCCAGATTTTGGCGGGCTATTGGCCCATACGTGACGAGGCCGACCCGCGAGAGGCCATGCGTGAACATTCGGGGGCTTTGTGCTTGCCAGTCGTTCTTGGCCCCGCTCAGCCCTTGATCTTTCGCAAATGGGAGGGCGGTGAGGCCGGACTGGTCGCGGGAAGCTTTGGTACCTGTCACCCGGACCCCGTGATGGAGGAGCTGGTCCCACAGGTCCTGCTGGTGCCACTTGCGGGGTTTGACCGTGCGGGTAATCGCCTGGGCTATGGTGGTGGATTTTACGACCGCACCCTTGAAGGGTTGCGCCGCAACGGGCCGGTTCTGGCCATCGGATGCGCATTTTCCGTTCAGGAACTTCCCCTTATTCCGGTCGAAGCAACGGATCAGCCGCTGGATATCATCGTCACTGATGACGCCATCCTGACCCTTTGAGCCCAGGATCGCATCAGGAATGGAATTCCTGAAGGTGAGGGTGGGGAAAAAGCTTGCAACATGGGCTTTCTCGCGTAATTTGTGGAAGTAGGTATTTTAGACACAAAAGGTTGTGTGGTTTAGGCAATGCTGCCCCATTTTGGTAGCCATGTCGTGCCGAGTGCAATGTCGAGGCAAGTGGTATTGGCTTGCGCAGCAGGATCGGTGGTGTCGTGATTGGGTATTTTTCTGATGAAGATATTCAGAGCCAATCGTGTCTGAGATGAAAAACGTGATCGGGTGTCGCATAGCGCGGGGCGAGGGCGCCCTTGATGCATCGATTTGACCTGATCTGTAGCAGGTAAGATCAGCCGCGTTCCGGTGAGAATGCGGTAAAACCTAGAGAGCAGAGCGCGCATAAGACGCGTGACTTAGGGCTTGTTTGCCGAATGTGGCGACAGGCCCTTTTCTTTTGGCGCTCGCCTCCGCAGGGGCATCTGATGCGTCAACGGCTTTTAGGCGTGATCGATTTCATCTAAAATCACGTCGGCGTGATTCCGCTCGTTGGTTCGGGGGCGATAACATTGGTTTCGTGCTATGGGTGAATTGACCGATCACATCGTCGCATCATCATGCATTATTATGCATATTGACATGATGTAATTAATTGAAATTGAATTAAAAGTATTTTTTGACCGGTTCTCCTGTCAGGTGAATCAAGCAAAAAATGCTTGGCGGCGTAACTTCGCTCATGCAGAGTTGAGATGCGGCCTAGCTTTTAAATTCTGTGGTTTTGCCGTGCTGGTGGGAAGGGGTTGCGGCGATGATCCAGTGCCAGTCTTTCACTGCTGAAACATCGATTGCTCAGAACATTTCCGGTCTGGACATATGTATTCCAGTTTTTCGCCATGATCCCACGGGATTGATCCTGGATCTGGCGCGGCAACACGGGGCCGATCATTCCACATTGCTGATTTATGATGATGGCTCTGGGGATTGCGCATTGACCGCAAGGATCATGGCCGCGCTCGAGGCCTTTCCAGGGCAAAGCCGCTTGATCACGGCGTCCGCAAATCATGGAAGATCTGCTGCGCGCAATGCTTTGATCGCAGCCTCTAGCGCGGCGTGGTTGCTGTTTTTGGACGCAGACATGGCGATTGGGTGCGATCAGTTCCTGCTGGCCTATTGCGCGGCAGCGGCGCAGCAAAACGGGCCTTGCTGTATCGTGGGCGGATTTGATGTGAACAGAAGCTCGGCCTCGGCGGCGACACGGCTGCATCTTTTGCAGTCTTGCCGATCCGAATGTCTGACCGCGGCGCGACGTAATGCCGATCCTGGGCGCTTTGTCTTTACGTCGAATATCTTTCTTCACCGCAGCATTTGCACGGAAATCCCTTTTGACAGTGGCTTTCATGGCTGGGGCTGGGAGGATGTGGAATGGGGGCTGACGATCATGCGGCGTTACCCGATCTTGCACATCGACAATGTGGCAATCCATCTGGGGCTGGATCCTGATCGGGATCTGTTACGAAAATACGAGGGCTCTGGGCCGAATTTCATGCTGCTTTTGGCGCGCCATCCCGATAGCGTCAAAAAGATGCAGATTTACCGGATAGCGAATCTAGCCTCGCATATGCCGATGTTGGGGGCTTGGACCTGGCTGAGCCGTCAGATGGTTCTGACCGCTGCGCCGGTCTTGCCAGCCGCGCTTCGGCTTTATGCGCTTAAGGTCTTTCGTGCCTTGATCTATGCCCGAGAGTTGCATGCACAAAGCCATTGATCTGGAGGGGATAGAGCCCGGCTGGCGTGGCAGACTGCGGCGCAGGTGGAGCAGATTTTGCCGGGCAGAGCGGCTGGGTCTCTTGCCCGAAGGCTTTCATCTGTCGATCAGCTTTGACGATGTGCCCGATAGCGCGGCGACCATCGGCAAAGAGGTGCTGGATCACTTTGGCTGTCGCGCCAGCTGGTATGTGGCGACGGGTCTTTTAGGGGCGGTTGGGCCAAGCGGGCAGGTGCTAGATGGTCCGCGCCTGCGCGAGCTTGACCAAGAGGGGCACGAGATTGCCCTTCACGGCCATCGCCATGCCAATATGGCCATGATGCCCTGGCCCGATGTTAAGGCCGATTTGGCGCGCAACCGGGATATTCTGGCGCAGATCATGGGCCAGCCTGCCAGCCCGCATCTGGCCTATCCCTATGGCGAGGCGCGCTGTGGCCTGAAGGCGCGGCTGCGCGGTGAAGTGTTGAGCGCGCGCGGAATCGCGCCCCAAATCAATCTGCCAACAAGCGATCGGATGCAGCTTTGCGCCTTCGACTTGCGGCTTGAAACGGGACGGATCGAGCGCGCCATTGCCGCGATGCAGCGGGCTGCGCTGACAGGGGGCTGGGTCATCCTGTTCAGCCATGATGTGCGCCCCGATCCCAGCGCCTATGGCATCACCCCCGACGTCCTGCATGATCTTTTGTCGGTTGCGCGCGAGCTTGGGGCGGTGATCCGTCCCGTTGGCGAGGTTTTCGCCCAGATAAAGCGCTAGATCACGCAAAAAGGCGCCAGAAATTTTCTGGCGCCTTTTCGGGATGTGATGCTGACGAAATCAGGCCAGATTAAGGCCGATACGATCAGCAAAGGCACTGCGATAAAGGGTCGAGAGGCCCGACATCGCTTCTTTCTCATCGCCGAATGCCAGATCTTTGCCGCCGAATGTGCCGATTTGGGCGGCGGGAACGCCTGCCTGGTGCGCGGCCTCTAGCAGGGCCGGGGCCGATTGCGCGGTGCAAGCGACCAGATAGCGTGCCTGATCTTCGCCATAAAGCGTGGCAATATCAGCGTGCGTCAGCGTCACACCCAGATCAGCGCCTTCGGCCATTTCAAAAGCAGCCAGTGCCATGCCGCCGTCCGACAGGTCGGAGACCGCCGAAAAGGCGCTGCGGTTGGCCAGAATGAACGCACCATTGGCCCGCTCAGCGCTAAGATCGACATGGGGCGCGTCGCCTGCTTCGATGCCAAAGGCTTCGGCCGCCAGGGCGGATTGGCCAAGATGGCCCAGGGTCTGGCCGATGACGATTGCCACATCACCTTCTTGCGGAAGGCCCGAGATGATCTGATCCAGCGAAGCGATCAGGCCGACCCCGCCGATGGTTGGGGTTGGCAGGATGCCTTTGCCGTCGGTCTCGTTGTAAAGCGAGACGTTGCCCGACACGATGGGGAAATCAAGCGCAAGGCAGGCCTCGCCAATCCCTTTGATGGCACCGACCAGCTGGCCCATGATCTCGGGCTTTTCGGGGTTGCCGAAGTTCAGGTTGTCGGTCGCGGCCAGCGGGGTTGCGCCCGCAGCGACCAGATTGCGCCAAGCCTCGGCAACGGCTTGTTTGCCGCCCTCGAATGGGTTGGCTTTGACATAGCGCGGGGTCACGTCGCTGGTAAAGGCCAGCGCTTTTTGCGTTCCGTGCACGCGCACGACGCCCGCGCCAATTCCCGGACGACGGATCGTATCGGCGCCGACCTGGGTGTCATATTGCTCCCAGACCCAGGATTTATGCGCATAGTTGGGCGAGCCGATCAGCGCTTTGAGCGCCGCGATCGGGGAGATGGCAGGCAAATCAGGCATGGCGCCGGCTGGCGCTGTCTCGACCCAGGGGCGGTCATATTCCGGGGCGCTGGACGACAGCTTGGACAGCGGCAGATCCGCCATGATCTCATTGCCATGCTGGATCAGGAACCGATCCTCGGCGATGGTTTCCCCTACGATGGCGAAATCGAGATCCCATTTTTCAAAAATCGCGCGTGCCTCGGCCTCTTTTTCGGGCTTAAGAACCATCAGCATGCGTTCCTGGGATTCGGACAGCATCATTTCATAGGCGGTCATATTGGTTTCGCGCTGCGGCACGTGATCCAGGATCAGCTTGATGCCCAGACCGCCCTTGTCGCCCATCTCGACCGCCGAACAGGTCAGACCGGCTGCACCCATATCCTGGATCGAAATAACGCTATCCGTCGCCATCAGCTCGAGGCAGGCCTCAAGCAGGCATTTCTCGGTGAAGGGGGCGCCAACTTGCACGGTCGGCCGCTTTTCTTCGATCGTGTCGTCAAACTCGGCCGAGGCCATGGTCGCGCCGCCCACACCATCGCGGCCGGTTTTTGCACCCAGATAGACCACCGGCATGCCGACGCCCGAGGCTGCCGAATAAAAGATCTTGTCGCTATCGGCCAAACCTGCGGCGAAAGCATTCACCAGGCAGTTGCCATCATAGCTGGCATGAAAGCGAACCTCGCCACCGACATTGGGCACGCCGAAAGCATTGCCATAAGCGCCGATGCCCTCGACCACGCCTTTGACCAGATGTGCGGTCTTGGCATGTTCGGGACGGCCAAAGCTCAGGGCGTCCATCGCCGCAATCGGTCTTGCACCCATGGTAAAGACATCGCGCAAGATCCCGCCAACGCCGGTCGCTGCACCTTGGTGCGGCTCGATATAAGAGGGGTGGTTGTGGCTTTCCATTTTGAAAACCACCGCCTGGCCATCGCCAATATCAACCACGCCGGCATTCTCGCCGGGGCCACAGATCACTTGCGGGCCAGTGGTCGGCAAAGTGCGCAGCCACTTTTTCGACGATTTATACGAGCAATGCTCGTTCCACATCGCCGAGAAAATACCAAGCTCCGTGAAGGTCGGCTCGCGACCGATAATGTCAAGGATGCGCTGATATTCATCGGGCTTGAGGCCATGCGCGGCGATCAGTTCCTCGGTGATCAGTGGTTCGGTCATCGTGATGCCCCTTTGCCCGGAATTTAACGGCCTTTTAAGCGTCAGACTGCCATTAGGAAAGGGCAGAGAACGTGAGGGGGCAAGGAATGTCGCGATTTTGCGATCCGACTTTGACGCAAGGATGCGATTGGGCAAAAAAAAGCCGGGCACAAGGCCCGGCCTAAGTCCAACAGGGAGGTGAAGTTGATGAGAGTTGCCTCAAATCATCCCCTTCGCAGCCTGAGATATGGGCAGGATGCGAAGGGTTCAAGGTCCAACTGGGCAAGAACTGACATGGCAGTTATGCGCTCAGCGAATAACGCCGCTTTTTAGTTGGATTCAGCCTCTGATTGACCCTTTTTCATCGCCTGAATTTCCTCAAGGACGAAGTCGCGGAAGGCCGAAACCCGGCGCGATGTGCGCAGCTCTTCTGGGAATGCAAGAAAAACGGGCACTTCGGTCGATTCCAGGTCAGGAAGCACCCGCACCAGATCGGGAATATCAGCCGCAACATAATCTGGCAGGATGCCGATACCGACATGGCTGGAAACAGCCTGCAACACGCCAAAGTAGCTGTTGATCAGCAGTGTCGAGGGCGAGTTCTGGCTAAGCAGCATCTTGGCCAAGACCGCACCCGAACTGACCTGAGGGGTCTGGGGGTCTTGGCAAATGATACGGTGCTTGGATAGATCCTCGAGGCGGCGTGGCGTGCCTGCCTTCTCTAGATAGTCCCGGGTCGCGTAAAGCCGCATCCGGATATTCAGCAGCCGACGGCGAATAAGATCCTGTTGGTTCGGCTCTTTCATGCGGATGGCGACATCCGCCTCGCGCATGGGCAGGTCAAGCACGCGCTCTTCAAGGATCAGATCAATCTTCAGATCGGGATAGCGATCGTAAAGTTTGGCCAGACGCGGCACCAGCCAAAGCGTGCCGAAACCGGTGGTCGTGGTCAGCTTCAGCTCGCCATAGACATGTTCCTCGCTGTCGCGAATGCGCGCCGAGGTCGTGTCTAGTTTGCGCACCATGGCCATCGTGGCCTCAAACAGCAGCTCACCTTGCTCTGTCAGGATCAGCCCGCGCGCATGGCGGTGAAAAAGGGTGGTGCCAAGGGAATCTTCCAAAGCGCGGATTTGGCGGCTGACTGCAGATTGCGACAGATGAAGGGTTTCGCCTGCATGCGTCAGGCTGCCCGCATCCGCGACAGCGTGAAATATTCTAAGCTTGTCCCAATCCATCAAAATTGCTTTCGTGTGCTATCTGCTATGCGTCCAGCGCAACCCTTAGCATAGTGATAGCTTGGCACAAGATAGGGTATTTAGCCGTTATCACGGATTTCTGGGTCAAGCGGAGTTACCTATCTGAATTTGTCGGGAATTTCAACGCGCGGTTGCGGCAAGGCTGCCGGGGTTGGTCCTAATTAAGTCAATGTAATCAATGTAAAATTATCCAAAAGCCATCGCGAAAGGCTGGAAAATACGGTTTTGATGCGCCGCTGGGGCAAAGGCGCTGCTCGCAGGAATGTGACGCAAATTTTCTATCTTGAGCCCGGCCATATCTCTATTTTGCGCCATGTCTCGCGGGCGCTTGGCATGACATTGTGCCCAAGTGACGCAGGAGCAGCCAAAATCATGGCGTTTTGGCTGATTTCGCCGTAAACCAAGCCCTCAGCACGGGAGATGACGGATGGCAGTAGGCGTATTTGATTCGGGGCTTGGTGGCCTGACGGTTCATGAGGCCATTGCCGCGCGAATGCCTGACCTTCCCTTGGTTTATTATGGCGATAATGCCAATGCGCCTTACGGGGTGCGCGATGCCGATGACATCTATCAATTGACCTGCAAAGGCGTCGAGCGGCTGTGGGATGAGGGCTGCGATCTGGTTATTCTGGCGTGCAACACCGCCAGCGCCGCCGCCTTGCGGCGCATGCAAGAAAATTGGTTGCCCGCAGATAAGCGTGTGCTGGGCGTATTCGTGCCGCTGATTGAATCCTTGACTGAACGACAGTGGGGCGACAACTCGCCCCCGCGCCAGGTCAGCGTTCAGCATGTTGCGCTGTTTGCCACCCCGGCGACCGTTGCCAGCCGCGCCTTTCAGCGCGAGCTTGCCTTTCGCGCCATAGGTGTCGACGTCGAGGCCCAACCCTGCGCGGGTGTGGTTGACGCGATCGAGCAGGGCGATGAACTTTTGGCCGAGGCCTTGGTCACCAGCCATGTCGAGGCTCTGAAGCGCCGTATGCCCCATCCCGAGGCTGCGATTTTGGGATGCACGCATTATCCCCTTATGCAGGCCGCATTCCAAAAAGCATTGGGCGATGGGGTGCGCGTCTATTCACAAGCCAATCTTGTCGCCGAAAGCCTTGAGGATTATCTCAAGCGCAGACCCGAATTTCAGGGCGCCGGCCAGCAGTCGCGCTATCTGACCACCGGGGATCCCGTTCGGGTTTCGGGCAAAGCAACGCAGTTTCTGCGTCACAGTATCACATTCGAAAGTGCCTAAGGAAAGTCTGTCAATCACATGAAAAGCCTAAAGAAAAAAAGACGTATACAGGTTTTGATTGCGGCCGCATTCGCCTTGATTTTGGCGGTAGGCCTGATTGGCTATGGCTTTCGTGATGGCATCAACCTTTATCGCTCGCCCGCGCAGCTTGCTGAAATGCCCCCCAAGGCTGGCGAGGTTTTCCGGCTGGGTGGCTTGGTCGAGAAGGGCAGCCTTGTGCGCGGAATGGGAGAGACCATTCAATTCAGCGTCACCGATGGAGGCGCAACCGTACCCGTCCGCTTCACCGGCGTTTTGCCCGACCTCTTTGGTGAGGGAGAGGGCATGATCGCCACCGGCAGCATGGAAGGTGACACTTTTGTCGCCCGCGAAATCCTGGCGAAGCACGACGAAAATTACATGCCCAAAGAGGTCATCGACTCGCTGAAAGCACAGGGCGTGTACGAGGCACCCAGCAGCTAAGAAGCTGAGCGGTCGCCCCTTTGCATCTGACCTCAAATGCCTGGCCCCGCGCAACGTGCGCGGGGTTAATCGTTGGTTAACCCGTTTTCCTCAGCCTGAGCCATGCTGTGCAAGAGGAAACGATATGCCAACAGTTTCAGAAATAGCGGCCCAGATCGTGCGTCGCGAGGGGGGCTTTGTCGATGATCCCCAGGATCCGGGCGGTGCGACCAAATACGGCGTCACTTTGGCGACCATGCGTCGACTGGGTCTGGATCTGACGCGCGACGGCAAGGTCGATGTCGCCGATGTGAAATTGCTGACGCGCGCTCAGGCCGAAACCATCTTTGTCGAACATTACTTTCGCAAACCGGGTCTGGCTGAGCTGCCAGAAACGCTGCAGGCCAGCGTTTTCGACATGTATGTCAACGCGGGCGCGAATGCCGTCAAAATACTGCAGCGTCTGGTCACGCGGATGGGATTTGCGACCAAGGATGATGGTTTGATCGGTCCCCATACTCTTGGCGCGGTCAAACAGGCCGCTGCCGCCGCGCCGCGACATCTTGCGGATGCCTACGGCATTGAGCGGCGAAATTATTACTATTCTTTGGCCGATGCGCGCCCGGCCAGCCGGAAATACGCGCGCAGCTCGACGGGCGAAAAGGGCGGCTGGATCAAGCGCGCCGAAGAATTCATCGCGCCAAAATATCATCTCAGCACGGCAGAGCATCGAATGAGGATTGCAAAATGGGCGTGATTGACCGCTTTATCGGTATGGGCTCCACAGCCAGCGCCGTTTCCTCGGCGGCAAGCAATCTCGCCGAGGTCTTTACCCAGAATGCGACCCGCCGCATGGAGCTGGATGAAGAGGCCTATGCCCGCGCGATAACCCAGTTCGGGGTCGAGTTCACCACCCAAAGGGCAGGGATATTTGATAGCTTTGTCAACGGATTAAATCGACTTCCTCGACCGGTGATGACGCTTGGTACCTTGGGGCTTTTCGTCTATGCCATGGTCGAGCCCGCGGGATTTGGCCTGAGGATGGAGGGGCTGGCCCTGGTTCCCGAGCCCTTGTGGTGGTTGTTTGGGGCCGTGATCAGCTTTTATTTTGGCGCGCGCGAGGCGCATCATTTCAGGCAGGTCGTACGCCTGCGGCCACAAGCAAAGGATAAGGGATCGCAAACGGTTGCCTTGCCCGATCAGCCCCGCGAGGATGCCTTTAGCGACAATGCCGCGTTGCGAGATTGGGCTGCATCGTAAGTTAACCGCATAATTTTACCATTTCGCGGGTTGGCTCGTGACGAGGCTGTGACATTCTGGCCTCATGCAAGGGCTGGCCCGCGCGCGCGGCTAGGGTTATCTTCCGGCAAGAACTCCGGAGACAGCCATGATCGCCGAAATCGGCCATTTCGCCCTAATTCTCGCATTTGCGGTATCCCTTTTCCAGATGATCATACCGCTTGTCGGCGCGTCAAAAGGCTGGACACCCTGGATCGAATCCGCACGACCCGCGGCCATTGCCCAATTTGGCTTGGTCGCGATTTCATTTGTTGCTTTGACAGTTGCCTTTGTCACCTCGGATTTTTCGCTGAAGCTTGTCTATGAAAACTCTCATACGACCAAGCCGATGCTTTATAAAATCTCGGGGGTTTGGGGCAATCACGAGGGCTCGATGCTGCTTTGGGTCATGATCCTGGCCCTGTTCGGTGCAGCAGCCGCCAGCTTTGACCCGAACCTTCCGCCCAAGCTGCGCGCCCGCGCCTTGGCGGTGCAGGGCTCGATTGGGGCGGCCTTTTACGCCTTCATCCTGTTCACCTCGAACCCGTTTTTGCGCTTTGTGAACCCGCCCTTCAACGGACGCGACCTTAACCCTTTGCTGCAGGACCCGGGCTTGGCCTTCCACCCGCCGTTTCTGTATCTGGGCTATGTCGGGCTGAGCATGGCGTTCAGCTTTGCGGTTGCGGCGCTGATTGAAGGGCGCGTTGACGCGGCTTGGGCGCGCTGGGTGCGTCCATGGACCCTAAGTGCATGGATGTTCCTGACCATCGGTATCGCACTTGGGTCATGGTGGGCCTATTACGAGCTGGGCTGGGGCGGCTTCTGGTTCTGGGACCCGGTCGAAAACGCCAGTTTCATGCCCTGGCTGCTTGCTGGTGCGCTGCTTCATTCGGCCATTGTCGTCGAAAAACGCGAATCTTTGAAAAGCTGGACCATCCTTTTGGCGATTATGGCCTTTGGCTTTTCGCTGATCGGGACCTTCATCGTGCGTTCGGGCGTCATTACCTCGGTGCACAGCTTTGCCAATGACCCCAAGCGCGGCGTCTTTATTCTGGGCATTCTCGCGCTCTTTGTCGGGGGGGCTTTGACCCTTTATGCGGCGCGCGCGACCGCGATGCAGGCCAAAGGCGTCTTTGCCCCGGTCTCGCGAGAGGGGGCGTTGATTGCCAATAACATCCTGCTGGCAGTTTCGGCCTTTGTCGTTTTCATCGGCACGGTTTGGCCCCTGATCGCCGAGATGGCTTGGGACAGCAAACTGTCCGTCGGCACGCCTTTCTTTGAGAAAGCCTTTACGCCCTTCATGGTTGTGCTGGCCCTCATTCTGCCGATCGGGGCCATCTTGCCATGGAAGCGCGGCAAGCTGGGTAAGGCGCTGCATTCCCTGCGTGGGGCGGTCGTGTTTGCCTTTGCCATCGCCGCATTGGTTTTCGCAGTTTCCACCGGCAAATCGGCACTGGCCGTGATCGGTGCTGGGCTTGGTAGCTGGCTGATCGCGGGCGCGGTGGTCGATCTTTGGCAGCGCACCGGCAACTCCGGCTTCTCGCGCCTGCTGCGACTGCCACGCGCGGATTGGGGCAAGGCCATTGCTCATGGCGGCCTTGGTGTCACCTTTATCGGTGTCAGCCTGTTGATGGCCTGGCAGGTCGAGGATATTCGCGTGGCCCAGATCGGCCAGCCCTTCAAGGTTGCTGAATACGAGATCACGCTGGACGCGGTGAACCAAGTCGAGGGGCCGAATTATACCTCGACGCTGGCCACGATGCATGTCGATCGCGATGGCAAGCGGGTGACCGTCTTGCATCCCGAAAAGCGCGTCTATCCGGTGCAGGCCATGCCGACCACCGAGGCCGCGATCCAGAATGGCGTGTTCCGTGACATCTATCTGGTGATCGGTGACGCCCAGGCGGGTGGGGGCTGGGCGGTGCGCAGCTATATCAAACCCTTTGCCAGCTGGATCTGGTTGGGTGCAGCATTGATGGCGCTGGGTGGGCTGATCTCGTTGACGGATCGGCGCTACCGGGTGGCTGCCGGCGCGACCAGCAATTCGCGCCGCCTTGCGCGCGCAACTCCGGCGGAATGATCATGCGGTATTTGCTGTTATGCCTTGCATTGATTTTTGCCGCACCAGCGCTGGCGGTTCAGCCTGACGAGGTGCTGCCTGATGCTGCACTTGAGGCCCGGGCGCGCGAGATCTCTAAGCTGCTGCGCTGCCCGGTTTGTCAGGGCGAGAACATTGACGAATCCAATGCGCCCATCAGCCGCGACCTGCGTCTTTACCTGCGCGAGCGGCTGGTGGCAGGTGACAGCGATCAGCAGACGCTGACCGCGATCACCGACCGCTTTGGCGAGTTCGTCCTCTTCCAGCCGCCCGCTCGTGGCTGGAACTGGCTTTTGTGGCTTGCTGGTCCGATCATGGCACTGCTTGCCCTGCTGATCGGCTGGCGCTTTCTGAAAAGCCGCGCCCGTGACGATCAAGCCCCCCAAGCGCTTAGCGAGGGCGAAAAGGCCCAGCTTGACCGGATCATGCGCGAGCCGTGAACGGGATTGCGCTTTTCCTCGCATGCAAAAGGCGACAAGCTGACCGCATGCGAGGAAGAGGGCGTCATGAGCTATCAAACCATTGATTATTCCCAAAGCGACGGCGTCGCGGTCATTACGCTTGATCGCCCCGATGTGATGAACGCGCTCAATGCCCGAATGCGCGGGGAAATCACCCAGGCGATGACGGGGCTGGGCTCTGACGTGCGCTGCGCCGTGATCACGGGGCGAGGGCGGGCATTTTGCTCGGGGCAGGATCTGGCTGACGCAAGCCAACCCGTTGATCTGGAAAAGATCCTGCGTGACGAATACGAGCCGATGTTGTGGTCGATCCGCCAAGCGCCCGTCCCGGTGATTGCCGCCGTGAACGGCATGGCGGCAGGCGCCGGGGCTAGCCTTGCACTGGCGGCCGATGTGGTGATTGCCGCGCAATCCGCGGCCTTTATGCAGGCCTTTACCCGTATTGGTTTGATGCCGGATGCAGGCGGCACCTATGCTTTGCCGCGTAGCGTGGGGCTGGCCCGAGCCGCAGGAATGATGCTTTTTGCGGATAAGATCAGTGCCGATCAAGCCGCCGATTGGGGCATGATCTGGGAGGCCGTTCCGGATGCAGAGTTCGACGGCGCGGTCATGGCCCGGGCAATGACGCTGGCTCAGGGGCCAACTCAGGCGTTTTTGGCCGTGCGAGAAGCATTGGCCGCGTCGGCCAGCAATGATTTGCAACAGCAATTGGAACTTGAGGCGCGCCTGCAAGGGGCCTTGGGCAAAAGTCGCGACTTTTCCGAAGGCGTTTCGGCATTTATCGAAAAGCGACCTGCGCGTTTTACCGGCAATTAGGTGATATGAGCAAAGCGGGGCTGGTCGGTGCGATTGTCGAAAAAGGGCACGCGCGCCGGGTCGACAAGCGGAGCATTTGCACAGTCCTGAAGAAGCTGAGCCAGCTCTGCCAGCACGATTTCGGTGATGAAGGGCAGATCGAGCTTGCGCGCCTGATCGATGGGAACCCAGTGCAGGTGGGATAGCTCGTCCCCGGCTGCGGAAAAATCGGTGATGTCACCGTGCAGGCGGTTGGCATCCAGCAGCAGAAACCGGGCGTCAAAGCGACGGCAAAGACGCGGCGGGGTGATGGCGCGAAAGAAATAAATCAGGCCCGAAGGATCCGGTGCAAGACCCGCCGCGCCATATTTGGGCCATGTCGGCGGCGGCGTGCCGGGGCGACCAGCGATCAGGCCGGTCTCTTCGACCAGCTCTCGCAGGGCGGCGGCCGCAATGGCGCAGGGCGCGGTGGGCACATCATTGCGCGGCTCCATCATCAGCCGGTCGTGGCTTTGGGCAGAAAGCTGACCGCCCAACAGAACCCCAGTATCCTCGGGATCGACGGCGCCGCCCGGGAATACATATTTTGATGGCATGAAGGCGGCCGATTTTCCGCGTTGGCCCATCAGGATCGATGGGCCATCTTTGGCCTGTCGGTTCACAACCAGAATGGATGCGGCATCACGAATGGGCGTGGCCGCCTTCTGGGAGGCAGGTTGCATCAATGTGCCGAGGCAGCAGCCGTATGCCCGTGGACAGAGGCATCCTGATCAAAGCCGTGCATGCGCCGTGCCCATTGCATGCCAACGAACCCACCCTTGATCCGCGGCAGCAGCAAAAGCGAGGACACCACCGCACCTAGTGAAAAAGTCCACAGCAGCGTCAAGGGCGAGGGCCGATAGGCCAGATACATCAACATGAAAATTGGCGTGCCAAGGTGCGAAACCAACAGGATCGTCAGATAGGCCGGCCCGTCATCTGCACGCTGGTGGTGCAGTTCTTCGCTGCAATGGGGGCAGCTATCATTCACCTTCAGGTACCGGCTGAACAACTTGCCCTGACCGCAAGAGGGGCAGCGGCCCAGGAAACCACGCAGCAAAGCCGGTTTCCACGGACGATCAGAAGTTTTCTCGTTGGTATCGATCTGTGCCATTGCGCGACATCCTTGCATTGCCAGTCTCAGAGATAATCCCCCACGCGGAAAATGGAAAGACTGGAGGGGCGGCATAGTGTCGCGCCTGCGCACAGAGGCGTTCTAGGCCGCCATGCCTTGGGGCGCCATGATGATGCGGTTGCGGCCTTGGGATTTGGCGCAAAGCAGGGCGCGATCCGCGCGCGACAGCAAAATCTCGGCGCTGACGGGGGGTGAGTGGGGGCCGGAGTTGGGCAAAACCGAGACGCCGACTGATACAGTGACCGTCAAGTCAACCTCGCCTTGCTCGGCCTGCACTTTCATGGGCGTCTGGCTTACGCAAAGACGCACGGTTTCGGCCAGATCCAGCGCCTCATCACGATGTTGCAGGGGGAATGCTGCAATGAATTCTTCGCCGCCGATACGCGCAACCAAAGCTTCCGTAGGAAGGGCGTTACGCAGCCTTTCGGCGACGGCAATCAAGGCCTGATCGCCTGCAGCATGACCAAAGTGGTCGTTTACGGATTTGAAGCGATCAAGATCAAGCGCAAGCAGGGCCACGGGCTGGCTTTGCTGGCGACAGCTTTCGATCAGCTCGGCCAGACGTGGCATTGCATAGCGGCGGTTGTGAAGCCCCGTCAGCGGGTCCGTCATGGCCCAAAGGATGTTGCGGCGCACCTCTCGGCGTTGGCGGTCGGCCAGGAATTTACGCTCGAGCTGTGCCTTGAGGCGCAGGGCCGCTTCGGCGGCGACGGTATCGGGGCCAAGGGCGTGAGGCAAAATATCGCCCGCACCCAAATCAAGCGCCATCGCAATGGCTGCCGAGCGCTCGGGGCGCAGCGCGATGACAAAGGCCGCATGCTGCGAGTGGGGGCGCGAGCGCAGCTCTGACAGCAGACGCAGCCCGTCATCCGTGCGCTGAATATCTGCCGCAATCACGTAAAGATCGGCACCTGGTCCGGCCTGCGCCTCTAGCAGCGCGCGTTCAGGGTCGCAGACGGAAATGTCGCAAGACAGGCGGTCTTGCAGCGCATAGCGCCACGACAGCGCCGTTCCCACCTGATCGGCGATCAAAACCGCATGTGGCCTGCCATGTCTAAGAGGCGCGGGCGAAGCCAATGGAAGAGACAGCTCGGGGCTTTGAATATCGGTATTGGTATGACATTGCCGCAGCAGCGATCGGATGCGTGCAAATAATGTCAGATCATCCTCGTCTGGATCCAGAACCGTCGTGGCACCTGCCTGAAGTGCAGCCAGATTTTGCCCCTTGGCGCCCTGAAGCAGGATCGGCATGTGCTGACATCCCGGTAGTGCGCGAATATCGCGGCAAAGCTGCAAAGTGGTGCTGTCGGGCAGGCTTGCACCGATCAAGATCATGCGCGGCAAGTGAGATTGAAGATACTGCAATGCTTCCTTGGCAGAGCTGAGCGCCGCGACCTCATGCGAGGCGGCGGAAAGACGAACCTTCATAACGATACGATTGGTTGGCACACCATCCACCACCAAAATACGTTCCGTCATCTGCACCACCGCATGAAGAATCTTACCCCTGCAGATTGCGCGCAAACGATTAACAAAGGGTTTCCAAAGCGCTAGAAAGCCGGAATATGAAAAAACCCAGCAGGAAAGCTTGCCATGAACACAACCCAAGCCCGCGATATTGCCGATGCTGGCTTTGCTTTCATCGCTTCTGATCCCGAGCTGGTCGGGGCATTGCTTGCCCAAACCGGCGCTGATGTCGCGGGATTGCGCGCCATGGCCGCCAAGCCGGAATTTGCGGTTTTCGTTTTGGATTTTCTGATGGAATATGACCAGCGCGTGCTGGAATTCGCCGCCTCAGCCAATATCAAGCCCGAGCGGCTGCAGATGGCGCGGATGGTTTTGGGCGGGTATGATCCGTTCTGACACCCGCCCAGCCTTTGCCCCAGATCTAGGCGACTTCGGCAAATACCTGTTTCAGCGCCTGTTCCAGCTTCTCAAACATCTCGTCCATCTGGCCCTCAGTCATGATAAAGGCGGGGCAAAGGACGATTGACTGACCAAGGGGGCGACAAATCAGCCCGTGATCGGTGCAGGTGTTGGCGATACGCTCGGATACCGAAAGGCTGGCATCAAAGGGCAGTTTGGTGGGCTTGTCCTTGACCGCCTCAAGTGCCCACATGAAGCCCACGCCCCGATATTCACCAATATTGGGATTTTTCGCCAGCTCTTGCAGCCCCGCCTCAAAACGCGGCGCGAGGCGTTTGACGTTCTCGGCCAGGCCTTCGTTCATGACGACATCAATGGCCTTCAGGGCAATAGCGCAACCCACAGGATGGCCGGATGCGGTAAAACCGTGAGGAAACTCTTCGATCTTTTCCACGGCATCTTGCACGCGATCCGCCAGATCTGGGCCCAGGATCACGGCGCCCATGGGGAAATAGCCTGCCGTCAGGTTCTTGGACGAGATGATCGCATCGGGGGTGAAGTCATAGGTCTGGCTGCCCCAGGTGTTCCCGGTCCGGCCAAAGCCACAGATGACCTCATCCGCGATCAGCGGGATCCCGTATTTTTTCAAGATCGGCTGGATCGCCTGAAAATAGCCCTTGGCCGGGGGGATGACCCCGCCTGCGCCCATCACCGGCTCGGCGAAAAAGCCTGCGATCGTATCGGCGCCTTCGCGCTGGATGGTCTCATCCAATTCGCGGGCAAGGCGCTGCACAAACGCGGCCTCGGTCTCATCGGCTGCGCCAAAACGCCAGTAATGGGGGCAGGTCAAATGGATAAAGCCGGGCAGGGGCAGGCCGAAAACCTCGTTATAGGGCTTGCCGGTCATCGAGGCAGATACCGCCGTCACCCCATGATAGGCGTTCCAGCGGGTCAGGATCTTGCGCTTTTTGGGATTGCCTTCAGATCCGTGCAGGAACCACAAGATCTTGACCATCGTGTCATTCGCCTCAGAGCCGGAATTGGTGTAAAACACCCGGCCACGATCAAAGGGCGAAACCTCGATCAGTTTTTCAGACAGCATCACCGTCTGATCTGACATGCGGCCAAAGAAAGAGTGATAGCCGGGAAAGCGGTCATATTGCGCCTTGGCGGCCTCGGTCAGGCCCTTATGGTCAAAACCCGCGACCATATTCCAAAGGCCAGAGTTGGAATCCAGGTAGCGCTTGCCATTGGTGTCAAAGACATAAGGCCCCTCACCATGGGTCAGAACCACAGTTCCGCGCTGATGCACCGAGGGCATGTCGGTGAAACCGTAAAGCGAATATTCCTCTGCGCGGGCTTCCCAGCTTTGCGGCGTGGTCATCGGCAACACTCCTAGAATAAGGCGGTTTCTATCAGGCTAGCGCTGCGATTGGCGCAATTCAATGGCCTGAAAAATGCGGATCTTGCGTCATTGTCAGCCCGATCTTGTCGATGGCCATAGCCAGATCATGGGGCAGCTCATCCGCGCCGGGCCTTTTGCGACATTCGCTGACCAAAGCGTCAAAGCGCTGGCGCAAGATCGCCTTTTCAGGACCACGGCAATCATTCCAGGGGCGGCCCTGCAGCGCCATGTGCAAGACGTAATAGCCAATGAAATGCGGCCGCTCTTTGTTCAAGATCATGGCGCGATAGGCCTCATCCGCGCCGATGCGGCGCAGCATGGCGGCATCTTGGACCCCGGCAGCAATCAGCGCCTTGGCCGTCGCTGGGCCGATATTGGTGATGCTGGTCAGGTCGCTTACGAATTTCATGTCGTCAGATTATGCCCCCAACTCGGACGGAGCAACGCTTTAGCCTCGCGCCGCGCGCGCAATTTGGCGGGCTTTGGGCCGGGCGTGTGGTCAAATCTTAGCGCGGTGCTTTCCAATTTCTGCGCAATCCTGTAACGGGAGCGGAAGTTTCCAGGGAAATTGTGACATGACCGAGACGGTGCAGGGGGCAAAAAAGCTCTTTATCAAGACCTATGGCTGCCAGATGAATGTCTATGACAGTCAGCGAATGGCCGAGGCGATGGGCGCCGAAGGCTATGTTCTGACCGAGACTGCCGATGATGCGGATATGGTGCTGCTGAACACCTGTCATATTCGCGAAAAGGCGGCGGAAAAGCTGTATTCCGACCTGGGCCGGTTGAAGCCGCTTAAGGCAGAGCGCCCCGATTTGAAAATCGGGGTTGCGGGCTGCGTCGCACAGGCCGAGGGCGCCGAGATCCAGCGGCGTATGCCGCTTGTTGATCTGGTCGTCGGCCCCCAAGCCTATCATCGCCTGCCCAAGATGGTGCGCGATGGGGGCGGGGTTGATACGGAGTTTCCGGCCGAGGACAAATTCGAACATCTGCCCAAGCCCACCGCAACCCGTCGCGCGCCGGCCGCTTTTTTGACGGTTCAGGAAGGGTGCGATAAATTCTGCGCCTTTTGCGTCGTGCCCTATACCCGCGGTGCCGAGGTTAGCCGCCCGGTCGAGCGCATCTTGTCCGAGGCGCGCGATCTGGTGTCGCGCGGCGTGCGCGATCTGACCCTTTTGGGGCAGAACGTGAATGGCTGGCACGGTGCGGGCGCGGATGGCAAGGATTGGGGCCTTGGGCGCCTGATCCGAGCACTGGCGGAAATCGACGGGCTGGAACGTATCCGCTATACCACCAGCCATCCCAACGACATGACCGATGATTTGATCGAGGCGCACCGCCTTGAGCCAAAGCTGATGCCTTATCTGCATCTGCCTGTACAATCGGGTTCTGATCGTATCCTCAAGGCGATGAACCGCAAACACACCGCCGAGCAATATCTGCGCCTGATTGACCGGATCAAGGATGCGCGCCCGGACATTATCCTGACCTCGGATTTCATCGTGGGCTTTCCCGGCGAAACCGACGAAGATCATGCAGCTACGCTTCGTCTGATCGAGGCCGTAAATTTCGGCATGGCCTATAGTTTCAAATACTCCCCCCGTCCCGGCACTCCGGCAGCTGATCGCCCCGAAATCGACGGTGCGCTGGCCGACGCCCGCCTGCAGGAATTGCAGGCCTTGCTAAGCCGTCAGCAAAAGGCGGCGCAGGAAAGCATGGTGGGCCGCGAGCTGAGCGTGCTGTTTGAAAAGCCCGGTCGTCTGGAAGGTCAGATGGTCGGAAAATCCGAATATCTGCATGCGGTCTTTGTGGATGCGCCCAAGGCCCAGATCGGGGATCTGGTGCGCGTACGCATCAGCCATTCCTCGGCCAACTCACTTGCTGGTGTGCTGATCGACTAAATCCATGCCTTGCCTGCATCTTGGCCGCTAGGGCTTTGCGGGCACGGTAGGCCTTGGGGTGACTACCCCGCTTGGCGTGATAGCCCCGAAAGATCATAAAAAAACCGGCCTTCAGGGGGCCGGTTTTTTTTGACTTGATCCTTAGTCTTGGCGGCGGTGCGCCACGGCGACATGCTGGATTTACCGCAATCGGGCGGCGCTGGGGCGGGTCACAAGATCACCCGCCTTGGCCTTCCCAGCACGTCACCTTTGGCTTTACCGCCAGCCCAAGCGTTGGCGGCGTGGGAAAAGCATGCCGATTATCACTGCCAGCATCCAGCCAATCGCAAAGCCGACGGCGGCTGCGATCAGACCGCTTGTGGTGATTGGCAGGGCTGGTTTGAAATCATGCCAGGTCGCTGTCAGCGTTTCGAGGTCGCGGAAACGTTGGGGCAGGGTCATGCGCTCCAGCGGGGTGGCCTTGCGCAGCAGTTCAAGGTCGGCACGGGCCTTGTCCAGGCGAGAAAAAACCGTGCGCATGTCATCTTGATGGGTGTCGCGAAAGGCGCTGCCGGATAGATCCGCCAGCGCCGCCTCGCGCGTTAGCCCTGCCTTGGTGGCGCTGGCATCAAATTCGCCAGCAACCCGAGACAAAGCATCCACCTGTCCACCCAATCTTTGCACATATTGGTCTGAAAAGGCCGGGAACTGCGACAGCAGCGAGGCCAGGACCAGTGCCATGATCAGGCGGAGCGCGCTCATCCGCGATAGCTCGCGTCAAAGATCGGCTGATAGATCTCTTTAAGGCGCGCAACCGCATCCGCGGGCGACATTTCGACGGATTCGCCACTGCGGCGGTTGGTCAGCTCGACCTTGTTTGCCGCCAGGCCGCGCGGGCCGATGGTGATGCGCCAGGGCAGGCCAATCAGATCCATCGTCGCGAATTTCGCCCCGGCCCGCTCGTCACGGTCGTCGTAAAGCGGATCAAGCCCAGCATTTTGCAGCTCTTGATACATTGCCTCGCTGGCGGAATCGGTCGAAGCATCGCCCTGTTTCAGGTTGACGATCCCGACATGGTAAGGCGTGACGCCCTCGGGCCAGATGATGCCTTTATCGTCGTGGCTGGCCTCGATGATCGCGCCCAAAAGCCGCGAGACACCGATGCCGTGCGAGCCCATATGCACCGGCACATGTTCGCCCTTGTCATTGACGACCGTGGCGCCCATCGGCTCGGAGTATTTGGTGCCGAAGTAGAAGATCTGGCCAACTTCGATGCCGCGTGCGGTGCGACGACGTTCCTCGGGGACCTTGTCAAAGACCGCCTCGTCATGGGTCTCGTCGGTGCGGGCATAGCGCGAGGTGAACTCATCCAGAACCGCGCGGCACTGTTCAACATTGGTATAGTCGATCTCGCGCTGGCCGAATTTCAGATCGGTGATCTGGCTGTCATAGAACACCTCGGATTCGCCCGTATCGGCCAGAACCAGGAATTCATGAGTATCTTCGCCGCCGATCGGGCCACTGTCGGCGCGCATCGGGATCGCTTGCAGGCCCATTCGCTCATAGGTGCGCAGATAGCTGACCAGATGGCGGTTATAGGCGTGCAGCGCATCTTCCTTGGTCAGGTCGAAGTTATAGCCGTCTTTCATCAGGAATTCGCGACCGCGCATGACGCCAAAACGCGGGCGCATTTCGTCGCGGAACTTCCATTGGATGTGATACAGCGTCAGCGGCAGCGATTTATAGCTCGAGACATAGCTGCGGAAGATGTCGGTGATCATCTCTTCATTGGTGGGACCATAAAGAAGATCACGCTTCTGGCGGTCGGTGATGCGCAGCATCTCGTCGCCATAGGCATCATAGCGGCCCGATTCGCGCCACAGATCCGCCGTCTGAAGCGTCGGCATCAACAGCGGGATATGGCCCGCGCGCTGCTGTTCTTCATGAACGATCTGTTCGATCCGCTTCAAGACCTTGTAGCCAAGCGGCAGCCAAGAATAGATGCCGGCAGCTTGCTGACGGATCATGCCGGCGCGCAGCATAAGGCGGTGGCTGACGATCTGGGCCTCTTTCGGGTCCTCTTTCAGAACGGGCAGGAAGTAGCGCGACAGACGCATGACGGAAACCTCTTGATTTGTACGCACCGGGTTATCGTACTGGGCCACGCGCGGCAACGGGGTTGCTTGCAAGCGGGGCCGCTTCACTCCACATTTGCCCCGATTAGAATGGAGAATGCCGATGCGGCTGCCCGCGTATAAACAAAGTTGGTACTGGGGCGTCGCGCTGGCAGTGTTCCTGCTGGTTCTTTGGGGGCTGGGTAATGCGGTTCTGCCGTTCCTGATCGGGGCGGGAATTGCCTATCTGCTTGATCCGGTGGCCGATTGGTTAGAGGGCAAGGGCCTGTCGCGGACCCTGTCCGTCGTCGTGATCACATTGTTGGTGGTGCTGGTTTTCGTGGTCGTGATGCTGGTGTTCATGCCGGTTCTGATCCGCCAGACCTCGCAATTGATCCAGACCGCGCCAGAAATGGCGACCAAGCTGCAAAATTTCCTTCAGACACGCTTTCCCGATCTTTTGACCGAGGGCAGCCCGGTCAATACGGCGCTGCAAAACATCGGTAAGACCATCAGCGAGCGCGGGGGCGAGCTGCTGACGACCGTTCTGGGCTCGGTCATGGGCATTGTCAGCGTCATCGCATTGATGGTGATCGTGCCGGTCGTGGCATTTTATCTGCTGCTGGATTGGGACAATATGGTCGAGCGGCTGGACGAGCTGCTGCCGCGTGAGGGCGCGCCGACGATTCGGAAACTGGCGCGCGAAATCGATGATGTCCTGTCGGGATTTATGCGCGGGCAGGGCTTGGTGATCCTGATCCTTGGTACTTTCTATTCGATCTCGCTGGCCATCATCGGCCTGCCTTTTGGCATTGCCATCGGCGTTCTGGCCGCGACGCTGTCCTTTATTCCCTATGTCGGGGTGGTCGTGGGGGGCGCCACGGCGATTGGTGTCGCCCTTTTTTCCTTTTGGGGGCAGCCCTTTTCTATTGGGGCGGTGATTGCGGTTTTTGCCATCGGCCAGATCGTCGAGGGCAATTACCTTCAACCCAAGATCGTGGGCGGGCATATCGGTCTGCATCCGGTCTGGCTGATGCTGGCGCTTTCGGTCTTTGGCACGCTGTTTGGTTTCGTCGGCCTGCTTGTCGCGGTTCCGCTTTCCGCAGCATTGGGGGTTTTGGTGCGATTTGGCGCCGTACGCTATAAGGAAAGCGCGCTTTACACAGGTCGAGAGGTTCCGCCGCAACCCGCCCAGCCGACCCTGGTCGAGATCGTCCCTGCCGGCACCACCGAAGAGAAGCGCAACATGGCGCTTGTCTCTCGCGAGTTGGCGATTGCCGCCATTCGGCGGGACGAGCTGGAAGAAGAGCTGCGCCGCCGCCACGAAGCCGAGCTGAAAGCCGAGGCCAAAGCGACCGAGAAATCCCCCGATCTTCGTGGCGCGAAAGCCCCCGAAAAGCCCTTGCATAAGGACGGCTGAAACGTGTCACGCCAGTTGACCTTTGATCTTGCCGGGCCACCGGCCTCGTCCCGAGCGGATTTTCTGGTCACTTCGGCAAATCACGATGCTTTGGCCATGCTGAACCGGCCCGAGCTATGGCCACAGGGGCGGCTTTTGCTATTGGGCGGCGCAGGGTCGGGAAAATCGCATATTTCGCGCTTTTGGGCGGCCGAGAACGGGGCCATGCGCCAATCCGCAGCCGCCTTGCGGATCGAAACGCTGGATGTGCTGGTGGCCCATGATGGGGCGCTGGTGATCGAGGATGCCCATCGCATCGGCCTTGCCGCAGGCGCTGAACAGGCAATGTTTCACCTGTGGAACCTCAGCGTCGAGCGCAATTGCCTGCTTTTGCTGACCGCGCGCCAGCCGCCACGCAATTGGGGGATTGTGCTGCCCGATCTGTTGTCGCGCATGGAGGCATTGACCACGGTCGAGCTGGGCCCGCCCGACGAAGGGCTTTTGGCGGCAGTTCTGGTCAAGCTCTTTGCGGATCGGCAGATCTCGGTCCCGCGTGATGTGATCGAATTTCTGTCTTTGCGCATGGACCGCGACTTTGATCTGGCGCGCCGTCTGGTCTTTGAGATCGACCGCGCCGCAATGGCGGATCATCGCGCAATTACACGCAGATTGGCTGCGGAATGGCTGGACAAGCTCTTTGAACCGGACGCATGATCCCGATCGATCCTACCCGCTAGGTCCCTTTGATATCGATCCAGATGACACAAGCCGATTTCCTCAAGTCCCCCATGCCCGCCAAGCGCGAATATCCCGATGGTCCGCCACAGGGGAATGCGCGCTTTTTTAACCGCGAGGTCAGCTGGCTTAGCTTTAACTGGCGTGTGCTGGACGAGGCGCGCAACCCGCGGGTTCCCTTGCTTGAACGGCTGCGGTTTTTGTCGATTTCGGCAACCAATCTGGATGAATTCTTTACGGTTCGCGTGGCGGGGCTGCGCGAATTGGTGCGCGAGGGCAATGCGACCCCATCCGATGATGGGCTGAGCCCGGCCGAGCAATTGGCGCTGGTCAACAGCGATGCGCGCCGCTTGATGGCCGCACAGCAATCCGTCTGGACCGTGCTGCGCCGCGAGTTGGAGCTGGCCGATATTACCATTTTGTCGCGCTCACGCGTGACCCGCGCCGAAGAGGCGTTTTTGAGGCGCTATTTCATCGAGGATGTCTTTCCGGTGCTTTCGCCTTTGGCGATAGATCCGGCCCATCCTTTCCCCTTCATACCCAATCTTGGATTTTCGCTGGCGCTGGAGCTGGAGCGTGAAAGCGATGGCCGCCAGATGCAGGCGCTGTTGCCCATCCCCCAGCAGATAGATCGCTTTATCCCGCTGCCGGGCGGCACGCGCTTTTTGCGGCTCGAAGATCTGTTGCTGATGCATTTGCGCAGCCTTTTTCCCGGCTATCGCGACACGGGCCATTGCGCCTTTCGCGTGCTGCGCGACAGCGATCTGGAGGTCGAGGAAGAGGCCGAAGATCTGGTGCGCGAGTTTGAAACCGCGCTGAAACGCCGCCGTCGCGGCTCGGTCATCCGGCTGAAGATCACGGCCGGCGCGCCCGACCGGCTGCGCCGTCTGATCATGGAAAAGCACGAGGTCAAATCCGAAGAGGTGGTCGAGGTGGAGGGCTTGCTGGGCATGGCTGATCTGGGCGCTTTGGTGCTCGACAGCCGCCGTGATCTGCAATGGCCCAACTTCACCCCGCGTGTGCCCGAACGGGTCCAGGACCATGATGGCGATATGTTCGCGGCCATCCGGCAAAAGGACATGCTGCTGCATCACCCCTACGAGACCTTCGATATGGTGGTGCGCTTTGTGGCTCAGGCAGCGCGCGATCCCAATGTGCTGGCGATCAAGCAGACGCTTTACCGCACCTCTCGGGACAGTCCCATCGTCGAGGCCCTGTGCGAGGCGGCCGAGGCCGGAAAAACCGTCACGGCGCTGGTCGAACTGAAGGCCCGCTTTGACGAGGCGGCGAATATTCGCCAGTCACGTCGGCTCGAGCGTTCGGGCGCCCATGTGGTCTATGGTTTTACCCAGTACAAAACACATGCCAAAATTTCGACTGTGGTGCGCCGCGAGGGCGACCAGCTGGTGACCTATACCCATTTTGGCACCGGGAACTATCATCCGATCACCGCGCGGATCTATACTGACCTGTCGCTGTTCACCTGTGATGCGGCGCTGGGGCGCGATGCGTCGAAAGTGTTCAACTTTCTGACCGGCTATGTTCAGCCAAGCGAGCTGGAAAATCTGGCCATCTCGCCGCTGAACCTAAAGGATCGCCTGCTAGAGCTGATTGGCCGCGAGGCGGAGTTTGCCCGTCAGGGGCGCCCGGCGGAAATCTGGGCCAAGATGAACAGCTTGATCGAAAAAGATATTATCGAGGCACTTTACGATGCCAGCGCCGCTGGGGTGAAGATCAACCTTGTCGTCCGCGGCATCTGCGGCCTGCGTCCTGGCATTGCGGGCCTGTCGGAGAATATCCGCGTCAAATCGATCGTCGGGCGCTTTTTGGAACATTCCCGCATTGTCTGCTTTGGCAATGGTCAGGGGCTTCCGTCCAAGCGCGCACGGGTTTTCATCAGCTCGGCTGACTGGATGGGACGCAACCTGTCGCGCCGCGTCGAGACGCTGGTCGAATGTTTGA
This sequence comes from Paracoccus sp. (in: a-proteobacteria), assembly GCF_032007265.1. Taxonomy (GTDB): domain Bacteria; phylum Pseudomonadota; class Alphaproteobacteria; order Rhodobacterales; family Rhodobacteraceae; genus Paracoccus. The sequence goes on along the minus strand of NZ_DALZMB010000009.1, from coordinate 22,617 downwards.
ACGAGACGGTCAAGGCCCAGATCACCAGCCAGATCATGGCCGCCAATCTTGCCGATGAGGCCCAAAGCTGGCTGCTTCAGCCCGATGGCCGCTATGTCCGCCACCTACCGGTCGGGCGTGATGATCTGTTCAGCTGTCACAAGTTTTTTATGGAAAATCCGTCACTTTCTGGCAGGGGAAGCGCGGGCGATAAAGACGTTCTGGCGTTGACGCATTCCTCGGATTGAACCATCCAGCGCGCGACGCGTTGAAAGCAGCGAATCAAGGGGTAGACGATGAGCGGCGTTGTAACCACAAGCGGTGAGACGATTGATCCCTTTGGCCGGTCGCTTTTCGACCGCGCCTCAGAGCGCGCCTTAAGTCGGGTCGGGGTGGTCGATGTCGGCTCGAACTCGATCCGGATGGTGGTTTTTGACGGCGCAGCGCGCAGCCCGGCCTATTTCTATAACGAAAAGGTCATGGCTGGTCTGGGGCAGGGGCTTGTGACCAGCGGTCAGCTGAACCCTCGCGGGGTCGAACGCGCGATGGCGGCGCTCAAGCGATTTTCAGTTCTGGCGGATGGTATGGGGATCAAACCCCTGACCTGCGTCGCCACCGCCGCGGTACGCGAGGCACGCGACGGCCCCGCCTTTCGCAAAGAGGTAGAGGCCAAGACCGGTCTGCGCCTTTTGGTGATCGAAGGCGAGGAAGAAGCCCGTCTTTCCGCGCAGGGTGTCTTGCTGGGCTGGCCTGATGCCCGTGGCCTTGTTTGTGATATCGGCGGCAGCTCGATGGAGCTTGCCCATGTCGCGGATGGTGAAATCGGTCGGCGCGAAACCTCGCCCTTGGGGCCGTTCCGGTTGCAACAGATCGAGGGTGGCAAGGCCGGCTTGCGGCGCCACATCAAAGAAGTGATGGACGGTCTGGTGACCAAAATGGGCTCAGATCACCAGCAAATCTATCTGGTTGGTGGGTCGTGGCGGGCGATTGCGCGTCTGGATATGGAACGTCGATCCTATCCGATGACGGTTTTGCATGAATATCGCATGACCCCCGAGGATGCGATTGAAACAGTCAAATGGATCGCTGAAAACGACCTTCAGGATCTGAAGTCCCGCACAGGGATTTCTTCGAGCCGGATCGATCTGATCCCATTGGCCAGTCAGGTTTTGCGTCAATTGGTTCTCAGTTTCGCGCCCAAATCCTTGGCCATTTCATCCTATGGCATCCGCGAGGGCCTGCTTTACGAGCAGATGCCCGAAAGCCTGCGCAAGCGTGACCCGCTGATCGAGGCGGCGCGTTTTACCGAACGGCAAATGGCGCGAATGCCGGGGTTTGGCAAAAAGCTGTATCACTTTCTGCAACCGCTGTTTCCGGATTGCACCCCGGAATATGACCGGCTGTTTCGCGCAGCCTGCCTTTTGCATGATACGGCTTGGCGCGCCCATCCCGACTACCGTGCCGATGCCTGCTTTGACAATGTGACGCGGGCCAATATGGCGGCACTGTCCCATCCCGAGCGGGTTTTTCTGGGGCTGGCGTTGCTGCACCGCTATAAAAACAGCCGTGCCGGATCGCCGATGGCGCCGCTTTTCGCGCTGTTGAACGATGACGAACTGCGGCAGGCTGAAATTCTGGGTAAGGCCATGCGCTTTGGTGCGATGTTCTCGGTGCGCGATCCCAGTGAGGCGGGACAGCTGCGTTACGCCAAGGATGAGGGCGTGCTTGAGCTGACTTTGACCAAGCTTGGCCGCTCGCTTTTGGACGAGGTCGCCGAGGCGCGGTTCCGCTCCTTGGCAAGCTCGCTTTCCGCCACCCCCGTGATCACAGGTAGGGCGGGCTAAAGCGGTCAAGCTGGCTGCGCATCGATTGGGCCAAGCAGGCCTTCTGCCATTTCGGGACCGGACCAAGGAGCAAGGTAGATGCCAGAGCCAAGCGAGCAAGCGATCGACGCCCCACTTAGCAGCAATGCGACATTCGTGACCCTGAATCTGGGTCCAAAGTCGCAGGATTTGCAGTGCTTTCGTGATCTATGCGCGGATTTGCCAGGCTTGATCCGCTCGGTAGGGTTTCGCAGCGCGGCCGCGGATCTAAGCTGCAATCTTGGCATTGGCGCCAGCTTATGGCCACGTCTTGGGATGAAGGCCACCCCGGCGGGGCTGCATCCTTTCCGCGAGATTTCAGGCGTTCATCATGCACCCGCAACGGATGGTGATTTTTTCCTGCATATTCGCGCATCGCGTCCCGATTTCTGCTTTGCTTTGCTTAGCATCATCATGTCGCGATTGGCGGGCGCGGTTGATGTCATCGACGAGACGGTCGGCTTTAAGTTTTTCGACAATCGCGATCTGTTGGGATTTGTGGACGGCACCGAAAACCCCAATGGCGCGGCGCGCGGGGCGGCGGTATTCATCGGCGATGAGGATCCGGACTTTGCGGGTGGAAGCTATGTCATCACCCAGAAATATCTGCATGATCTTGGCAAATGGGAGGCGATGACCGTCGAGGCCCAAAGCAAGGTGATCGGTCGACACAAATTGTCGGATGTTGAAATCCCCGATGATAAAAAGGTCACCTACGCACATAATGTCCTGACCAGCCTGACCGATGATGATGGCAATGCCATCGAGATTTTGCGTGACAACATGCCCTTTGGCAGCGCCGCCGAGGGGGAATTCGGGACCTATTTTATCGGTTACGCCCGAGAGCCTGGCCGGATCGAGACCATGCTCGACAATATGTTTCTGGGTAAGCCTGCGGGGAATTATGACCGCATCCTGGATGTCAGCCGTGCGGTGACTGGCGCTTTGTTCTTTGTTCCCAGCGCCGATCTTCTTGACCAGATCGGCGCGGCCAAGGGAAAGTGACGCGTTGGATCACTTCGCGCAAGCTTTGACTGCGGCAAAGCCAAGATGCCGCCGCGTGCCGCCTGCACATCGGACGGGCCGATCAGGGCCGCACGTCAGGCCGATGCTGCGCTTATCCGGCCAGCTCCCTAATGCTTTGGGCGTGGCGTGGCGCGCAAAGTCGTGGCAAGATCGGCAAGGCGGCTTGATCAGCAAGCGAATTGAACCTAGGCTTTTGGGGCTGAGATCAGGGACTTGACTGCCTTTATGACGCGCTGCCTTTTGTCCCTGATCATGGTGATTGCTCTATCGCTGTTCGCACTCCTTCCCCGCGCTGCGCTGTCGCAAGGGGGGGATGTCGATCTGATGCCCTGTCTGACCGGGCAAATGACGGCGCAACCCGACATGGCGTCAAGCGATCACTGCGCATCTTCGCATGATGGAATGTCAGATGCCTGTATGATCGCCTGCCTTGCTGGGGCCGCGATCTTGCCCGAAACCTTGGCACCTTGTCCGGCGCAACTTGGGGGCAAGGCCCATATCATCCCTGCGCCTTGCCCTTTGATCGGGCGGGGCAGTGACGCGGATGAGCGCCCCCCAAGATCAAGCTGATCCAGGGCTTCGCACAGTTTGGATCACGCGGTGAGGTTTTGGCATCGGGCGGTAGCGCCCGTTGTGCCAAGGCCATCGCCCCAAGCCGGGCCGCGCCATCGCGCGCCCATTTGGGCTGACGCTGATCCCTTGCGCCAATGCCGTGGGCAGGGCGTGGTCCGAGAGCTGAAGAAGCCCCTCCAAAAAAAGCAGGTCCAAGGCCCCCGTGGGGCAGAAAATCACATCCATCAGCGCGCAGCGGTTCAGGGCGAGGATCCCAGAGCGCAGCAGCGCAACAACGCTGTCTCTCAGCGTTTCGAAACAGGAGAATTTACCATGTACAGACGCCTGATTGGTGCTGTGGCCATCACCATTGCCGCTGCGGCGGGGTGGTCGTGGATGCAAAATCAAGCAACTGCGGACACCACATCATCCCCGCTGGGTCTTGATGCGGGCAAAGCGGCAATGGTTCAGGTCACGGTTCCTGAAAACCTTTCGGATCAGGCCCGGCTGGGCGAGGGCTATTTCAATGCCACCTGTGCATCTTGCCACGGGGCGAATGCGGGGGGACAGGATGGCGTTGCGCCGCCGCTGATCCACCGCATCTATGAGCCCTCGCATCACGGCGATCTGGCCTTTGTCATGGCCGCGCGCAATGGCGTGCGGGCGCACCACTGGAAATTCGGTGACATGCCGCCCATTGAACAAGCGCTAAGCGATAGCGAGCTGGCCATGATCATCGCCTATCTGCGCGAATTGCAGCGCGCCAACGGCATTCATTGACGAATGGGCACCAGTTCAGCCAGCACCAGTTTGGTTGTCACCAGTTCAGCTGGCATCGGCAGGGCTGGTGTCCCTTTGCTTCCAGCCTTTTCCCTAAGGGCAGGGCTGGTCAGGTCGGGCTTGTGATCGGATTGGCTCTGCGCTTTCCTTGGGTCAAAGGTCATGCCTAAAAGAGACCGTGTTGAGCATCCCCGAGTTTCGCACCCAAAGAGCCCAGTCATCCGATGCCGATCAGTTGGCCCTGATCCGCGTGATGGCGATGCGCCCAAGCCTTGAGGCGGTTGGGCGGTTTGACCCGATCCGGGCCAAGGCACGCTTTCTGACGAGCTTCACCCCTGATGATACCCAGATCATCTACCTTGGGGAAATCATCATCGGATTTTACGTGCTGAGCAGATATGCAGACCACCTCTATCTGGACCATTTTTACATAGCCCCGGATTTCCAGAGAAAAGGGGTCGGGCGCCTTGTGGTCGAGGGCGTGAAGCGCGAGGCAAAAGCTTGTCATCTGCCGCTAAGGCTGATGGCACTGAACGGCAGCAGCGCCAATGATTTTTACAGGCTTTGCGGCTTTCGCTTTGTCTCGAGCGATGGGGTCGACACCATTTATGAATGGCTGCCCGGGCGGATCTAGGTTCGGCACACGGCGTCGCGCCATAGGGTGGGGGCGATTAGGGGGCTGTATCTGGGATCACATCGGTGCGGTCGCGCGCATAATGGTGGGCAAGGGCAAAGGGCGGCAGCCCGCTTTCACGCCGGATCGTCCAAAGTTCGTAACTGGGACGGAATTGATCGGGTGCATCGAATGCGCCCAGATGCACCTCGATCTCATGCCCGCTTTGTGAAAATACCGATGATCCACATTCTGGGCAAAAATGGCGGCCCTGATATTGCGCAAAGGCACCGCTGATCGTGACGGCTTCTTGCGGGAAGATCGCCGAGGCATGAAAGAGCGCGCCGTGATGCTTGCGACAGTCTAGGCAGTGACAAATCCCGACGCGAAGCGGCCTTCCGACCGTTTCGATCCGCAGCGCACCGCACAGACATCCCCCCGCGCAAGCTTGCATCTTTCCCCCAAGAACGCCGATGTTTTGGCAAGCGTGCCAGAAAACCGGCCATTTTCGCAATGGGCGGCATGCAAGGGCAAGCATCGGGGTGGGTAAGCGGGATGCACTGGCGGAGCGGGCCTCAAGGGAAAGCCGGGCCTTGGCGTGCTGGTGTCGCCTTCCAAGGCCCGAACGAATTTAGAAATGGGCGACGGTCTGGCGCTGTTCCCCCAAGCCATCAATCCCAAGGCGCATCACATCACCTGCCTTCAAAAAGCGTGGAGGCTTGGCCCCCATGCCCACGCCCGGAGGGGTTCCGGTCGTGATAATGTCACCCGGCTCCAGCCGCATGAAGCGCGACAGATAGCTTAGCAGGTAGGGAATGGTGAAAATCATCGAAGCAGTCGAGCCCGTCTGGCGGCGCTCGCCGTTCACATCCAGCCAAAGCCCAAGGTTTTGCACATCGGCAATCTCGTCGCGGGTGACCAGCCAAGGACCAACCGGACCAAAGGTCGGCAGGCTTTTGCCCTTAAGCCATTGACCGCCGCGTTCCAGCTGATAGCTGCGCTCGGACACGTCATTGCAGATGCAGTAACCCGCGATATGCTCGGCCGCGTCTTCTTGCGAGACCTGAAATGCAGCCTTGCCGATGACAAAGGCGATTTCGACCTCCCAGTCGGACTTTTCGGAATCGGCTGGGATCTCGACCTGATCAAAGGGGCCGGACAGGGACGAGGGCGCTTTGCTGAAAACAATCGGCTCGGTCGGGATGGGCATGTTGGATTCATGCGCGTGATCGACATAGTTCAGACCGATCGCGATGAAATGTGAGGGCCGCGGGACGCAGGACCCAAGCCGGACATGCGCATCAACGACGGGCAAGGCATCAAGATCCAGTGCCGCGATCTTGGCCAGCCCTTCGGCCGAAAGGGCGGCCGCATTCAGATCGTCGAAATGGGCCGATAGGTCACGGATCTGACCGGCGGCATCAATCACGCCGGGCTTTTCATGGCCCGCAGCGCCGAAACGAACAAGTTTCATCGAACTTCTCTCTGTCAAAAGGTGAGCCGAGCGCGTCAGGCGACCGCTCGGCCTGATGTCCCTAAGTCGGGATTACTGTGCCAGCATCTCTGCCGGCAGCGACTGGCCGAAATAGGATTCGTAAATCGTATTCAGACGACCATTTTTCAGGTTTTCGCTGACCCAGTTATTGACCCATGCTTCCAGCTCGGGGTCGTTTTGGCGCATGCCGATGGCCATCGGATAGGCGGCCAGCTCTAGCTTGATATCCAGATTGCGCTGCGGGTTTTGCTTGATAACGGTCTGAGCGGTGGACAATGCGCCCGCCAGATAGTCTTGCTGCCCGGTCTGAATGGCGGTGGTGGCGGTTGCCTCATCCTCATAGCGGACAATCTTGGCGGTGCCGTTGGTTTCCTTTTGGGCGCGGTCAAGTTCGATATCCGAGGTGGTGCCGCGCGCCACAGCGATGGCCTGCCCATCAAGGGCCTTGAAGTCAGGAACGTCGCTGTCTTTCGGGCCTAGAACGACCACGGGAATGACACCATAGGGCGAGGAAAAGGCGATGACCTTTTTACGCTCTTCGGTGATGGAAAATGAGGCGATGACCAGATCGGTTTTGCCCGACAGAAGGAAAGGCACACGGTTGGCACCCGAGACCTGAACAACCTCGAGCTTGACCCCAAGATCCGTGGCCAAAGCCTTGGCCGTGTCGATATCCAGCCCGATTTGCTGGGCCTTGTCGTCAAGCATACCATAGGGCGGATGGGCAATATCGACGGCGATGCGGATTGCGCCGCGTGCCTTGATATCCTCAAGCGCGCCTGCCTGCGCGGGGGCCGCCGCGCCGAAAAGGGTCATGGCGACAGCCAAAGCTGCGCTGGCACCCAGCAGATGGCGGCGGGTTTTCGAAACAGTCATAGTCTTCTCCCATTGGCTTTTGATTATGGCTAAAGTTACAGACCGCTGCGCACGAACTGGCGCAGCTCTTCTGTTTGAGGGTTGTCTAGGATGCTGCCCGGACCCATTTCCCACACCCGGCCTTCGTGCATATAGACGACGACATCAGCGACGTTCTTGGCAAAGGCCATCTCATGGGTGACCAGAACCATCGTCATCCCATCCGCAGCCAGACGCCCGATGACACGCAGCACCTCGCCGGTCAGCTCGGGGTCCAAGGCTGATGTGACCTCGTCAAACAGCATCAGTTTCGGCCGCATGGCCAAAGACCGCGCAATGGCCACGCGTTGCTGTTGGCCCCCCGACAGTTGCTCGGGGTAGCTGTCCATGCGATCGGCCAGACCCACCTGCGCCAAAACCTCTTTGGCCAATGCCCGCCCCTGATCGCGGCTAAGCTTTTTCACCTTGCGCGGGGCCAGCGTGACGTTTTGTTCGACCGTCAAATGCGGAAACAGGTTGTAGCTTTGAAAGACGATTCCGACCTCTTGGCGCAGATCCCGCAAAGGCACATGTCCGCCGGAAAGGTTATAGCCGCAGACCTGAAGCTGGCCGCTGGTGACGGGCTCTAATCCGTTGATGCAGCGAAGTGCCGTACTTTTCCCCGAGCCGCTGCGCCCGATCAGCGCCACGACCTGTCCGGGCATCACCTGCAGATCAATGCCGCGAAGAACCTCGAATGTGCCAAAGCTTTTGGTCACGCCGGCAAAGGACACCAAGGGCTGCGCAGCTGCGGCGGATGGGGAAGTGGATAGGGTCTGGCTCATGCCGCACTCCGGGACAGTTTGCGTTCAAAGCGCGCGGCAAGCAGCGACAGCGGAAAGCAAATCGCGAAATAAAGCGCCGCAGCGATCGAAAAGATCAGGAAGGGGGTGAAGGTGGCATTGTTCAAAACCTTGGCCGAATAGGTCAGGTCAAAGAAGCCGATCACCACTGAATAGGACGAGTTTTTGACGATCTGGACCATAAAGCCGACCGTCGGCGGTACTGCGATCTTGAGCGCCTGTGGCAAGATCACATAGATGAATTGCTGTCCGCGCGACAAAGCCAGACAGGCTGCGGCCTCGTGTTGGGTACGCGGGACCGCCTGAAGGCTGCCTTTCCAGATCTCGCCCAGATAGGCGCTGGAATACAGCGTCATCGCAATCGAAGCTGCGATCAGGGCCGAGACATCAAAGCCGTAGATGCTGACGCCGAAATAGACCACGAACATGATGATGGGCAGCGGAATGCCCTGAATGAACTGGACATATAGGCTGGATAGGCGGCGCAGAAGCGCTGATTTCGACGAACGCGCCAATGCGATGGGCAGCCCAATCACGGTCCCCCCGACAAAACCCATCAGCGACAAGGCCAGTGTCCAACCCGTTCCCTGAAGCAAAAAGAGCAACTGCTCGAAAGTTAATCCTGTCATTTTCATCCCCTCCCCTGGACTTAATCTGACTTAAAGCGGCGTTTTGAGGCGCCGCAGTCGCGGGAAGCTGCCACGCGCGATCAGGAACAGCATCAGTCGCAAGCAAGTGGCCAAAATCAGGTAAATCACCGCGATCACGAGGTAGACATCAAAGCCCCGGAAGGTGATCGACTGGATCTGATATCCCACGCCTGTCAGCTCTTCGACCGAGATCTGAGACATGATCGAGGTTGCCAGCATCATCAGGATGAACTGGCTGATCAGTGCTGGATAGACGCGCTCGGCGGCTTGCGGCAGCTGGATATTCCAAAACATTTGCCACCGCGACAGCGCCAGACAGGACGCAGCCTCGAGTTCCCCTTTGGGGATCGACTGAAAGCCCGCGCGCATGATTTCGGCCGAATAGGCGCCGGTGTTGATGGTCAGGGCAATCACCGCAGCGGGAAAAGGCCCAATCCTTGCACCCAGGACGGCCAATCCGAAGAAAAGCCAGAAAACCTGAATAACCAAGGGCGTGTTACGGATGCCCTCGACATATCCGATCACGATCCAGCGCAGCCAGCGCGGCCCGTTCATGCGTGCGATCGCACAGGCCGTGCCCAGGGCGAAACCCGGCAGAATTGTCAAAACGGTCAACCAGATCGTCAGCTGTATCCCCGCCCAAATCTCGGTCGAGAAATTCTGGATAAAGCTGAAGTCAAACGTATAGGCCAAGCGCGTCTCCTCCTCACGCTACGGTCGATTCTTGTCGGCCTTGACAGGCCTCCCGTTAAGATGAAATGACTTTTGCAGGCAATGTCAATTTATTTCCGAGAGGGTGGAGCCATGACGGATCAGGATGAAGTCGCAGCAGATGTGATCTTGCTAAACAGTGCAGATAACGTGGCTGTCGCGCGTGCAGAAATCGCAGCGGGGCAAGCCAGCGGCATCGCGGGGATTGCGGCGCGTCAAACGATTCCCAGCGGCCATAAGATGGCCATCCGCGCGATTTCGGCGGGCGAATCCATTCTGAAATATGGTCAGAAAATCGGCTATGCCACGGTCGATATCGCAGCAGGTGAGCACGTTCATCTGCAGAATCTGGCGATGCAAGACAGCGATGTTGGTCATAATTTCTGCTCGGATCTGCGCCCGATTGACCTTATTCCACAGGCCGAACGACGCACCTTCGAGGGCTTTGCCCGTCCCGATGGGCAAGCCGGAACCCGAAATTATATCGGGATCATTTCTTCGGTGAATTGCTCGGCCACCGTCTCGCATGCCATTGCAGACCACTTTAACCGCCACGGCGGTCTGGCCGATTTTCCCAATATCGATGGCGTTGTTGCCCTGACCCATGGCCAGGGCTGTGCAATCGGGACATCAACTGAAGGCTATCAATACCTTATCCGCACCTTGTCGGGATATGCCCGCAACCCGAATTTCGGCGGAATCCTGATGATCGGGCTGGGTTGTGAGGTTAACCAGATTTCTTTGATCCAGGAAAAATACAACCTGGAAGAGGGGCCTTTCCTGCGCACCATGACGATCCAGCAGCTTGGTGGCACACGCAAGACTATCGATATCGCCTGCGATCTGATTCGCGACATGGCCGAATCACTGCGTCCTTTGACGCGCACCACCCAGCCGCTGTCCAAGCTGAAACTGGCGCTGCAATGCGGTGGCTCTGATGGCTATTCGGGCATTTCGGCCAATCCGGCGCTTGGCTATGCGTCGGATCTGCTGGTGCGCAATGGTGGCACCGCCGTTTTAAGCGAAACCCCCGAGATTTACGGCGCCGAACATCTGCTGACATCGCGCGCGGTCACGCCCGCCGTCGCTGAAAAGCTGCTGGAGCGGATCTTGTGGTGGGAGGGCTACACCCAGCGCCACGGTGCCGAGCTGAACAACAACCCCTCGCATGGCAACAAGGCTGGCGGTCTGACGACGATTTTGGAAAAATCGCTTGGCGCGGTCGCCAAAGGCGGTAGCATGCCGATGGAAGCGGTCTATGAATATGCAGAACCCATTGACCGCACGGGTTTTGTTTTCATGGACACGCCCGGCTACGATCCTGTCGCCGTAACGGGTCAGATCGCTGGCGGCTGCAATATGTTGGTCTTTACGACGGGGCGTGGTTCGGTCTCGGGATTCAAGCCGGTGCCGACCATCAAAGTTGCCACAAATTCAAATATGTACGCGCATATGAGCGATGACATGGACCTTGACTGCGGGGGGATCGTAACCGGACGGCAGACCATCGAAGAGGCAGGCAATGCCATTTTCGAGACCGTCCTTGCGGTCGCCTCGGGCGTTCGGACACAAAGCGAGACCTATGATTACGGAAACAACGAATTCGTCCCGTGGCAAATCGGCGCCATCACCTGAGCCATCAGGTTTGGACAAGACCCCAGCCTATCGCCGCATTGCCGATCTTTTGGCAGCGGCGATCACGGCTGGCGACTTGCCAAAAGGTGCTTTGATCAAGGTTTCCGAGGCGGCGGCTGTCTTTGATTCCAGCCGCTCGCCGGTCAAGCAGGCCTTTGAAATTCTGAAGGAAAACGGACTTCTGTTTCCCCATGATGGGCAGGGGTTCGTTGTCGGCGCCTTGGAGCCAACCTCGCGGGTACAGCTGACGCCAGAGCTGCTGCGCTTCGACGAAGATGAGGCGCCGCTTAGCTCTCATGCTTTGGATGAGCTCTACTTTCGACTGGAGCATTCGCTGATCGCAAGCTCGATCTCGGGGCCGTTGCGCATCAATGAATTGGCAATGGCACGCCATTTCAACATTGGGCGCAGCACCGTTCGCGAGCTGATCTTTCGTGCTTTGCGGGTGGGCATTGTCGAGCGCCCGCCCGGAAAATCCTGGCAGGTCGTGGCCTTTGATCTTGAGCGGTGCCAAAATCTGTATGATCTGCGCATCTTGCTCGAGCCCGAGGCATTGCGTCTTGCCGCGCCGCTTCTGCCGCGTGATCGCATTACCTCAATGCTGGAGGATGTGACGGCGGGGGCGGCCAATCCGTCAGGGCTGACCGTCTTGGCGCTTGATGGGCTTGAGGCTGATTTGCACAGCGACCTGCTGTCTTATTGCCCCAATCCTGAAATCCCCGAGGTCTTGGTTCGCACCTCTCCGACCTATATTTGCGGGAAATATATTCAGGTCGCGCTTTCTGACAGCCCGACAATCGAAGAGTTCCTGCACGAGCATCTCGAGATTTTGGCCCATCTGCATCGTGGCCAAGCCGATGAGGCAGCCCAATTGCTTCGCCACCATCTTATTCGCTCGAAAGAGCAGATCGTGGGAAAACTGCGCGATTATCTGGCCTTGCCCGATCTGCACCCGGATGACGGATCTCGTCATTTCCTAAGCTGAAATTGCGCATCTGGTGCCGGGGGCGGGGGACGCTCGCCCTGCCTGATCGCCGACGTTTGTCGTCGGGCGATGAGGGCAATTTTATCGGGAAAATCGGGGTCAATCAGCCCAGATATGCGCCACACATGTTTGATGGAAAGCGCGTAAGTGGCGGAGGAGGTGGGATTCGAACCCACGGTGGAGTTCCCCCCACGTCGGTTTTCAAGACCGGTGCATTAAACCGCTCTGCCACTCCTCCGACGCGGATTTGTTAGCTTGGGAAAAGCCTTAGGGCAAGGGGGGCGACCGCCAAATTTGGCGGTCGCAGTGCTTATTCCGCTGCTTTGGCCATCGGGTTGTTGGGATGGCTCATCCAATTGGCGTAAGGCGCGACCGGACGAGAGGTGCGGGGGTCGATCTCGCCGATCTCTAGCTCGCGCATCGTGATGCAGTTTTCGACCGGGCAGACATCGACACACAGGTTACAGGCAACGCATTCCTCATCATTCACGGTGAAGACGCGGTCTGCGGATATATCGATGGCCTGATGGCTGGTGTCCTCGCAGGCGGCGTAACAGCGGCCACAGCTGATACACAAATCCTGATTGATCTCGGCCTTGGTCGTGTAGTTCAGGTTCAGATAGCGCCAATCGGTGACATTGGGGATGGCGCGACCGATCAGATCGCTCATCTCCATCTGGTGGCCGTCCAGATAGTCATGAAGGCCGCTGATCATCTCTTCGACGACTTTGAAGCCATAGGTCATTGCCGCCGTACAGACCTGGACCGTTCCCGCGCCAAGGGCCATGAATTCTGCCGCATCGCGCCAGGTTGTCACGCCACCGATCCCGGAAATGGGCAGTCGGGCCGTTTCGGGATTGCGGGCGATTTCCGCGACCATATTCAGCGCGATTGGCTTGACGGCGGGGCCGCAGAAGCCACCATGGCTGCCTTTGCCATCAATCGTGGGCTGAGGCGCGAAAAGGTCAAGATCGACCGAGGTGATGGAGTTGACCGTATTGATCAAGCTGACCGCATCCGCGCCGCCGCGCAGGGCGGCCTCGGCGGGTTTGCGCACATCGGTGATATTGGGGGTCAGTTTCACGATACAGGGCATACGCGAATACTGTTTGACCCAGCGTGTGACCATCTCGATATATTCGGGCACCTGACCGACCGCAGATCCCATCCCGCGTTCGGCCATGCCATGGGGGCAGCCGAAATTCAGTTCGACCCCGTCGGCGCCGGTATCTTCGATGTCTGCTAGGATCGATTTCCAGCTTTCCTCGTCGCAGGGGACCATCAGGCTGATGATTAGCGCGCGGTCGGGATAGTCGCGCTTGACCGATTTGATCTCGCGCAGGTTGACCTCGAGCGGGCGATCGGTGATCAGCTCGATGTTGTTGATGCCCAGAACGCGACGGTCTGCACCATAGACCACGCCATAGCGTGGCCCGTTGACGTTGACGACGGGCGGCCCGGCAAGGCCCAGTGTTTTCCACACCACGCCCCCCCAGCCGGCCTCGAAGGCGCGGCGCACATTCACCTCTTTATCCGTCGGAGGGGCAGAGGCCAGCCAGAACGGGTTGGGGGATTTGATACCGACGAAATTACTGCGAAGGTCAGCCATGATCGGACCCCATAAGTTGATGGTGGATGTCTTCGGCCGCATCGCGGCCCTCGGCGACAGCGGTGACGGTCAGATCATCGCCGCCCGAGGCGCAATCACCGCCCGCCCAAACGCCTTCCAATGAGCTGCGCCCGGTGGCGGATACGCTGATTTTGCCCTGCGTCAGCTCTAGCCCGTCGGGAAAGCCGTCCAGACGTTGGCCAATGGCGCGAAACAGTTGATCTGCGGGCAAACGAAAGCGCGCGCCGGTATCCTCGAGGCCCGAGGGGGTGCTGCTGGTATGGGCGAATTCGACCTCGCGGACCGCACCATTACCGTGAACGGCAATCGGCATGGCATTGCAGATGATGCGAACCCCGCTTGCCGTTGCATGTTCTTGCTCATGTCGCGACGCGCCCATGCGGGATTGCTCGCGGCGATAAACGATGGTGACGTTCTGCGCGCCCAGATGGCGGGCCTGAACTGCGGCATCCACCGCTGTCATGCCGCCGCCGATCACGACAATATCGCGACCGATGGGTAGGGTGCCCAAATCATCGGATTGACGCAATTCGCGGATGAACTCGACCGCATCAAGAATATTGTCGCGATCCTCGCCCGTGGCGCCCAGGGCATTCACCCCTTGCAGCCCCAGACCCAGGAAGACGGCATCATAGTCGCGGCGCAGATCCTCAAGGGACATATCGCGCCCCAGAACCATGCCGGTTTTCACCGTGATGCCGCCAATTCCCAGCAGCCAGTCAACCTCGCGGCTGGCAAAAGAATCGACCGCCTTATAAGAGGCGATGCCATATTCATTCAGGCCCCCGGCCTTTGCGCGCGCATCGAAAAGCACGACATCATGGCCTTTGACGGCCAGCCGATGGGCAGCGGACAGACCTGCTGGGCCTGCGCCGACAACGGCTATTTTTTTGCCGGTGGGGCTGGCGCGACGGAAGGGGTGAACGCCCTGATCCATCAGGTGATCGGTTGCAAAACGTTGCAGCGCACCGATCAGAACGGGTTTGCCCTCGGCCGTTTCGCGAACGCAGGCGCCCTCGCAAAGGTTTTCGGTCGGGCAGACCCTTGCACACATCCCGCCCAGAATATTCTGGGAAAAGATCGTTTTTGCTGCCGCATCGGGCGTTCCCGTCGAGATCTGGCGGATGAACAGCGGAATATCGATCGATGTTGGGCAGGCCGTGATGCAGGGCGCATCATAGCAGAAATAACATCGATCAGCTGCGACCCGCGCCTCGTGTGGATCAAGTGGCGGCGCTACGTCAGAGAAATTGACAGTATAGACTTCGGTGGTCAGACGGCCCGGTACAACACCGGGCGTCAGCTGGCTATTGGACATCGCTTGGACCCCAGGCTGGCTGCTATCAAGAATCAGGCTGGCACAGGTCCATTTTTTTATCAAATGGTAAAATTTCTGGAGGCGATATTTTCTTTTGTTACGCGGCGGGCAGAGTCAGCATGGCCTTCAACCCTCCCAGATCAGATTTCTCGAGCGCCAGATGGCCGCCATGCAGCACCGCCAGATCGACGACAATCGCCAAGCCCAAGCCCGCACCGGGCGGGCCAAGCTCGTCCAGGCGGCCGCCGCGCGCGATGGCCTGCGCGTGATTTTCGGGCGACATTCCTGGCCCGTCGTCCTCGATCGTGATCACCAGATCACTTGCCGCGCCTGTCGGATCGGGGGTGGCGGCATGGGCAGAAATTCGGATGCGGCTATGGGTGTATTTGACGGCATTCTCGGTCAGGTTGCCGATCATCTCTTCCAGATCCTGCCGCTCTCCGGCGAAGGCAAGATCCTCTGGGCAGCGTAGCTCTAACCTGATCGCGCGATCCTGAATCGGTCGGCGCAGCACCAACAGAATGTCGTCAAAGACCGCATGTAGCGGGCTGCGATGGCCCAGAATTCGCGGCCCGGCCGAGCTGCGTGCGCGGCGCAGATGCCAGCCGATTTGCCGGTCCATTCGCGCGATCAGCGCCTGGCCCGGATGATCGGGGGGCAGGCCATTGGCAAGGGCCGCAAGCGGGGTTTTCAACGAATGGGCAAGATTGCCGACATAATCCCGGCTGCGGCTTAGAACTTTTCGATTTTGTTCTAATAAATTATTGATTTCGGTTGATATTGGTCGAAGCTCGCTGACCGCGGGATGGGGCAGGGACTGGGCCTCTCCGGCGCGGATTTTGCGAATGTCTTGCCCCAATTTGCCAAGGCTGCGAAGGCCCGCGGTGACCTGAATCAAACTGGCCAGCGCCAAAGCAATGCCCAAAATCGCCAAGGAAATCGCCAGCGGCCGATGGACCTGCGCAAGGCTTGCGTCAATTTCGGATTGGGGGGCGGTGACGCTGACCGAAAGGGCGCTGTCGCTGTCGGGCAGGGTAAAGCTGGATTGGGTCAGGCGCAAAGTCGCGCCGCGCGGTCCGATCAGGCCATTCTTTGCCTCATCCTCAGAGATGGCGGGCAAGGTACTGTCAAAAAGCGAGGCCGATTTGGCAACCACTGTGCCGTCCTGACTAAGCTGCCAGTACCAGCCTGAAAGGGGCATTTCAAAGCGTGGATCCGCAGGCAAACGAGAGGCGACCAGACGCCCACTATCTGAAATGCCGGCGCCCGCAATCAGCGCCTCGCTGACGGCATGGGTTTCGGCATCAAAACGTCCGGTGATGAAATCATCCAAAATCGCGGCGATGGTCAAATAGCCCGCAATTAGGGCCGCGCCCACCAGCACGCTGCCCAATGCCAAAAGGCGAAATCGGATCGAATCGGCGGGAAAGGACGGCATCATGGCGCGCTGCGCAGCACGTAACCCTCGCCGCGCCGAGTTTCGATCAGCCCTTCGGGAATTTTGCGCCTTAGACGCCCGATCACCACTTCCAGCGATTTGTAATCGCGGTCCGCAGCCGAATCATACAGGTGCTCGGACAGCTCGCTACGGCTGACGACACGGTTTTGATGGTGGATCAGATAGGACAGAATCCGGGTCTCGAACGAGGTCAGTTTCAGGGCCATCCCGTTCAAGGTGATGACGGAAAGCTGGCTGTCCAGACGCAGCGGACCCGCCGAGATCACCGCCTGCGCATGTCCCGCTGCGCGACGCACCAGGGTTTGAGCCCGGATCACGACCTCGTCCAAGCGAAAGGGTTTGACCGCGTAATCATCCGCGCCTGCACGAAAGCCCGCGACTTTATCGGTCCAATCGCCTCGCGCGGTCAGGATCAGCACGGGGGTCGAGATCCCGCCCTGACGCCAGCGCGTCAAGACCTCGATCCCGGGCAGGCCCGGAAGGCCCAGATCAAGGATCGCGACATCATAGCTTTCTGTGGCTCCCAAGAACTCACCCTGAATGCCATCTTGGGCAAGGTCACAGGCAAAACCACCATCGCGCATCGCCTGCGCCAATTGTGAGCCAAGCAAAGGATCATCTTCAACTATCAGGCATTTCATTTTTTGGCTCCTTTCTGCTTACGCGCCTGGGCCAGCCCGGCACCCGCCACCTCCAGAAACCGGCCCGTTCTTGCATCCAATCGGATCGTCAGCACATGACGGGCGGGTGTCAAAAAGCGCAGCTCGTGGACCAGCTCAACCCCTTCGGCAAATTCGTGGGGAAAGGGGGGGACCAGTCGTGCCGCGATCAGTTTGCCGTTAAAGCGCTCTTCGACCAGCTGCGCGGCCTGGGTCAGCGAGATCACCTCGAAACTGGGGCCGCTTATCATATCCTCGGGCAAAAGCGGGTCATTGCCATCGCTCATTGGTGGGCGTCCGGCCAGAAAACCCGGATGGGGCGGGGGCGTAGGGCGCATATGCTGCATCGTCACCAGACCGCCCAAAAGCAGCGCCAGAATAGCAAGACAGACAAGGGCCAGGCGCGCAGGGGTCATAGCTGTGATCTAAGGGGGCTTTGCCAAACGAAAACCAAACGGGCCATTGCCTTTGCGTTCATCTTTCTTGGGCTAGAAGTGATTCGTACCGGGAAGAAACCCGATCCCGTTAGATAAGGATAAAGACGAATGAGCAGCATGTTCAAAGGTTCTGTCGCCCTTTTTGCCATGTCGGCAATGCTGGCCCTGCCTCTTAGCGCTTCGGCACAAGCAACGACCGAAGCAACGACCGGGGCCCCGGCCGCAAGCACGCCGGCACCTGCCACCGCGCCCTCTGCCACCACTCCTTCGGTTGTGGCAACCGAATTGCCGCAGGTGTTGAAGGATCTGAATCTCAGCGATCTTTCGGTGAAATCCGACAAGCGCGGTCAGCGCATCTCTGGCACTTTGGCTGATGGCACCAAGATCAAGGCAATGCTGGACGATAAAGCAGCGCTGCGCGGCGCCTTTGTCGATGACAACAAGCCTTTGCCCGAAAGCCTGGCCAATGCGCTGATCCCGCAATCCGTGCGCGATCAGCAGATTTTCGGCCAGTTCAACAGCGTGACCGGCGCCTTTTCGGGTGAAAAGGGCGTGATGATCGTCGGAACCGATGCCGGTGGCGACAAGCTGCGTGCGGGCTTTAGCCAAGACGGCACGCTGATGCGCTTTGGCCGTGGGCAGGACAGTGACATGCGCCCCGGCGGTCACGACCGCAAAGGTCCGGATGGCCATGAGGGCCGTCACGGTGGCAAGCATGACGGCAAACACGACGGCAAGCATGGCGACAAACGCGGCGACAAGCATGGTGGTCGCGACCATCATGGCAACAAAGGCCCGCGCGACGGCCGTGGCCCGGCCCCGGTCTCGGATGAGGCGGTCGCGGCCGCGGCAAAAGCGGCTGGCTATACCGATCTTGGGGTCATCTCTCGCGATGGGCCGCGTGTCAGCGTGATCGGCAAAAACCCGCAAGGAGAGCCGGTTGTGATCGAAATCAATCCCAAGGGTGATGTCGTGCGTGAGACGGCGCAATAACAAGCCCAAGGAAAACGCAGGTTTTTCTAGCCAAAGCTGAAAGAATCAATCAAACATAACCTTAGGGCGCGAGGCATGGCTTCGCGCCCAAATATCGTTTGAAATGTCACATTTATGTTGATTTGCCGTTCAGGGTCGGCAGTCTCTTGCCCCAAGTAGGAAAACTGCTTGCGAGTTACGACCGGGGGTGCCAAATCCGCTAAAACCCACGGCTTTTGCCAGCTGCTTAACGAGGACTCGAGGGATGTATCGGCGAAATTTTGTGTTGTCCTCTGCTGCGGCGCTGGCTGCGACTGGCGCGCTTGGCAATCTTGCCTTTGCGCAAGAGGCAGAGAACCCCGCGCCTGCGGCGACGCCCGAGGCCGCGCCAACGCCGAAACCCTTTGATTTTGAAGACGTTGTTGCCGTCGCGCAGGAGTACGCCTCGCGCGAATACAGCCAGCCCGTCTCGCAGCTGACCGGCAGCTTTGCTGATCTGAACTATGACCAGTATCGCGCCATCCGTTTTCGCCGCGATCGTGATCCATGGCGCGACAGCCGGGTCTTTGCGCTGGATCTGTTGCCGCCCGGCGCGATTTTCTATGAGCCGGTCGAGATCAATCTGGTTTCGGGTGGCGTGGCCACCAAGGTCGCCTTCTCGCCCAAGCTGTTTGACTTTGATCCGTCGCAGTTCCCCGAGGGCGGCGATATGGAAACCACCGGGAATATGGGTTTTTCGGGCTTTCGTCTGCGCACGCCGCTGAACCGCCCCGATGTGATGGACGAATTCGCGGTCTTTCAGGGGGCAAGCTATTTCCGCGCGGTGGCGCGAGGCACGCTTTACGGGCTTTCAGCGCGCGGTCTTGCCATCGGCACCGGCAGCCCCGAGGGTGAGGAGTTCCCGATTTTCCGCAGCTTCTGGATCTATGAGCCCGATCCTCAAGAGCGCACCGTGCGCATTAACGCTTTGCTTGACAGCAAGTCGATCACCGGCGCGTTTGAATTCGTTTTGGCACCGGGCGCCGAGACCGTCATCAATACGCGGGTATCGCTGTTCCCGCGCCGCGATCTGAAAACCGTGGGAATTGCGCCTTTGACCTCGATGTACTGGTTCGGTCCGGCCGATCGCAAACGCATCGATGACTACCGCCCCTCGGTTCATGACAGCGATGGGTTGCAGATGCTGACGGGCAGCGAAACGCGGCTTTGGCGCGTGCTGTCGGGGCCGCCCACCTTGCAGGCTTCGGCCTTTATGGACAATGATCCGCTAGGCTTTGGTCTGGCGCAACGTGCCCGCAATTTTGACGACTTCCAAGATGCCGAGGCGCGCTATGATTTGCGGCCATCGGCTTGGATCGCGCCGCAGGGACGCTGGGGCAAAGGTTCGGTCTCACTGATCGAAATTCCGGTAGAAAACGAATTCAACGATAACATCGTTTCCTTCTGGCAGCCCGCGGATGCTTTGGTCAAAGGCCAGCGTCATGACTTCAACTATGTTCTCACCTTCGCAGCAGAAATACCTGATTCTGCGCCTATTTCGCGGGTTCTTGAGACGATGACCGGCAAGGCGATCAACAATGCCGATGCCCGGACCTATATCGTTGATTTCGATCTGTCGGTCTTTGGATCAGATGATCCGACCGCTCAGATCCGTGCCTCGGCGGGGCGCATCGGACACAACTATCTGATCCGGATGCCGCAGCAGGGGCGGATGCGTTTGTCCTTCGAATATTTCCCAGAAAACGCCAAGGTCGCCGATCTGTCTGCCGTGTTGAACGGGCCTGACGGGGCGCTCAGCGAAACCTGGATTGCCCGTTGGGCGCGTGGGTAACGACATTGAAGAAAAGCCAACTGAGCAGCTCGGGCGATATGTCTGAAATCCGACTGGTAGGCCCCGAGGCAGATGCGGTGTTTGCGCCCTTGCAAGGGGCTGCGCTGCCGCCAACCCCGCCAGAGGCTCCGTTGGCGATGCCGGTGCAGGATTTCCACGCCAATCCACCGCAGGGCCCTCGCTGGGAATTTCCCGGCCTGCGCACGCTTCTGGCGCGCTTGCTGGCCTTTGGCGGCACGCTGGCCATAGCCATTGCGGGCTGCAAGGAAATGCTGCTGGTTTTTGGGGACAATATCACGGCTTTGCAGGCTATTTTGCTTGTTCTTTTCGTGGTGACATTCGGCTGGGTGGGCTTTTCGTTTTGCTCGTTCCTTGCGGGCTTTCTGGCACCTGGGCTGAAGACGCCCGAGGGGCCGAATGACGCGAAAATTGCGGTCGTCATGCCTGTCTATCACGAGGATGCTTCGGAAACGGCGGGGCTTTTGGCGGCACTTGCGCGCGATCTGGCCCGCGTTGGCCTGGCTGATCGTGCCGAGATTTTCGTGATCTCGGACAGCCGCAAGCCGCAATCCGCCTTGGAGGAAATTCAGGCGATCAGCCTTCTGCGCGAGATCTCTCCGGTGCCGGTGTGGTATCGTCGCCGCCATTCCAACGAGGGGCGCAAAGCGGGTAACGTCGCCGATTTCGTGCGCCGCTGGGGCGCGCGCTACGATCAAATGGTGGTGCTGGACGCCGATAGCGTCGTGGGTGGGGATACGATCAAGGCGCTGTCGGCGCGTATGAACGGCGATCCCAGCGTCGGTTTGATCCAGACCATGCCGATGCTTGTCGGCGGCCAGACCATTTTTGCCCGGCTGACGCAATTCGCGGGTCGGGTTTACGGCCCTGCCGTGGCGCGGGGCGTGGCCGCTTGGTCAGGCGACAGCGGCAATTTCTGGGGCCATAACGCCATCATCCGCGTCAGCGCCTTTGCCGCATGTTGCGGTCTGCCCAGCCTTCCGGGCAAGCCACCCTTTGGCGGCGCGATCCTGAGCCATGACTTTGTCGAGGCCGCGCTTTTGCGTCGTGCCGGGTGGAAGGTGCGGCTGGATTACGATCTGCGCCAAAGCTACGAGGGAACGCCGCCGACCCTGTTGGACATGGCCGTGCGCGAGCGGCGTTGGGCCCAGGGCAATCTGCAGCATTTGCGCCTGATTGGGGCGCGCGGTTTCTCGATGATCAGCCGCATTCATTTTCTGATCGGCGTGCTGGGCTTTGTCATGTCGCCGATCTGGCTGGCGATGATCCTGGTTGGGCTGGCGCTTTCTGCCAACGTGCTGTTGTCGCGCCCCGATTACTTTCCCTCGACCTATCAGCTTTTTCCGGAATGGCCGGTCTTTGACCCCGTACGGATGCTGTGGCTTTTCGTGATTGCCATGGCGTTTTTGCTGGTGCCGAAATTTCTGGCAATCTTGCGGGCATGGGCGCGGCCCTTGGCGCAAAATTCTGGCGGCAAGGCGCGGGTTTTTGCCTCGGCGCTGTTTGAGATTGTGTTGTCTGCGCTGATTGCTCCGGTCCAGATGCTGATCCAGACCCGCCAGATTCTGGAAATTCTGCAAGGCCGCGACAGTGGTTGGGAGGCGCAGGTCCGCGCCGGACAAACCCCGCCCTGGTCGGTGGTTTTGCGTCGCCACGCCCTGCATGTCATCACCGGCTTTGGCACGCTTTTGGTCTTGGCCTATCTGTCGCCCGGTCAACTGATCTGGCTGTCACCAATCCTTGCAGGGTTGATTTTGTCACCTCTGACCTCGCGGTGGTCGGCCAGCCCGGTTTTTGGACGTTGGGCGCGCCGTCAGGGGCTGCTTGTCACCCCCGAAGAGCGTATGCCCCCCGAAATTTTGACCGCTGCCAATACTTTGACCCATCGTATCGGTCCTCAAAGTGGCAAGCTCGCCGATATTGCGCGCGACCCCGAGGCCTTGCTCCGTCATCGGCAATTGCAGCCGCGCCATGAAAACGCGCGGCCAGTGGCCGAACGGTTAAGCGCGATTTCGGCAGGTGCCAAAATCGCTGCGGCACAAAGCCAATCCGAGGCGCTTAGCTTTTTGGATCAGGACGAAAAGATGGCCCTGATCGAGGAGCCCCAGCTGATCGAGGCTTGGGTCCGGCTGCCGGCATGAAAAGAATTGCTGCCCTTGATATGCTGCGCGGCTACGCGCTGGTCTGTATCATGCTTGACCATATGCCGATTTCGGCATTGCGACAGGTTACGCTGACCAATTTCGTTGTCTTTGACGCGGCCGAGCTGTTTGTTTTGCTGTCGGGCTTTCTGGTCGGTCTGGTCTGG
>NZ_DALZMB010000008.1:0-64723 GCF_032007265.1 Paracoccus sp. (in: a-proteobacteria) | reverse complement strand
GGGCTGCTTCGGTTGCTGCTGCAGCGGGTGCCTCTGCAGCCGGGGCTGCTTCGGTTGCTGCTGCAGCGGGTGCCTCTGCAGCCGGGGCTGCTTCGGTTGCTGCTGCAGCGGGTGCCTCTGCAGCCGGGGCTGCTTCGGTCGCTGCTTCTGCGGGTGCCTCTGCAGCCGGGGCTGCTTCGGTTGCTGCTTCGGCGGGTGCCTCTGCAGCCGGGGCCGCTTCGGTTGCTGCTGCAGCGGGTGCCTCTGCAGCCGGGGCTGCTTCGGTCGCTACTTCGGCGGGTGCCTCTGCAGCCGGGGCTGCTTCGGTTGCTGCTGCAGCGGGTGCCTCTCCAGCCGGGGCTGCCTCGGTCGCTGCGGCCTCGGGGGCCGCGGCTTCGGGGGCTGCAGCGGCAGGCGTCGAGGCCTGGCCGCTGTGATAGCTCGAACCTGCAGGTGCGGTCGTGCCAGCTGCTGTGCTGTTGTCCTGGGCCATTGCCCCGCCAGCCAAAGCAACGGACAGGGCCGCAACCGCCGTGAGCGAAACATTTCTCATGGTCATTGTCGCCTCTCCTTACTCGGCAGGATGGGTTTTGGCGCCGTAATGCGCGTCGAAATCTTCTTCGATCGTCTGCGGCATCGGCAGCGGTTTCTCAACCACGCCCAAGATCGGCAGAATGACGAGGAAGTAAGCGAACCAATAGGTCGCGCCAGCCAGCGAGATATAGGGGTAGATGCCTTCGGTCGGCATCGCGCCCACCCAGGTCAGAACCACGAAATCCACGACCAGCAGCCAGAACCACCACTTGAATTGCGGGCGGAAACGGCCCGAACGCACGCGCGACGTATCCAGCCACGGCACCAGTGCCAGCACGATGATCGCGCCAAACATCGCCAGAACGCCGAAGAATTTGGCGTCGATGATGCGGAACGAAGCCCAGTTGACCAGCTGAACCAGCCAGACATCCGAGGTAAAGGCGCGCAAGATCGCATAGAAGGGCAAGAAGTACCATTCCGGCACGATATGTGCAGGCGTCGCCAGCGGGTTCGCCTCGATATAGTTATCGGGGTGGCCAAGATAGTTTGGCATGAAGCCGACGATGGCAAAGAAGACGACCAGAACGATCGCAAGGCCGACAAGGTCCTTGATCACGAAATAGGGCCAGAAGGGCAGGGTGTCTTTCTGTGCTTCTTCCTTCGAGGTGCGACGCACTTCGATACCGGTCGGGTTGTTGTTGCCCGTGGTGTGGAAGGCCCAGATGTGAACGATGACCAGAGCCGCGATCACAAAAGGCAGCAGATAATGCAGCGAGAAGAAGCGGTTCAGCGTCGCGTTATCAACAGCAGGACCGCCCAGAAGCCAGGTCTGGATCGATTCGCCGATGCCCGGGATCGCGCCAAACAGGCCGGTGATCACGGTCGCGCCCCAGAAGGACATTTGGCCCCAGGGCAGAACATAGCCCATGAATGCCGTTGCCATCATCAGCAGGTAGATCACCATGCCGACGATCCAGGTGATTTCGCGCGGTGCCTTATAGCTACCGTAGTAGAGGCCGCGGAAAATATGGATGTAGACTGCTGCAAAGAACAGCGAAGCGCCGTTTGCATGCAGGTAGCGCAGCATATAGCCGCCATTCACGTCGCGCATGATATGCTCGACCGACGAGAAGGCCAGGCTGACATGCGGGGTGTAATGCATGACCAGCACGATGCCGGTAACAATCTGCAAAGCAAGGCAGAATGCCAGCACAATGCCCCAGATCCACCACCAGTTCAGGTTCTTGGGGGTCGGGATCATCAGGGTGTCGTAGAGCAGGCCGACGATCGGAAGGCGGCGGTTCAGCCAGCGCTCAGCGCCGGTTTTCGGCTCGTAATGGTCGTGGGGGATTCCAGCCATAGCGCTCTCCTCAGCCCAGCTTGATGGTGGTGTCGGTGACGAATTCCGCGACCGGAATATGCAGGTTCTGCGGTGCAGGACCCTTCCGAATGCGGCCGGCAGTATCGTAGTGCGATCCGTGGCAAGGGCAGAACCAGCCACCGAAGTCGCCGGCGCCATTCCCGATCGGGACGCAGCCGAGATGGGTACAAACGCCGATCATGACCAGCCATTCGCCTGCTTCATCAAGGGTGCGGTTCTGGTCAGTCGCGGGCTCGCCCGGTTTATTGGCATTCTCGGCATCGGCATCGATCAACTGATTCAGTTGAACCTCGCGACCAGCTTTGATCTCTTCCTCGGTCCGGCGACGAATAAACACGGGCTTGCCCAACCATTTCACGGTCAGTTGGGTGCCGCTTTCGACACCGCTGACATCGACTTGGATCGAGCTGAGCGCCTGCACGTCGGCCGAGGGATTCATTTGGTTGATCAGGGTCCAGGCGGCCGCACCGGCCGCAACTGTACCGGCACCGGCCGTCGCGTAGTAAAGAAAATCTCTCCGGGTGGCGCCGTGATCGCCTGCGTGTTCGTCTGCGTGGGACACGATCAGATCTCCAATTCTGCCCCCCTGGGGCTAAGCGGCTATACGACAGTGGGCCGCGCGTGACGCAGCCCTCGCGGGGCGGTTGTAGCGATCAAAATTGTGTCAGTCCAGCCGCGCTTGGCCCCACGATTGGCTGTATTCCGATGAGGTGTGGGATTTTCGCTGCGCCTTGAGGAGGCGGCTAGCGCTATCATAGCGCATTTTCCCGTCATGGCTGTGGGGCGGCAGGATCGAGCTACCAGAGCGGGGGTTGCAAAAGCCTATCGTGGCGACTCGGGGTAAAATGGTCGGAAAAAGGGGGGGCTTTCGCACGGATCGGCTGTTTCGAGCGATTTCGCGTCTGTGACTAAAGCAAACCTTCGCTGCGAAAGCTGATTTCACGTGATTTCCCGATAATCAGATGATCATGCACGACCAGTCCCATGACATCGGCGGCGGTGACGATGCGACGGGTCATCATGATATCAGCCTCTGACGGGGTCGGATCACCCGAGGGGTGGTTATGGACCAGGATCAGTGCGCTGGCATGGACATCCAAAGCACGGCGCATGATCTCGCGCGGATAGACCGGCACGTGATCGACAGTGCCGCGTGCCTGTTCCTCGTCAAGGATAAGAATGTTTTTACGGTCCAGATAAAGCACCCGGAACTGTTCGATTTCGGAATGGGCCATGGTCGTGTGGCAATAATCGATCAAGGCATCCCAACCGCTAAGCGCGGGGCGGTTGATCACGCGCGAACGCGCCAGTCGTTGGGCCGCAGCCTCGATCAGTTTCAGCTCGAGAACGACTGCAGGGCCGGTGCCCGATACCTCGGACAGCCGTGCCGGGCTTGCCGAAATGACACGATTGAAATCGCCAAAGCTATCGATCAGCCGACGTGCTAGGGGCTTTACATCTTGGCGGGGAATGGCGCGAAACAGCACCAGCTCAAGGATTTCGTAATCTGGCATTGCCGCTGCGCCACCCGTCATAAAGCGCTCGCGCAGGCGGCTGCGGTGATCCGCCAGATAGCTGGGCAATTTGGGGCCAGATGCAGGCGTGTTGACGGCTGCCGGGCATTCATCACTGTCGCGTGGCGGCGCGGCCGAGAAAAGCGGCAGCGGACGTTCGGAAAAGGCGCGATTCGTTGTCATGGCTTCAAGGCTGCACCCAACCGGTAAAGATGGGGTTAAAGCCCGACAGCTGCCCAAGGGTCGGTAAAGAAAAGGCCCGGCATGTGCCGGGCCTGTCTTAGCCTTTCATTTCGTCCCAGAAGCCCTTGATCTTCTGGAAGAAACCAGAGGTTTGTGGGTTGTTGTCGGCCTGAATGCCGTCGAATTCCCGCAACAGCTCTTTTTGGCGTGCCGTCAAGTTGACGGGCGTCTCGACCGTCAGCTCGATCAACATGTCACCATGTTCGCCTTGCATTCCGGCCCCGTGACGCAGGGGCGGCATGCCCTTGCCACGCAGGCGCAATTGCTTGCCCGACTGCGTGCCCGCCGGAACCTTTACGCGCGAACGACCCCCATCAATCGTGGGCACCTCGATCTCGCCGCCAAGGGCTGCGGTGCTGATGCTGACCGGGACCTGGCAGGCCAAGATACGACCATCGCGCACAAAGATCGGATGCTCGCGCACCTCGATGAAGATATAAAGATCGCCCGAGGGGCCGCCGCGCATACCCGCTTCGCCCTCACCGGCAAGACGGATGCGCGTTCCGGTTTCCACGCCCGCAGGAATGTTCACCGAAAGGCTGCGCTCTTTCTCGATGCGGCCGGCGCCTTGGCATTCAGCGCAAGGATTTTTGATGATCTGGCCCTGACCATTACAGGTCGGGCAGGTGCGTTCGACCGTGAAAAAGCCCTGGCTTGCCCGGACCTTGCCCATGCCTGAACAGGTCGGGCAGGTGGCCGGGTCAACCGCGCCTTCGGCACCGGTGCCCTGACAGCCGCCACAGGCAACCGAGGTCGGCACAGTGATCGCTTTTTGCGTGCCATTATAGGCATCTTCCAGCGAGACCCGCAGGTTATAGCGCAGATCCTGGCCACGGCTGGCACGCGGGCGTCCGCCCTGTGCGCCGCCACGACCGCCCATGAAATCGCCAAAGAGGTCTTCGAAAACATCTGCGAAAGCCGAGCCGAAATCGCCGCCCTGTGGGCCCCCGCGCGCGCCAAATCCGCCCATGCCGCCTTCAAAGGCCGCATGGCCAAAGCGGTCATATGCAGCTTTGCGCTGTCCGTCCTTCAGGCATTCATAAGCTTCGTTGACATCTTTGAACGCCGCCTCAGAGGTCTTGCAATCCCGGTTACGGTCAGGATGAAGCTCTTTCGCTTTGGCGCGGTAAGCTTTCTTGATCTCGTCCGGGGACGCGCCTTTCGAGACGCCAAGAACGTCATAATAATCACGTTTAGACATGTGGTATTCGTCCCGGGCCTTTTATGACTGGACCGGCCCGCGCGGGTTTGCGACGGGCCGGCCTATCAGGTTACGCGCGATTAGTTGCGCTTCTTGTCTTCGCCGAGATCTTCGAAATCGGCGTCAACAATATCATCGTTCACATCGCGCGGCTCATCGTCACGCTCAGCAGAGGCATTTCCAGCCTCAGCTTCGCTGGCTTTGTAGATGGCTTCGCCAAGTTTCATCGATGCATCCATCAGGTTCTGGATTGCACCTTTGATCTTGCCGGCATCTTCGGTCTTGACCGCATCTTCCAATGCGCCGATGGCAAGCTCGATGACCTCGACGGTCGAGCCGTCAACCTTGTCACCATGCTCATCCAGCGACTTCTTGGTCGAATGGATCAGGCTTTCAGCCTGGTTCTTGGCTTCGACCAGCTCTTTGCGGGCTTTGTCGGCCTCGGCATTGGCCTCTGCGTCTTTGACCATCTGCTCGATATCGGCATCCGACAGACCGCCAGAAGCTTGGATCGTGATGTTTTGCGACTTGCCCGTGCCTTTGTCTTTGGCCGAAACCGAGACGATGCCGTTGGCGTCGATGTCAAAGGTCACCTCGATCTGGGGCAGACCGCGCGGAGCCGGCGGAATGTCTTCGAGGTTGAACTGACCCAGCATCTTGTTGTCGGCAGCCATCTCGCGCTCACCCTGGAAAACCCGGATGGTCACGGCGTTCTGATTGTCCTCGGCGGTCGAGAACACTTGGCTTTTCTTGGTCGGGATCGTCGTGTTGCGATCGATCAGGCGGGTAAAGACACCACCCAGCGTTTCAATGCCCAAGGACAGCGGGGTCACGTCCAGCAGCACAACGTCTTTGACATCGCCCTGCAAAACGCCAGCCTGAACCGCCGCGCCAAGCGCCACGACTTCGTCCGGGTTCACGCCTTTATGCGGCTCTTTGCCAAAGTAAGCGGTCACTTCTTCGATGACTTTGGGCATACGGGTCATACCGCCGACAAGGACAACCTCATCGATATCGGCTTTCGACATGCCTGCGTCTTTCAGTGCCTCTTGCAGCGGCTTGATCGTGCGCTTGATCAGATCGGCAACCAGGCTTTCCAGCTTGGCACGGGTCAGTTTCATGACCATGTGCAGCGGCGTGCCAGTGTTTTTGTCCATCGAGATGAACGGCTGGTTGATTTCGGTCTGCGATGCCGAGGACAGTTCGATTTTGGCTTTTTCAGCAGCTTCCTTGAGGCGCTGAAGGGCCATTTTGTCCTTGGTCAGATCAACGCCATGCTCTTTTTTGAACTCATCGGCCAGATACTGGACAATGCGCATGTCGAAGTCTTCGCCACCCAAGAAGGTGTCGCCGTTGGTCGATTTCACCTCGAACAGACCATCGTCGATTTCGAGGATGGTGATATCAAAGGTACCGCCGCCAAGGTCATAGACCGCGATGGTTTTCGATTCTTTCTTGTCCAGACCATAAGCAAGTGCTGCTGCGGTCGGCTCGTTGATGATGCGCAGAACCTCAAGACCGGCAATCTTGCCCGCGTCTTTGGTGGCCTGACGCTGCGCGTCGTTGAAGTAAGCCGGAACCGTGATGACGGCCTGCTCGACTTTTTCGCCCAGGTAGCTTTCTGCGGTTTCCTTCATCTTCTGAAGGATCATCGCGCTGACCTGTGCGGGCGAGTATTTCTCGCCATGGACTTCGACCCATGCGTCGCCATTGCCGCCATCAACGATAGCGTAGGGCACAAGGTTCTTGTCCTTCAGCACTTCGGGGTCGGTCACGCGGCGGCCGATCAGGCGCTTGACGGCGAAAACGGTGTTCGACGGGTTGGTGACGGCCTGACGTTTGGCGGCCTGACCCACAAGACGCTCAGAGTCGGTAAAGCCGACGATCGAGGGCGTGGTGCGCGCACCTTCGGAGTTTTCGATTACCTTGGGCTGGCTGCCGTCCATGATGGCGACGCAGCTGTTGGTGGTGCCAAGGTCGATGCCGATGACTTTAGACATTCAATTTCCTCTCTTACGGCGATGTTGCGGCCGCTGAATCCATTCCGGCCTTCAGCCGCCTATCCCTAAATTTGCCGGGCGGAGTTTAATCCGGGACCGGTTTCACGTCTCTATATAGGGAGGGGAAACGGGGCTGCAAGCGGCTGGTGCATAGTGATTTGCCCAATTATGTTCCGCCCGTTTTCTTTGTCTGCTGCGGGGTGCGCCGCCCCATGCGCTAAGCCATGGCCCGCCCCAAGCGG
The DNA here is from genome assembly GCF_032007265.1 of Paracoccus sp. (in: a-proteobacteria). Lineage (GTDB taxonomy): Bacteria > Pseudomonadota > Alphaproteobacteria > Rhodobacterales > Rhodobacteraceae > Paracoccus. The sequence continues at coordinate 57,629 of NZ_DALZMB010000008.1, read as the reverse complement.
CCGGGCGGGTGATCCAGCGGCGCACATCTCGCATAGCCGCCCCGCCTCGGGCTAGCGCCCCGAGTTCCAGCTCAACGAGACCGCATTGCGGGTCACAAATTCCGCCATCAACCCGATCATCATCATCGCAAGCGTCATATAGATCGCATAGCTGAGCGAGCTGTTATGCGGTGTGTAATTGATAAAGGCATAGCCACGCACCTGATCGATCATGTGAAACAGCGGGTTCCAGGCGAACATGTGCAACATGAATGTCGGTAAAGTATTGGCCACAAACATTTTGCCCGAGGCGATCATATTGATGCGTTGGTAAAGCTGGGTGACGACCTTGCCGCCCTGGGGCCACCACATGCGCACGCATAGAAACAAAAGCCCGATACAGATGCCATAGAACCAGGCCAGCAGCACCATGGCATAGCAGGAGATCGGATCCTCAAGCGTGACGGGCGCGAAAAGGGCGTTATATCCCGCAAGGATCACGAAAATCGCGAAAGTCTGGCGATAAAGAACAGCCAGCGCCGCCCCGCAGATCATCACGGCGGTATTCATCGGGCCGTGTTTGACCATCGCATCGACCGAACTACCCGCACCCGATACCGCGCCAGCGGTCTGCGAATGGACCATGAAGAGGAAAATCCCCGACATGATATAGATAATAAAGTCGCCGCGAATGGGAGAGTGTTTGACCCCGATGATCATATACATGCCCAGGAAACCCATGACGAACAGCATGGATTGCAGCACTGTCATCACCAGCCCGATGACCGCGTTGCGGTGTTCCTTGCGCAGGTCATAGACTGTGACGTGATAAATCAGGGCCAGCGTCGTGAACGCGGCCTCTAGCAGGTTTCGATTTCGCCGTGCGGTGAACATGTGCTGCGCCCAGTGTCCCTTCGGGTGCCCGGCGCTTGCCGAAAGCAGTTCCTCGGACCATAAGTGACATGAAACGCGGGTTCAATCTGGTGTGGGCGATTATGCCTGCGGCAGGAAAGGAAAATGAATGCAATTTGAACCGATGGTTGCCGAATTCCGGCGTCTTGCCCTGCTGGCAGGCGAAAAGATCATGCAGATCTACGGCGCAGAAGATTTCGACGTACGCGCAAAATCCGATTCCTCTCCGGTCACCGAGGCAGATGAGGCCGCCGATGCGCTGATCTCTGCCGGTTTGCGTGCTGCATTTCCCGATATTCCGCTGGTAACCGAAGAGCAGGCCGCGACCCATGGTCAAAATGTCAGCACTTTCCTGATCGTTGACCCGCTGGACGGGACCAAGGAATTCGTGCAGCGCCGTGGCGATTTCACGGTCAATATCGCTTATGTCCGTGATGGCATCCCGGTTCTGGGCGTGGTTTATGCCCCGGCCAAGGGGCGCCTGTTCTATACTTTGGCCGATGGTGGCGCCGTCGAAGAGGTTGGCCCCTTTGGTCCGACCCCGGGGCAGACCCACCCGATTGGCGTGAACACAACGCCCGACAATCGCGCGCTGATGGTGGTGGCTTCGAAATCCCATCGCGATGCCGCGACTGACGACTATATCGGGCGCTATGGCGTCAAGGACATGACCTCGGCCGGATCGTCGCTGAAGTTCTGTCTGGTCGCGACGGGCGAGGCGGATCTTTACCCCCGTCTGGGCCGGACCATGGAATGGGATACGGCAGCGGGCGATGCGGTCTTGCGCGGGGCGGGCGGCAAGGTCGTGCGTTTCGATGATCACACGCCTTTGCTTTATGGCAAGCCGGGCTTTGAAAATCCGTTTTTCATTGCCTTCACCCCGGGTGTCTTGCTGGTGAAGGGCTAAGTCATGTCGGTCGTGATTGTCATTCCAGCGCGCTATCAATCCTCGCGCTATCCGGGCAAGCCCTTGGTCGAGCTGAAAGGCGCCTCGGGGCAGGCCCTTAGCCTGATCCGTCGCAGCTGGCAGGCGGCCAAGTCGGTCTCGGGCATTGACCGGGTTCTGGTCGCGACCGATGACGCGCGCATTCGCGATCATGCCGAGGCATTTGGCGCCGAGGTCGTGATGACCTCGCCCGAGGCACGCAATGGCACCGAGCGTTGCGCCGAAGCCATCAGCAATCTGGGCATCAACCCCGAGATTGTGGTGAACCTGCAGGGCGACGCCCCTTTGACGCCTGCCTGGTTCGTCGAGGATCTGGTCCAGGGCTTGCGAGGCGATGCTTCGGCCGACCTGGCCACGCCCGTGCTGCGCTGCAACGGTCAGATGCGCGCCGATCTGATTGCGGATCGCACGGCTGGGCGGGTTGGCGGCACGACGGCAGTCTTTGGCCATGACATGCGCGGGATGTATTTCTCGAAAGAGGTGATCCCCTTTGCAGCGGGCGATTTTGCTGCCGATGCGCCAACGCCGGTTTTTCACCATGTCGGCGTCTATGCTTATCGTCCCGCTGCATTGGCAGAATATCCGGGCTGGGGCGAGGGCCGCACCGAGGTTCTTGAAGGGCTAGAGCAGCTGCGTTTTCTGGAACGGGGCCGTAAGGTGCTTTGCGTCGAGGTCGAAGCTCGCGGCCGCGAGTTTTGGGAGCTGAACAACCCCTCGGATGTCGCCAAAATCGAAGAGATGATGCTGCGTATGGGGGCGGATTGACCGATAGCGGGGCATCTGCCCAAGGCGCGGGCCCGATTTCGTTAAGCATTATCGTCGTGTCGCGCCTGCGCCGCGGCCATCTGGGCTTTTGCCTGATGGCCCTGGCCGCCCAACGGCGTGCCCGAACGGAAATCATTCTTGTTACAGATCCGGCCTCGCTGGATCTGCGTCCTGACCTGGCGATCAAGCGCGTTCCCTTTGACGAGGCCAATATTTCGGCGGCGCGGAACGCCGGCATCGCCGTCGCATCCGGCGAGGTCATCGCTTTCATCGATGATGACGCGCTGGCCCTGCCGGGCTGGGCCGAGAGGATTTCAGCACCATTCAGCGATCCACAGGTCATCGCCGCAACGGGCTATACCCGGGGTCCAGACGGCTTTGGCTGGCAGGCGCGGGCCGAGCGTATCACGGCGGCGGGCACGACTATCCCGGTCGAGGGTGTGGCGACCGGGCTGAATTCGGACACGGGCATTTATAAATGCCCCGCAAAAGACGGCGCTCCGGTCAGCACGATTGGCACCAATTGTGCCTTTCGCAGCGCCTCGTTGCGCCAGATCGGCGGCTTTGATCCGGCCTTTCGCTATCATCTGGATGAAAGCGACGTGAATATGCGTCTTGCGCAGCATTTTCCCGATGGACTGACCGCGATCGTGCCGCAGGCCGAAGTGATCCACGGCGCAGCGGCAGGCCCGGTTCGCGCGCAGTCGGGTGTGCCATCTGATCTGACGCAGGTTGGTCGCTCGGCCGCGATCTTTGCCAGACGCCACGGCAATCCCGCTTTGCTTGCGGATGCCACGGCGGGGCTGATTGTATCTCAGCGCAAGCGATTGTTGCGGCTGATGGTGTCGGGGCGACTTGACCCGTTTCGGGTCGGGCCTTTGCTGGCGGGGCTCAAGCGCGGCATTGATCAGGGTCTTGAAACGGATCTGCCCGATCCGCCATCTGAGCCCATCGCACCCAGCCAGTCCCCGCTGTTGGCCTGGCTAGACCCGAAAGCGGCGGGACCGGACGATCAACCGCATTGCTATTTGTCGGGATGGCATTGGCAGGCTGCCCGCCTGCGTCGTCAGGCGGCACAGGCGGTGGCCGAGGGGCGAATCACCTATTTGGCGCTTTGGACCCCCTCGCGCTTGCCTGCACGGCTGAAACTGGCCGAGGGTGGCTGGTGGGAGCAAAAATCCGGCGTTTTTAACGATTTAAAGCATCGACATATTGGGTCGGAGCAGGCCAATCTGGCTGGCACTCGGCGATGGAATATGCCTATTCATGCGGCATTCTGCCGAAAAGATATTGCGGATTAACTTTGACCTGATTTTCAGACAGATCAGGAATATGTACAGATACGATAACTCTTCACTGACATGACGTAATGTTCAGTGATAAAGCACGAAAAAATTAACTCTATTGCAGTCAGGCGATAGGGCGCAGGAGTGAGATTATGACGCGTAAGGTCACCAAGGCTATTTTCCCGGTCGCAGGGCTGGGCACTCGTTTTCTGCCGGCAACGAAAAGTATCCCGAAAGAAATTATGACTTTGGTTGACCGCCCGCTGATCCAATATGCGATCGACGAGGCCCGCGCCGCTGGCATCACTGAATTCATCTTCGTGACCTCGCGCGGCAAGGGTGCGCTGGAAGATTATTTCGACCACGCCCACGAGCTGGAATCCAACCTCAAGAAAGCTGGCAAGACCGATCTGCTGGAGACCCTGCGCTCGACCAATATGGAATCGGGCGCGATTGCCTATATCCGCCAGCACAAGGCGCTGGGGTTGGGTCATGCCGTCTGGTGCGCGCGTCGCCTTGTCGCCGACGAGCCTTTTGCCGTGATCCTGACCGATGACGTGATCATGGGCGAGCCGCCCTGCCTGCAGCAAATGATCGAAGCCTATAATGAGACCGGCGGTAGCATGGTTGCGACCATGGAAGTGGCTCTTGAAAAGACCAAATCCTATGGCGTTCTCGACATCGCCGAAGATATGGGCGCTATCGTGCGCGCCAAAGGCATGGTTGAAAAGCCGCAGTCAAACCCGCCCTCGAACCTTGCTGTGATCGGCCGCTATATCCTTGCGCCCACCGTGATGCAGAACCTGAACAAGCTGCGTCAGGGCTCGGGTGGTGAAATCCAGCTGACCGACGCAATCGCTGACGAGATTGAAGAGGGGCGCGATGTCTTTGGCCTGCGCTTCCGTGGCCAGCGTTTCGATTGCGGCTCGAAGGCGGGCTTCTTGCAGGCGACGGTGGCCTTTGGTCTGGCGCGCGATGAGCTGAAAGACGAGTTCGGTGATTACCTGAACGATCTGGCTGCGATCCGCAAAGCGGCAGAGTAAGGGTTTCGACACATGGCAGACCGGGTTTTGGTCACGGGTGGCGCGGGCTATATCGGCTCGCACGCTTGTAAAGCATTGAAAGCGGCGGGCTTTGAGCCCGTCACTTATGATAACCTATGCACAGGCTGGCAGGATGCGGTCAAATTCGGCCCGTTCGAGCAGGGCGATCTAAGTGATCGCGCACGACTGGACGAAGTTTTGGCCAAGCATCGCCCCGTTGCCGTGATGCATTTCGCCGCGCTTAGCCAGGTTGGCGAAGCCATGCGCGAGCCGGGCAAATACTGGCGCGGCAACGTCTCGGCCTCGCTGGTGCTGATCGAGGCCGTGATCGCGGCAGGGATCCGCGATTTCGTCTTTTCCTCGACCTGCGCGACTTATGGCGATCATGATGGCGTTGTGCTGGATGAAAATACGGCCCAGACGCCCTTGAACGCCTATGGTGCCTCTAAGCGCGCCATCGAGGATATGCTCAAGGATTTCGGTGCCTCGGATGGCCTGCGTTCGGTGGTGTTTCGCTACTTCAACGTTGCGGGCGCTGATCCCGAGGGCGAGGTTGGCGAATTCCATCAGCCCGAAACCCATCTGATCCCGCTTATTCTTGACGCAGTTGACGGCAAGCGCGGCGAGTTGACGATTTTCGGCACGGATTACCCGACGCCCGATGGCACATGTATCCGCGACTATGTCCATGTCATGGATCTGGTCGATGCGCATGTCCTTGGGCTGAAGCATTTGCAGGCTGGAAAAGTCGGACCGGGCATCGAAGTGTTCTGCCTTGGCACGGGCAATGGCTTTTCCGTGCGCGAGGTCATTAACCAATCTCATCACGTCACCAACCGTCCGGTGCCGATCGTCGAGGGTCCGCGCCGCGCGGGCGATGCGGTCAAGCTGGTCTCGGGAAGTGAAAAGGCGATGACGCTGCTGGGTTGGGATCCGCGTCGTTCAACCATGGATCAAATGGTGACCGATGCATGGCGCTGGCACCAGAATGGTGGATATGAGCGCTGAGCGCGGGTTCCTGCTGGATGTCTCGCGCCTCGTCTCACGCCTAGGCGGAGGTCCCCTGACGGGGATCGACCGCGTTGAACTTGAATGGCTTTTGCACCTTCAGTCGCGTCCGCATCTGCTGTTATGCCGGGTTGCGGGCGGGCAGGCGCTTTTGCCTGCCGAAGCCGGCGCCGACATTCTGCGTTGGAGCGCGGGTGAGCTTGGCGATCTGCCCCAGCCCGGCCTTTTGGCGCGACTGACTGGCAAAGTGTCGCTGGCTGATCGCGCCGCCCAACAGCTTCGCAGTCGTGCGATCGCTTTCACGCGCGGGCGCGTCGAGCGGCTGGGCCAGATCGCGCAGGCCCGTCTGGGGCAGGGGGCAGCCTATCTGAACCTTGGCCACTCGAATTGGCGCAATGAGGTCTTTGCCGGTCTGTCGGCCTTACAAAGGGTCGTGTTGATCCATGACGTGATCCCGCTGGATTACCCCGAATTTACCCGGAGCGGCCAAAGCCAGAAATTCCGGGATCGCTTTTTGCAGGCGGCGGGATTGTCGGATCTGATTGTGACGATTTCACAAGCCAGCGCAGTTCAGATCAAGCTGTGGCGCAAGCGTTTGGCCATCCATCGCCGCGTGCCGGTTGTCGTTGCACCGATCGGGACCAGCCTAAGCGCAGCCGACCCCTCGCAAATCCCCGCGGGTCTCGCGCTGGATCGGCCCTTTTTCATCAGCCTTGGCACCATCGAGCCGCGCAAGAACCATGCTGTGCTGTTGGATGCTTGGGCGATCATGGCCCGACAAAGACCAGCCGCCGATCTGCCACAATTGTTCATCATTGGCCGGCGCGGCTGGGAAAACCACGACACTTTTGCACGGCTGGACAATCTCGCGCCATCGGATCCCATCCACGAGCTTTCGGGGCTGAAGGATGGGGCAGTCGCTGCATTGATGATGCAAAGCCAGGCGCTTTTGATGCCAAGCCGCGCCGAAGGCTTTGGTCTGCCGCTGACCGAGGCCGCGGCACGTGGTATCCCGGTTCTGGCAACTCCACTTCCCTCTACCCAAGAGCTGCTGGCAGAGGGGGCCGAGTATCTGGACCCCGACGATGCGGCGGCTTGGGCCAAGGCGATCTTGCGCCTTGCCGATGCACCCCCCAGACGTTTGCCGCCCTTGCAGGTTCCCGATTGGCCCGGCCACTTTGCCGTGGTCGAGGCCGCATTGCTGCAACGTCAGGTTTAGTCTATTCCTAAGCTCGGGAAGGGGCCGGTTTGTCGAAGATCATCAGGCAGTTGAAACGCAGAATCCGCTTGCGCACGATGCGGCAGTGGTTGCTGGCGCGCGCGATCAGGCGTCGGCGGCGGTTGCGGGTTTTGTCGGATCAAACCGCCAAGATCAGGCGCGGCAATATTCTGCTTTTCGTAACCTTGCGAAATGAACGGGTCCGGCTGCCGTATTTTCTGGAATATTACCGGAAAATGGGGGTTCAGCACTTCTTTGTGGTGGACAACAACTCGGATGATGGCAGCCGGGATTTCATGCTGGCACAGCCGGATGTGTCGCTGTGGCTGACCACCGCCAGCTACAAAGAATCGCGCTTTGGCATGGATTGGCTGAATTGGCTGCTGCGCCGTTATGGCGCGGGGCATTGGTGCCTGACTGTCGATCCCGATGAGTTTCTGGTCTATCCCCATTGCGACACCCGTCCGCTGCGCGCCTTGACCGATTGGCTGGACGCCTCGGCCATCCGTTCATTTTCATCGATGCTGCTGGATATGTATCCGCGCGGGCCGATTGCCGCGCAGCCCTATAAAGAAGGGCAAGATCCTTTTGAGATCGCGCGTTGGTTCGATCCGGCCAATTATGCGATCCGCAAGAATAACGAATTCGGCAATCTGTGGATTCAGGGCGGTCCGCGCGCGCGGGTGTTTTTCCCCGATGAGCCGGAAAAGGGTCCGGCGCTGAACAAGATCCCGCTTGTGCGCTGGGAAAAGTCTTATGCCTATGCCAGCTCGACCCACATGCTTTTGCCAAGGTCGCTGAACCTGGTTTACGATGAACATGGTGGCGAAAAGGCCTCGGGGTGCTTGCTGCACGCCAAGTTCCTGTCCACTTTCGTCGAAAAATCCGCCGAAGAGCTGGATCGCGGGCAGCACTATGCCAATAGTCAGGAATATCGCGCCTATCAGTCGGGCCTGCAGGAGGATGTCGATCTGTGGTGCGACTATTCGCGGGAATTGCATGATTGGCGCCAGTTGGAAGATCTGGGGCTGATCTCGAAAGGGAATTGGGCATGAGCATGCGCGTCAGGATGGGCGTGGTGATCTTGTGTCACGACGAACTGCATCTGGCCGCCCGAATGGTGCGGATCTGGGCTGACGGCGGTGCGGCGGTTGCGGTGCATATCGACGCGCGCGCCCCCGAGGTCGATGTCCAGAAAATGCACTCTGACCTTGCCGATCTGCCGGATGTGGTCTTTTGCCGCCGCAGGCCCTGTGAATGGGGCATGTTCGAGCTGGTCGAGGCAACTCAGGACGCCGCCAGCCTGCTGCTGGAGCGCTTTGACGATGTCACCCATGTCATGCTGGTTTCGGGGTCTTGTCTGCCGCTGCGTCCGGTGGCGGATCTGGTGGCCTTTCTGTCTCGCCATCCCAAACGTGATTTCATCGAAAGCGTTACCGCCGAAGATGTCGGCTGGACTGTGGGCGGGTTGAACGAAGAGCGTTTCACCCTGCGCTTTCCTTTTTCGTTTCGCCGAAAACGGCTGCTGTTTGACAAATATGTGGCACTTCAGCGCAAGCTAAAGCTGCACCGCAAGATCCCCGACGGGCTGGTCCCGCACCTTGGATCGCAATGGTGGTGCCTGACCCGAGAGACGATTTCCGCCATTCTGGAGGACCCGCGCCGGGCCGAATTTGACCGCTATTTTTCCAAGGTCTGGGTGCCCGATGAAAGCTATTTCCAGACCTTGGCACGTCGCCATTCGGTGCGGATCGAAAGCCGTTCGCTGACGCTGGCCAAATTCGACGGGCAGGGAAAGCCCTATATCTTTTATGACGACCATCGACAGATGCTTGAGGAATCGGGCTGTTTTGTCGCGCGCAAGATCTGGCCACGTGCAAGCGGGCTTTACGCCTATTTCCCGCGCCCGGTGATGGTCTGGCCCTCGGCTGCTGAGCCCCAGCCCGCACGTTTGGGCCGGCTGATCAACCGCGCGGTGTCGCGGCGAGACCTTGGGCGGGCGGGCCTTTACATGCAAAGCCGCTATCCGCTGAAAGATCGTGAAAACGGTAAAACCAGCGCCGCCTATGGCGTGCTGCACGGCTTTACCGATCTTTATCCGGATTTCGAAAGATGGCTTGGCAAACGTCTTGATGCGGATGTGCATGGCCATATCCTGGCCGAGGATCGCGTCGAATTCGCTGATCGCGCTACGGTTGGGCCGGGGGCCTTGGCCGATAGCGCAGCAATGCGCGATCTGGATCCGCGCGGCTTTTTGGCCAATCTGATCCGGGTCTCGCACCGGATGCAGGTATTTCAGCACAGCCCCCGCGACCGCGTCGAGCTGAACTGGTTCATGGCCACCGATCCCAATGCCCGTATTTTTGTGATTACGGGCGCTTGGGCGGTGCCGCTTTTGACCTCGGGGATGCCCTTCGACAATATCCGCCGCATCGCCGCGGTTTTGCAGCGCACCGAAGTCGAGCAGATCGCCACATTGCAATCGGTCTGGCTAAAGGCGCGCGTGCAGACCTGGGATCTGGCCGATTTTACCGCCCGCCCCGTTGGCGCGCTGCAATCGGTGCTGCAAGCTTTGGGCGGCGATCCCGCCCTTGTCGGCGCGCCACCTGCCGCGCGAGATCTGACCGGGATCGGACGTTTTTTCCAGCGCCTGCGCAATGCTGGCCTGCGACCACAGATGATGGGCGATTTCCCTGTCGATGAACCCAAAGAAAAGAACCAGCTTCAGTGACACAGAATCAGACTTTCAAGCGCTTTGTCATCTTCGCGGAAATGCGTACGGGCTCGAACTTCCTGGAAGCGACGCTGAACGGCATCCGTCGCGTCACCTGCTTTGGCGAGGCCTTTAACCCCTATATGATGGGCTGGCCCGACAAGACCGAGCTGCGCGGTGTCACCCAGGCCGAGCGTGACGAGAACCCCAAGCGCTTGCTGGATGCGCTTTTTGCGATCCCTGATCACCTGCCGGGTTTTCGTTATTTCCACGATCACGATCCGCGGGTTTTCGATTTGATCATGCAAGATCGCGAATGCGCGAAAATCATTCTTTCTCGCAATGTGCTGGATAGCTATGTCTCGACCGAGCTGGCGCGTACGACCAATCAGTGGAAGCTGAACGAGACCGAAACCCCAATTCCGGCCGCAATCCACTTTGATCGCGCAGAATTCACCCGTGTTCACGGCAAGATCAGCGAGTTTCAGCAGAAAATCCAAAGCGGCTTGCAGCGCACCGGTCAGACGGCTTTCTGGCTGGGCTACAGCGATCTGCGCGATACTGGGGTTATGACGGGCCTGCTGCACTGGTTGGGGCGCACTGATCTGGAGAAGGTCGAACTGGCCAAGGATCAGGTGCCGCAAAATCCGAGAGCCTTGTCGGAAAAAGTCACCAACTTTGCGCAGATGCAGCGCGATCTGGCCCGGATGGACCCCTTTGCCCTACATGAGGTCCCCAATTTCGAGCCCCGGCGCGGCGCCAATCTTGGCAATGTCATCGCCTGCGAGGCGGGGGCGGGTGTGCTTTATCTGCCGATGTCCAGCGGCCCGACGCGAACAGTCACCGACTGGCTTGCCGCGCGCGGCGCGCTATCGCGTGACTTTGCCCATCAGCCCTTGCGCAAATGGAAAATCGCCCATCCCGGTCACCGCAGCTTTACGGTTCTGCGCCACCCTCTGCATCGCGCCTGGGCGGTTTTCACCGAGGTTATTGAGGGCAATCGTGGAAAGCTGCGCCAGATCTTGCGTGACATCCATCGTGTGCCCTTGCCCGCCGAAGACGCATTGGCCGAGATGGATCAGGCGCTTTTGCTGCAATGTTTCGAAGCCTTCCTTGGCTTTTTACGCCGCAACCTGAACGGTCAGACCAGCTTTCCGGTCCAGCAATACTGGGCCTCGCAGGTGGATGTGCTGGCAGGAATGGGCAATTTCGTCAGCCCGGATTTCGTCTTGCGCGAGGACAGGCTGAACACCGGGCTGGGCTGGCTGGCGGCGGATGCCGGTCTGGGCACCGTGCCCGAATGTCCCGCCGAGGTTATGCCGGAATTTTTGGCTGATGAGGGGTTGGCCAAGATCGTGCGTCAGGTCTATGCGCGCGATTTCATGGCCTTCGGATTCACGTGAAGCGCGTGAGCCGGTGATCTGCCTTTGGGCATTTGGGCCCAAAGGCATCATTCACCCCTGTGGGGTCATGGCCTTGCGTTGGCGGGTCCGTTCAATGCCCAACTGTCGCTCGCGCAGAATGATTGCGATTCCGGCAGCGACCACAATGGCCGAGCCAAGCAGCATGGTCAGTGTCGGAACCTCGCCAAAATTCACATAGCCGATCAATAGCGCCAGGATGACCGAGGCATATTCAAAGGGTGCCACCACCGAGGCGGGTGCGAAACGGTAAGATGAGGTCAAAAGGATCTGCCCGACCCCGCCCAAAAGCCCGGTGGTGATCAGCAAAACCAGCGTCCAGCCCTGCGGCATGATCCAGCCAAAAGGCAGGGTGGTCAGCGACAGCAGCGCCGATGTGACCGAGAACCAAAAGACGATGACCGAGGTGCGCTCTTCCATCACCAGTTTGCGCACGAAAATCTGTGCCAGCGCGCTACAGGCCGCCCCGCTTAGGGCCAATACCGCGCCAAGCGTCTGGGCGGTGCTCAGCGCCTCGGCGCTGGCACTGAAGCGCGGCAACAGGACGATGACCACGCCGATCAGCCCGGTCAGCACGGCGATCAGGCGAAAGGCGCGTACATCTTCGCCCAGAAACATCGCGGCAAAGATGACCGTCAACAAAGGGGCGGCATAGCCAAGGGCAGTGACCTCGGGGAAGGGCAAAAGGCCAAGCGCCGCGAAGTTCAGCCCCATGGCCGTGGTGCCGATGAAGCCGCGATAGAAATGCTTGATCGGTCGTTGGGTGCGCAGGCCCGTGCTGACCTCGTGGCGCCAAAGCAGCCAGATCAGGATCACGGGAATGGCAAAGAAAGAACGGAAAAACACCTGCTCGCCGGGGGGCGTGACGTCGGCCGTCAATTTGATCAGCGCTGCCATGATCGTAAAGACCACGACGCTGCACAGCTTTAAAAGGATGCCGGTGCCTGGGTTCATTTCAAGCGGTCCAAAGCCCAACGGGCTGCATCCGCAACCGAAGGGTCCTCATCTGTGATAAGCCTTGCGGCATCGTCGCGCAATTCGGCGCGACCTGAATTGCCGATGGCATAAAGCACGTTTCTGACAAGTCGGTTCCGTCCGATCCGTTTGATCGGGCTGCCGGAAAATCGCTCGCGAAAGGTGGCGTCATCCAGACTTGCCAGATCGGCCAGATCCGGCGCGCGATGGGGGCCAAGATAACGCAGCTCGCTGGCCTCTTGGGCGAATTTATTCCAGGGGCATGCGGCCAGACAATCGTCGCAGCCATAGATTCGATTGCCCAGCAGGGGGCGCAAAGCCGGGTCGACTGGGCCTTTATGCTCGATCGTCAGGTAAGAGATGCAGCGCCGGGCATCCAGCTGATAGGGGCTGGGAAAGGCATTGGTTGGGCAGGCGTCAAGGCAGGCGCGGCAGTTGCCGCAATGGCTGACCTCGGCGGCGTCAATGGGCAGCTCGATGGTGGTAAAGATCGAGCCGAGAAAGAACCAGCTGCCCAGACGACGTGAAAGCAGATTGGTGTGTTTGCCCTGCCAGCCAAGCCCCGCCGCCTGCGCCAGCGGCTTTTCCATGACGGGGGCGGTGTCGACGAAAACCTTGATCGCCTCGCCCGGGGCCTGGTCCAGCAGCCAGCGACCAACCCGCTTTAAGCGTTTCTTCACAAGATCATGGTAGTCCTTGCCCTGAGCATAGACGCTGATCGCGCCTTTGTCGGGGATCTGCGTGACCGCCATGGGATCGTGAACGGGCGTATAAAGTTCGGCCAGCATGATCACAGATCTTGCCTCGGGCCAAAGGGCGGCGGGATTGGCGCGCCAATGGCTGCGCTCGGCCATCCACTCCATCTGGCCGTGGCGTTCTTCCTTGAGGAAGTGCTCAAGCCGCTCGGGCAGGGCGGGAACCGCGTCGGGGCGGCAGATGCCCATATCGGAAAAACCCTCGGCCAGCGCGGTCTGGGTCAGCCGCGCCTTGAGGGCTGCGGGATCAGAAGTCGAGTTCGGCATAATGCGGCGCAGGCGGCACGCCGGGCAGATGATCGGCCAGAAGGCTGCGGAAGGCCGGGCGCGACTTGATCGTCGCATACCATTCCTGCAGGGCGGCAGAGCGGTCCCAGTCGATGTCCGAGATGTAATCGAGGCAAGAGAAATGCGCCGCGGCCGTGAAATCGGCCAAAGACATCGTATTGCCCGCAAGCCAGCGCCGGGTTTCCAGCAGGCTGGTCATGTAGTCCATATGGTCCTTGATCGCCTTGAGGCCCGATTTGACCGCGCGGGAATCGGGATAACCGGCTTTCATGACCTTTTTCCAGACGCGCTCATACATGACCGGCTGGGTGGCTTCGGTGTTGAACTTATCGTCAAACCAAGCGCAAAGGCGACGAACCTCGTAGCGGTCAATGGGCGAGCTGGGCATCAGGGACGGCGTCGGCATGATCTCGTCCAGATATTCGCAGATTGCCTGGCTTTCGGCCATCAGGCGGCCATCCATGCGCAGGACCGGCAATTTTCCTGCGGGGTTACGGCGCAGCAGTTCGGAACCTGGTTCCCAATAGCGGTCTTCGACCAGCTCGATCTCGATCCGCTTTTCGGCCAGCACGAGGCGCACCTTTCGGCAGAAAGGCGACAGGGCGATGTGATAGAGGCGGATGGTCGAGGAGGGGGAAGGCGTGTTCATACGCGGACGGCTCGGGTCTTGTTGGCTTGCCTGGGGTGATACGACGCGCAGGCGCGCGTTTCAACTCTGTGCGGCCTCCGGCGGGGATATTTGGGCATGAAAGACGTCAATCGAGCCTGAGGCAGCTGTCGCGACCGTCGCGGGCGATTGTGGCCGCTCCATCCTGGATCGCGCGGGCGCGCCGTGAGCCGGGCTCGGGCTTGCGGGTCTTGGGCGAGGGCAGGATGGCGGCAAGGGCCGCAGACTGGCGCGCCGTGAGCTTGTCGGGGGTGGTTTTGTAATAGCGCTTGGCGGCGGCGTGGATGCCAAAGATGCCCGGTCCGAATTCCGCGACATTGAGATAGACCTCGATGATGCGGCGTTTGGACCAGAGCGCCTCGATCATCGGGGTATAGGCGGTTTCAAGCACTTTGCGTGGCCAGCTGCGACCCTGCCAGAGAAAGACATTCTTGGCCGTTTGCTGGCTAAGCGTCGAGGCGCCGCGCGATGAGCCCGCAGCAACCACCTTGCGGATCTCGTGCATGTCAAAGCCCCAATGGCTGCAGAAATTGGCGTCTTCGGCAGCGACGGTGGCGCGAATCATGGCAGGGGAGATCTCTCTGAGCGGGGTCCATTCATGCGGGGTCCCGGGGTAGGTCCGGCTTTCGCTGAGGATGGTCCAGGTCGTTGGCGGGTTGATGAAGGAAAAGATCAACACCAGCACGACCATCAGCGCCAGAAAGCGCAGCCCAAGCCAGCGCAACCAGCCACAGAGCCAAAAAAAGGCCCCTCGCAGCCAGTTCTGTCGGGGAGAGCTATCGTCGAGGTCCAGGATTTCGGGGCGTCGCGGCATGGGATGGCTCGTGTCATGCCCATGCCGCTTACGTCAAGTCTTGTCTGGCCTTTGGGTCAGAAAAACCGAAGTTATCAGCCAGCGGTGGTGCTGGGGGTGCTGGGTTCCTGAGGGGCTGACTGTACGGTTTCAGCCAGATTGCCACCGGCAAAGGCCTCGCGCAGGCGGGCCTCGTCGCTGTCCGATAGCGAGGTTTGCAGCACCCGGCCGCGCTTGTGGAAGGCATCGAGGCGGGCCAGCACTTTGTCGGCCGTCATCTTGCGCACCAAAATAAATACGGCCGAGCCGCCCGGAACGATTGCATGGCTGACATCGCGCATGAAATCATCATTGATGCCGATATCGGTGAAACGGCCAGCCAAGGCGCCGGAAGCTGCGCCCACCGCAGCGCCAATCAGCGGGTTCAGAAACAAAAGCCCGACGAGGGTGCCCCAGAAACCACCACCCAATGCGCCGGCTGCGGTCATGTTCATGGCCTGATGCAGTTTGATGTCATTTTCTGCACTGCGAGTGGCAACGACCACGTCTTCTAGCTCAAGAAGATATTCCTTTTGCATCTTTACCAGCTCGGCGCGCAGCTCGAATCCGGTGGCTTCATCCTCAAAGGCAACGACGATCAGGTCTGACATGGTTCAATCCTTTGCATATGCATATTGCAGCGCTAACGCGCTTGCGGCCCTGCCTGTTCCAAGGGGGCAGAGTGGCCACCAAGCGAATTTGTCACCAAAGAGCTGTGCTGTCCTTGATCCAAAACAGGATTGGGGGCTGCCCGTCGCATGTCATGCAGACGAAAAAGGGCGGCACATGGCCGCCCTTTGATGCTTTGTCAGGCCGGATTACTCGGCAGGAACTGCGGTTACATCATCGACCGGGGCGATCGGATGCTTGAGGTGGGGCAGCATTTCGCGCGGGCAGATCTGCAGGAAATGGGCGCGTTCTTGTTCCCAATTTTGCAAGATCTCGCAGGCGCGCTGCGAACCCGTTTCTTTCAAATGCTGCTCGAGCAGGCCTTTCAGCTCGGCCTCCCAATGCGGTTGGGTCACAGCACATAGGACCAGCGACTCGGCGTTGATATATTGGGGTGCAACGGCTTGGGGATCATAGAGATAGGCCATGCCCCCCGTCATCCCGGCACCAAAGTTTGCGCCGATCCGACCCAGAATCACCGCGACGCCGCCGGTCATATATTCGCAACCGTTCGTTCCGCAGCCCTCGATCACCACCTTGGCGCCCGAGTTGCGCACGCCGAAACGCTCGCCCGCGCGGCCTGCGGCGAACAGATAGCCATCGGTCGCGCCGTAAAGCACGGTATTGCCGATGATGGTATTATCGGCTGCGACCAGCGGGCTGCCCATTTGCGGACGCACAACGATCGTGCCGCCCGAAAGGCCCTTGCCAACATAATCATTGGCATCGCCTGAGACTTCGATCTTGAGGCCGGGGGCTGCAAAGGCGCCAAGCGACTGGCCCGCAGAACCGGTCAGGCGGATCGTCAGGTGGTCGCGCTGAAGCTTGTTCTTCATGCCGAATTTCTGGACGATCATCGATGAGGTCCGCGTGCCGACCGTGCGCAACGTATTGCGAACGGCATAGCTCAGCTGCATTTTCTCGCCCTCGCTGAAAAACCGCTCGGCGTCGCGGATGATTTCGGCATCCAGCGTATCGGGCACGGCATTTCGCGGCTTGGAGCGGTCGTAGACGATCTTGTCAGCACCATCGACCGTGATCAGCAGCGGGTTCAGGTCAAGATCATCCAGCCCCTTGTCGCCTCGGCTGACCTGGGTCAGCAGATCGGCGCGACCGATGATTTCATCCAGCGATCGGGCACCGATACTGGCCAGAATCTCGCGCACCTCGGTGGCATAGAAGGTGATCAGGTTCACGACCTTGTCAGCGCTGCCGGTGAACATCGCGCGCAGCTTTTCGTCCTGGGTACAGACGCCGACCGGGCAGGTGTTCGACTGGCATTGACGCACCATGATGCAGCCCATCGCGATCAGCGCGGCGGTGCCGATGCCGTATTCCTCGGCGCCCATCATCGCGGCCATGACGATGTCACGGCCCGTGCGAAGCCCTCCATCGGTGCGCAAGGTCACCCGCTCGCGCAGTTTGTTCATCGCCAGAACCTGATGCGCCTCGGTCAGGCCCATTTCCCAAGGCAGGCCCGCGAATTTGATCGAGGTCGCGGGCGAGGCGCCAGTGCCGCCGTTATGCCCCGAGATCAGGATGATGTCGGCTTTTGCCTTGGCCACGCCCGCGGCGATCGTGCCGACGCCCGAGGATGCCACCAGCTTGACCGTGATCTTGGCACGCGGGTTGATCTGCTTGAGGTCGTAGATCAGCTGCGCCAGATCTTCGATCGAATAGATGTCGTGATGCGGCGGGGGCGAGATCAGCGTGACGCCCTTGGTCGAATGGCGCAGGCGCGCGATCAGATCCGTCACTTTCATGCCCGGCAGCTGGCCGCCTTCACCCGGTTTGGCACCTTGGG
The DNA here is from genome assembly GCF_032007265.1 of Paracoccus sp. (in: a-proteobacteria). Taxonomy (GTDB): domain Bacteria; phylum Pseudomonadota; class Alphaproteobacteria; order Rhodobacterales; family Rhodobacteraceae; genus Paracoccus. The sequence continues at coordinate 40,347 of NZ_DALZMB010000008.1, read as the reverse complement.
CGACCTTGATCTCCAGCTCTTCGCAGGCATTTAGATATTCGGCCGTGACGCCGAAGCGGCCCGAGGCGACCTGTTTGATCTTGGCGCAGGGGTTGTCGCCATTCGGCAGCGGCACGGAATGCGCGGGATCTTCGCCACCCTCGCCACTGTCGGATTTCGCGCCGATGCGGTTCATGGCGATATTCAGCGTCATATGCGCCTCGGGCGAGAGGGCACCCAGGGACATGCCCGGCGTCACAAAGCGCTTGCGGATCGAGGTGATCGATTCGACCTCTTCGATCGGGACCGGGCGGCCAAGCGATTTGATATCCAGCAGGTCGCGGATATGGATTGGCGGGTTGGCCCGCATTGTGGCGGTGAATTGCTTCCAGATGTCATAGCTGGCTTTGTCGCAGGCCATCTGCAGCAGCTTCATCGTATTGGCTTCCCAGGCGTGCTTTTCCCCCGAGCGGCGCGATTTGTAAAAGCCGCCAACCGGAAGCAGCTCGACATGATCGGCGTTAAAGCCGCGCGCATGAGCCTCGATCAGCTTGGCTTGCAGGCCATGCAGGCCGATCCCTGAAATCCGGCTGTGCATGCCGGGGAAATATTCCGCGACCATGGCGCGTGACAGGCCGACTGCCTCGAAGTTCAGGCCGCCGCGATAGGACGAGACGACCGAAATCCCCATTTTGGCCATGATTTTGAGCAAACCACCGTCCACCGCTTCGCGGTATCGGGTCATGATATCGACCAGACTGCCTTCTAGCAGGCCGCGTTGGATGCGGTCGGCCAGCGTGTCCTGCGCCAGGTATGGGTTCACCGTGGTTGCACCGCAGCCGATCAGCACGGCAACATCATGGGGGTCGATACATTCCGACGACCGCACGTTCAGCGAACAGAAGGTGCGCAGCCCCTTGCGGGTCAGCCAGCTGTGCACGGCCGAGGTTGCCAGAATGATCGGCACGCCCGCGCGATGTGCCGATTGGCTCTCATCGGTCAGGATAATATGCCCCGCCCCCGAGCGAACTGCATCTTCGGCCTCATTGCGGATGCGGGTCAGCGCATCGCCCAAAGCATCGGCACTGCCATCCACCGCGAAGGTGCAATCGATGGTGGTGGCCTGATGCGCGAACATCCGGGTCAGCTCTTCGAATTCGCCATTCGCAAGAAACGGCGTTTCCAGCATGGTGATCTCGGTCTGCGACGAGCTTTCGTCCAGCATGTTCTTAAGATTGCCAAAGCGCGTGCGCAGGCTCATCACCCGCGATTCGCGCAAGGAATCGATGGGTGGGTTGGTCACCTGACTAAAGTTTTGGCGGAAATAATGCGACAGCGGGCGGTGCTGGCGCGACAGAACGGCGGGCGGCGTATCATCGCCCATCGAGGCCAGCGATTCCTTGCCGTCCTCGGCCATGGGGGCAAGGATACCCTCGACGATCTCGGTGGTGAAGCCCGCGGCAATCTGGCGGCGACGCAGCTCATCGCCGCTAAACAGCGCGGCTTCTGGCAGTTGCGCCATCAGATCCGAGGGCTGCACCACATTTTCGACCCAGTCGCCAAAGGGCTGGCTGCCTGCCAGGCGATCCTTGATTTCGCGGTCATGGTACAATTTGGCATTCACCATATCGACCGCGATCATCTGACCCGGTCCAAGTGCGCCTTTTTCGATCAAATTGGCCTCGTCCACCGGAACCATGCCGATTTCCGAACCCGCAATCAGCAGCCCGTCGCGCGTCACGACATAGCGCATTGGCCGCAGGCCATTGCGGTCCAGGCCGCCGCAAACCCAGCGTCCGTCGGTCATGGCCAGGGCGGCGGGGCCGTCCCACGGCTCCATGACCGAGTTGCAATAGGCATACATATCGGCCCATGCTTTTGGCATGTCGGTCGTGGCCTTTGACCAAGCCTCGGGGACCAGCATGGTCTTGGTCATCGGCGCCGAACGGCCCGAGCGCACCAGCACCTCAAAGACCGCATCCAGTGCCGCCGAATCCGACGAGCCTGCGGGTACGATCGGTTTGATTTCCTCGGCCATGGCGCCAAAGGCGTTCGAGGCCATGCGGATTTCGTGCGATTTCAGCCAGTTAAGGTTGCCCTTCAGGGTGTTGATCTCGCCATTATGGGCCAGCATGCGGAAGGGCTGCGCCAGCCACCATTGCGGAAAAGTATTGGTGGAATAGCGCTGGTGATAGATCGCAAAGGCCGATTCAAAGCGCTCGTCCTTGAGGTCGGGATAGAATTCCGCAACCTGCTCGGCCAGCATCATGCCCTTATAGATGATCGAGCGGCACGACAGCGAACACAGATAAAGCCCCGCGATTTGCGACGCGACGGCCGCGCGTTCGATCCGGCGGCGGATAATGTACAGGTCGCGCTCAAAGGCTTCCTGATCCATGCCCTTTTCGTTGCGGATCAGGATTTGTTCGATTTCGGGGCGCGTCGCATTGGCCTTTTCGCCCAGAACGGCAGTGTTCACCGGGACGTGGCGCCAGCCATAGATGTAATGGCCCATGCGCAGAACCTCGGTTTCCACGATGGTTCGGCAGCGCTCTTGCGCGGAAAAGTCGGTGCGCGGCAGGAAAATCTGGCCAACCGCGATCAGCTTGTCGGGATCAGGGTGGTGGCCGGTGCGGCGCACCTGATCGTAAAAGAAGGGCACCGGGATCTGCACATGAATGCCCGCGCCGTCGCCGGTTTTTCCATCCGCATCAACCGCACCGCGATGCCAGACCGCTTTCAGTGCATTGATACCGTTTTCGACGACCTGACGGCTGGCTTTGCCATTGATCGACACGACTAGGCCGACCCCGCAAGAGGAATGCTCATCCTCGGCGCGGTACAAGGAATTCTCGGCCATCCATGCGCGGCGGGCTTCTTCCTGGGCTTCCCAGTTCTGTTCGAAATCGCTCATTTTGGTTCCCTCGGTCAAAGAGGTGGGAAAGATCAGGACGGCGCTTGGTTGCGCGCGACCGGGGTGGAATAGGCCCGCACCATCTGCAGATCGCAGTCATAGGCGGGCTGGGTTTCGCCGAAACCGGGCTGGCCGGGGAACGCAAAGCGCACCGGGCTGTCGTTGCTGTCCTGGATCTGGCCGGTCCAATCCTCGGAATGTTCGACCCCGCCATAAAAGCGGCCCTGGGCACGGCTGATGAACTGATTGCCGCTGCGATGGATCAGCAGATCACCGCCCTCATTATAGGTTTTCAGGTCGAATTCGGTCTCTTCTAGCGGTTGGCCACCGATCTGAACGCTTTTGCCGGTCAGCTGGTCATGCCCGACATGGCGAAGGCGCTCTCCGTTGCTGGATTCGGTCCAAAAGTCGAATTCATCGCGACCTTGCGACAAAAGCGTTGCGAAAGAGGCGGGGTCGGCGGCCTCTGAGGACAGCCGATCGGTGAGGCCCGAGCGCAGGTCGGTGCTTTCAAGCCAGCGTGTTTCCTTGTCGATGCGCGATTCAAAGGTCGGGCCATCGGGGTCGAAATAGATGACACGCTGATCGCCGGGCGTGTCGGCGCTGCACCGAAAATGCTGCGAGACGGTGCAGCTGCGGTTCTGGATCGTCACCTCAAGCGTGCAGCCCTGCGGCGGGGTGAATGTGCCCGCATGGGCTGGCTGGTTCAGCAGGCAAAGCAGCATCAGGATGGACGCCGGCATGATCAGCGCCAGATGATCTTTCGGGCGGGGCCGACAGCTGATGTGGGTGCGTGATGATTGTGCCATGATGCTTTCCCCTATTCAGCAGCGACACGCGCCGAGTTGGTCAGATATTCAGCAATGCTGTCTGCGGCCTCGCGCCCATCGCGGATGGCCCAAACCACAAGGCTGGCGCCGCGTACGATATCGCCGACGGCGTAGACGCCAGTCAGGCTGGTGCGATGGGTTTGGAAATCGGCCTTGATCGTCCCCCAGCGCGTGACCTCTAGCCCATCGACCCCCCAAAGACGCGGGATCTCTTCGGGTTCAAAGCCAAGCGCTTTGATCACCAGCTCGGCCGGTTCGTGGTAGTCCGCCCCCGGGATCAGCTCGGGTGATTGGCGCCCCGAGACATCTGGCGCACCAAGGCGCATCTTCTGAATTCGCACCGAGGCGATGTGGTCAATGCCATCAACATCGCGTTCTTCCTGGATGGCGGCATCGCCCGTGATATGGCCCTGAAATGCGCCCGGTGCCGTCATCCAGACGAATTCGACGCCCTCTTCCTCGGCGTTTTGCACCTCGCGTTGCGAGCCGGGCATATTGGCGCGGTCGCGGCGATACAGGCATTTTACCGATTGTGCGCCTTGGCGGATGGCTGTGCGCACGCAATCCATGGCCGTGTCGCCGCCGCCGATGACGATCACGCGCTTGCCCTTGGCGTTCAGCTCGCCATCCTCGAAATCAGGAACGTCATCGCCCAGATCCACCCGGTTCGAGGCGGTCAGATAGTCCAGGGCCGCCACGACGCCGCGAGCATCGGCATTGTCGATGTCCAGGTTGCGGGTCTTATAGACGCCGGTCGCGATCAGCACGGCATCATGGCGCCCACGGATCGCGTCAAAGCTGATGTCTTCACCGATATTGGTATCCAGCACAAATTCGACGCCGCCATCGGCCAGCAGGCGATTGCGCCGCTCGACCACGTCCTTTTCCAGCTTGAAGCCGGGAATGCCATAGATCAGCAGCCCGCCCGCCCGGTCATGGCGGTCATAGACCGTGACCTGAAAGCCCATGCGCCGCAGACGGTCGGCCGCAGCAAGCCCGCCCGGACCAGCGCCAATGATGCCAATGGATTCGCCACGCTCTTTGATCGGAGCAATCGGGCGAACCCAGCCTTCCTCCCAAGCGGTATCGGTGATGTATTTCTCGATGGCGCCGATGGTGACGGTGCCATGGCCGGATTGCTCGATCACGCAATTGCCTTCGCACAAGCGGTCCTGAGGGCAGATGCGGCCACAGATTTCGGGAAACGTGTTTGTCTCTTGCGAGACCAGATAGGCCTCTTGGGTGCGGCCCTCGGCGGTCAGGCGCAGCCAGTCGGGGATATTGTTGTGCAGCGGGCAATGCGACTGACAATAGGGCACGCCGCATTGGCTGCAACGGCTGGCCTGCTCTTGGGCTTTGACCTCGGCAAATTCGCGATAGATCTCGTGGAAGTCCTGCGCGCGGTCGGCTGCGTCACGCTTGTCGGGCATCTGCCGACCCAAGGTGACAAACTTAAGCATCTTTTGCGTGGCCATAGCTGCGCATCCTTCCGGACAATGGGAACTGTCAGAAGGAATAAAACGAGCTTATTGCGATAAAAAGTCAGGCGCACTGACCTATTTTACGTTTTGTTTGGTGAGGCGCCTGAATTTGGCCTGCTTTGATCATTAATTAGGTCAGTTATACTTACCCAATCAACGTGAGAGCCAGCAAAGCCACGCTGCCGACGATGATTCGCCACCAGGCAAAGAAGCGATAGCCATGTGACGAGATGTAGCCCAACACCCATTTCACCACGATCAGCGCCGAGACAAAGGCGCATATGAAGCCGATCACGATATTCGACATGGCTGCGCCATCCAAAATATCGCGGTTCTTCATCAAATCGTAAGCAAAGGCACCGATCATGGTCGGCATGGACAGAAAGAAGCTGAATTCCGCAGCAGAACGTTTATCCGCGCCAAACGCCAGCGCACCGACAATCGTGGCGCCCGAACGTGAAACGCCGGGGATCATGGCCAGGCATTGGATCAGACCAATCGCCAGCGCCATGGGAAGGGGGAAATCCTCGGGGCGGTGATATTTGGGGTTCTTGGCCAGACGATCTGCCGCAAGCAAAATAAACCCGCCAATGATCAGCATGATCGCGATCAGCTTTGGCGTCTCGAACAGCACATTCTTGATGGTGTCATGGGCAAGAACGCCGATCACCACCGCCGGGATGAACGCCAAAAGCACGGCCAGAATAAAATGGCGTGATTTTGGGTCATGGGGTGCGCTGGAAAAGATCGACCACAGCCTGCCTGCGTAAACGCCAAGCACCGCCAGAATCGCGCCAAGCTGGATCAGCACTTCGAAGGCGCGACCCGGCGAGTCAAATCCAAGGAAATGGCCTGCCAAAAGGATATGGCCGGTCGACGACACCGGGATGAATTCGGTCATCCCTTCAAGCAGCCCCAGAATGGCTGCGACGATCGTATTATGCTCCATCAGCTGCGCCGCAGGTTTTTGGCGGATTCAGTGATGGCGGTATATTGGCCCGAGGGGCGGAAGCGCCAAAGGTATTCGGGGATGATCGCCATGGCGTTGGTGGGCTCGATCCCGAAATCTGCAAAGCCGCGGGCCTTGTCATCGGCGCGATTGTGCAGGCGCAGGGTGCGCGCCTGATCTTTGGTCAGCAGTCGGTTGGTGATCAGACCACCCGTCAGCGATTGGCCAAAATCCAGCGCCGAACCCGCAAGGGCTGCCATGAAATGCGGCATGCCAATGATGGCACGACGGCGACCGGTGACCTGCAGCACTTGACGCGCGACCTCGCGCATCGTCAGCACGTCGGGGCCGGCCAGCTCATAAATCCCGGCCTGCACTTTGCCTTCGACGGCCATGGCCGCGGCGCGCGCGACATCCATGACATAGACCGGCTGCACCTGTGTCGAGGCGCCGGGCACGAACAGCAGCGGGCCAAAGCGGGTCATGGCGCCGATGCGGTTGTAGAAGGTATCGTCCGAGCCAAAGATGATCGAGGGCCGCAAAATCACCGCATCGGGGCGATGCTCTAGCACAAGCTGCTCGCCACGCCCTTTCGAGGCGAGGTAATCGCTTTTGGCCTGCGGATCAGCGCCAAGCGCCGAGATATGGACGAATTGCTTGGTGCCCAGCTCGGCCGCCAGTCGCGAGACGCGTGCTGCGGCCTCGACATGGATGGCGTCAAAGGTGTTTTTGCCTTCGCGGACCATAATGCCCACGCAATTCACCACGGCATCGGCATCGGTCATGCTGGCGCGGACGGAAAGATCGTCGCGGACGTTGCACAGGACCGGATCGATCTGGCCCGGCACGCCATAGGTGCGAACCGCAATCGCCTCGTTCGGGCGGCGAACGGCCACACGGACACGCCAGCCCTGCGAGGCGAGTTGCCGGGCGATTTGCCGACCGAGGAAACCCGATCCGCCATAAATGGTGACAAGTTTAGCTGCAGACATCCGCCGCTCCTTCGGTAGGTGCTTACCCGTTCAATAGCTAAGCGGGCGGTCTGCGGCAAGCCGTGCTTGCAGCTGCTCGGAAATCCGCTCGGCGACGCGCAGCGCATTTGCAGCAATGGTCAGGCTGGGGTTCACGCCGTTGGATGTGGGCATGAATGAGGCGTCACTGACATAAAGGTTGGTAAGCCCATGCACTTTGCAGTCGCGGTCCAGCACGCTGGTCGTCGGGTCGTCGCCAAAGCGCAGGGTACCGCAGGGATGGGCGAAATTCAGTTGGGGCGCGCTGCCCATGAACATGCTGCGTTTGCCGCGAAAGGCGTGACGCATTTCGCGCCGAAAGGCCATGCGCCGCGACTTGAGCTCGTCCGAGATGTCATAACGAAAGCGCAGACGGTCGCTGTTGTCGTCCTTTTCGTGCAGCAGGCGATTGTCACGATAGGGCAGATCCTCAAGCACGCCGACAAATAGCTTGGCCGGGCCCAGCAGCCGTGCCGCCAGCATCGCGGGAATGCGCAAGCCGTGACGCAGCAGCTTGATGCCGCGCAGGCGCGAGCGGTCAAAGCGGCCCTGCATGGCATAAAGCACTTCACCATAACCCGCACTTAGGCCCATCGTCTGAATCAGGCCGAACCTTTGGCCCGCGCGGTAATACAGATCGCGCAGACTGATCGAGCGGTTCTCGGTATCCTCGGGGCGGTTTGGCGTTCCCGGCCATAGCGCCATGATCTCGCTGAGGTGGAACATCAGATTGCGCCCCACCAGATCGTGGCGGTTGCCCAGCCCCTCGGGCCAGATCTCATTGCGCGAGCGCAGCAGCAGGGCAGGCGAGCCAAGCCCACCCCCTGCAAGAACATAGGCACGGGCGGTCAGTGTGAATTCCTGATCGTCGCGTCGACATCGGATCGAAGTGACCTGATCATCGGCATCAATGGATAAAACCGTGCAACGGTCGATCAGCGCGGCGCGGCCGGTTTCCAATGCAGGCAAAACCCCCGCGCTGCGACCATCCATCTTGCAGCGCCGCGGGCAGCGCCTGCCAAAACACCCTTCGCAGCCGGGAACAAAGCGCGCGGCCATATGGGTCTGATAGGGATGCAGGCCGTTGTGGCGCAATGTGGTGAAAAGCGCCGTATCGGTGGCCGTAAAGGGTCGGGCAGGAAAAGGCAGGGCAGCGGCCTGAGCATCCAGCGGATCGGTTTGGCCACCGATATGCATATAGCGCTCTGCGCGATCAAAATAGGGCGCGAATTCGGCATAACCGACAGGCCAGCCCCCAGTTGGATGGGGTCGTTCGGCGCTGTGATCCAGATCGTGACGCTCGGGGCGCTCTAATGTTGCGGCATAATAAAGCGATGTGCCGCCGACTGCTGCGCCGATCATCCCCTCTAGCTTGGCGGCGCTGCCATCAAGCTGCGCCTCTAGCGGCTGGGGCCAAGCCCCGCTTTCCAGACGTTCTTGGGGATTTGTCGCAGTCGTCATGGGAAGGCCGGACCTTGTGTCGCCAAGGTCGGCGCCTTTCTCAATCATCAGGACGCTCAGACCCAATTCGCAGAGCCGTCTTGCGGTAAGTCCGCCACCGATACCCGTACCGATGACGATGACATCCCAAGACCCGCGTTGGAGATCTTCGATCATCCTAACCCTCGTTAACAAACGCACTTAACACAATCGCCCGGACTTCAGCGACACGAAGACAAACAGGGATAACACATTGATTTAACGATCAACAAAATGAAATTAACCTGTCTTAAGCGCCGCGGATAGTTGTCTGTTTGTTAGCTGACCTTTTGAACAGGTGGATTTTTCTAACACAACTCAAGATTGATATAATGCTATGTTTTAACAGGGAGTTGGGGTGTCCGATCTTTGCTATTCGACAAAAACTCGCGCTTTGGCGTGATGGCCGCTTTGTCTTTGGATCGGGCGGAAATTCGTGTAAGCAGCAGCGATGTTGATCGATCCCGAAAACCCGTTTTTTAACCGCCTCTGGGTTCGCCTGTTGTGCGTGGTGCTGCCCTTGATCTGGGCGGTCGTCGAATATTCCAATGGCGCGGTCGGCTGGGCCGCGCTGTTTGCTGCGGCAGGACTGTATTTGCTTTACGCGCTGTTCTGGCTCAGGCGCGGTGGTGAGTGATCCCGCGGATCAAAAAACCGCATCAAAACCCGTGATCTGAAAAAATTCGGGGGCAGGGCTGCCCTCGTGGCGCCATTTTCCAGCGTGCTTTCGGGACAGGTGAGCATGCTATCCCCCAATGATGGCACGAAATTTCCTGCAATTGCTGGCCCTGGCGCTTGGCCAATCCCATCCGACGAAAGTTTTCTTAATTTTTCTGCGGAACCTGTGTTGACACCCCCCATGGGCATCGGTAAATCCCCTCTCACAGCACCTGAGCCCAGGTGGCGGAATTGGTAGACGCGCACGGTTCAGGTCCGTGTGCCGCAAGGCGTGGAGGTTCGAGTCCTCTTCTGGGCACCATAAAACGATGGCAGCAATGTCATCCGGGGTTATCCCCAAACGAGATCAACCGTCGTCCCCTGGGACGGCGGTTGATCTCATTTCAGGGTCAGAAATCCGAACATTTCGCTGATTTCGTGCCTTCGCCCCTGCAAATGGCGTGGAAATGCGACATGCCGCGCGGGCCAACTGGTCCAGTTTCCTTGAAACCCCCACAAATCCCCGAAAATGCGACCCAGATTTTCCATCAGGCATGGGAAGGACGCTGCACAGATGTCGCTCGCTTCGCGGCAATGCCCAAGCCGCTGTCGAATGGCTGATCAAGCACCGAGCCGGATCTGACATCGCGAATATTCGCAGCTGGCGCAGCGTCATTAGGCTGAGATGGGACAATTTATAATTTACGCATTGGGAATATTGCGTTTAACATGATTGTGAACACCGCCGCTTGCCTGCGAAACACGGGAGGTTTCACCGGCGATGCGGCAGCGCAGAGGAGGCCAGGAAGTCTGACTGTTCGACATGCCGGTATGTGCCGCGCCGATCGAATGGAAATCCGGGCAGAGCAGATGTTTTGCGCAAAATCCGCATGGGTCTCAGCACTGCCGGGAAGAAGCATCGCAGCAACGGGTGCCGCAGGGCGGCTCACCACGGGAGTTTTCCGGTCGAAGCTCTCGGAGCTTTCCCAGTCAAGGCAAAAGGTTGCGCCAGCTGGACGGTGGCAAGGTTTGAGACAAACCGCCAACCCGTCCTGATCGGACGGCTTTTGCCTAGGCGGCAAGGTGACAAGCGGTGCGCAACAGACCGGGTCGGGACATGCGGAAATGCGCCATCTCGACAGGAATTTCGGAAAGGGAGGAAGGGACATAATGGCAATAGCACCCGCGTCGGAAAACGCGCGCGCCCGGCCCATGACAAAAGACGAGAAGAAGGTCATTCTCGCGTCATCGCTAGGCACCGTTTTTGAATGGTATGACTTCTATCTATATGGATCGCTGGCCGCGATCATCGGTGCGCAGTTCTTTACCGCGTTCCCCGAGGCCACCCGCAACGTCTTTGCGCTGCTTGCATTCGCTGCAGGCTTTATTGTGCGCCCGCTTGGCGCGCTGGTCTTTGGCTCGCTTGGCGATATCGTCGGGCGTAAATATACCTTTCTGATGACCATTTTGATCATGGGCATCTCGACCTTCATCGTCGGGCTTTTGCCGGGTTATGAGGCCTGGGGCGTCGCGGCACCGGTCATCTTGATCATCCTGCGCATGTTGCAGGGTCTGGCGCTTGGCGGGGAATATGGCGGCGCGGCAACCTATGTTGCGGAACATGCGCCCGCCAATCGTCGCGGCTATTACACCAGCTGGATCCAGACGACCGCGACGCTGGGTCTGCTGCTGTCGCTGGTCATCATCTTGATGGTTCAGTCCTATGTGAACGGCGCTTACGCACCCGTACCGCAATTCGCCAATGGTCAGCCTTTGCTGGGTCCGGATGGGGCGCAGGTCATGCTAGAGCCCTTCAAGGCCTGGGGGTGGCGCGTACCTTTCCTAGTTTCGGTCGTACTTTTGGCGGTTTCGCTGTATATTCGCCTGCAGATGGAAGAAAGCCCGGCCTTCAAGAAGATGAAGGAAGAGGGCGCGACATCGAAAGCGCCTTTGCGTGAGGCGTTTGGCCAGTGGAAAAACGCAAAAATTGCCCTGATCGCGCTTTTCGGTCTGACCGCGGGACAGGCTGTTGTCTGGTACTCGGGCCAGTTCTATGCGCTGTTTTTCATCAATAACGTGGTCAAGGTGGATACGTTCACCTCGAACGTGCTGATCGCATGGGCGTTGATTCTGGGTACGGCTGGCTTTGTCTTCTTTGGCAGCCTGTCGGACCGGATCGGGCGCAAGCCGATCATTCTGGGTGGCTGTCTGCTGGCGGCGCTGACCTATTTCCCGGTCTTTCATCAGATCACGGTCAATGCCAACCCGGCCTTGGCGCATGCTCAGGATGACACCACGGTGATCGTGACGGCGGATCCGAACACCTGTTCGTTCCAGTTCAACCCGACGGGTGCGTCGAAGTTTACCTCGTCTTGCGATATCGCCAAGGCGCTGCTGGCAAAGTCATCGGTCAACTATACGACCGAGGATGGCCCGGCGGGTTCGACCGCGACGGTGCAGGTCGGCGATCAGACCATCCACTCGTATGAGGGGACGCTGACCGGGGATGAGTTGAAAGCCGCCAAAGCCACCTTTGAGGGCGAGGTGAATGCCGCACTTAGCGCGGCTGGCTATCCGCTGAATGCTGCCGAGAATACGACCGTGGCCAAAGCCAACAACTTCTTTGACATCTTCACGGCGCAAAAGTTGAAGCTGGTGGCTTTGCTGACCTATCTGATCCTTTTGGTGACGATGGTTTACGGCCCGATTGCGGCCGCGCTGGTCGAGCTGTTCCCGACCCGCATCCGTTATTCCGGCATGTCGCTGCCCTATCACATCGGCAACGGCTGGTTCGGGGGATTGCTGCCTGCGACGGCATTCGCGATTTCGGCGCAAAGCGGCAATATCTATGCGGGTCTGTGGTATGCGATCATCATCGCAGGTGCGACCGTGGTCATTGGTGCGCTTTTGGTGCCAAGCGGTGGCCACAAACGCAGCCTGTTTGACGAGGGTGGCTTCTGATTCCGACAGCTGTCGCGAAAAACACCTGAAAATTGGCCAAGCCGCGCAGATGATGCGCGGCTTGTTCGCTCTGAAAGGGCCGTATCGTTCAAGGCGGCCCTCGTTTGCGCGTGATCGGGGCCTGCGGGGCGGGAATCGGGTATTGCGGTGATCAGGGGTAGCGAAAGCGATGGGAAAGCGTTTAGAGCAGGGTTAATTCTATTCCTGTGGATCTGGTAAGATGAGCATCAACCTTTATCAAAACGATCTGCCTGACGACCTGGATCTGGGTCCGATCGTGGCCATCGACACCGAGACGATGGGGCTTGATCCCCGGCGTGACCGGTTGTGTCTGGTGCAGCTTTCTGCGGGCGACGGCTCTGCTCATCTGGTTCAGATCGGCAAGGATCAGCGTCAGGCACCCAATCTGATGCGGCTGCTGACCGATGCCTCGGTGCTGAAGCTGTTTCACTATGGCCGCTTTGATATTGCCGCGCTGGAGGCCGCCTTTGGTGTTGTCACCTCTCCGGTGTGGTGCACCAAGATCGCCTCGCGCATGGTGCGTACCTTTACCGACCGCCACGGCCTGAAATACCTGCTATCCGAGATGGTGGGCGTTGATATTTCCAAGCAGCAGCAGACCAGTGATTGGGGGGCTGTCAATCTGAGCGATGCCCAGCTTGAATATGCAGCATCCGATGTCTTGTATCTGCATGCGCTGAAAGATGCGCTTGAGTTGCGACTAGAGCGCGAGGGCCGTCTGGGTCTGGCGCAGGCCTGTTTCGATTTCCTTCCTGCCCGCGCCCATCTGGATCTGCTGGGCTGGGGGGGTGAAAAAGACATTTTCCAACATTAGGTATCGGATATGAACGCTTATCTTGAAACCGCGAAACGCGTGATCCGTACCGAAGCCGAAGGTCTGGCTTTGTTGATCGACAGCCTTGACGACAGCTTTGCGGCTGCCGCAGATCTGATTCTGGCCGCGCGCGGCCGGGTCATCGTATCCGGCATGGGTAAGTCGGGCCATGTTGGACGTAAGATCGCGGCGACCTTTGCCTCGACCGGCACGCCCGCGCAATTCGTCCACCCGGCCGAAGCCAGCCACGGCGATCTGGGCATGGTCACCAAGGATGATGTCGTGTTGGTGCTGTCCAACTCTGGCGAGACCCCTGAGATCGCCGATATCGTTGCCCATACGCGGCGTTTCTCGATCCCGCTGATCGGGGTGGCCAGCCGCGCCGATTCCACGCTTTTGCGTCAGTCGGATGTTGCCCTTCTTTTGCCCACCGCCCCCGAGGCCTGCGGGTCCGGGATTGTGCCGACGACCTCGACTACGATGACTTTGGCGCTGGGTGATGCCTTGGCGGTCGCGCTGATGGAGCATCGCCACTTCACCCCCGAACATTTCCGCACCTTTCATCCCGGCGGCAAGCTGGGCGCGCGTTTGGCCAAGGTGGGCGATCTGATGCATGACGACATCCCCTTGGTGCGCCAAGATGCGCCCATGTCCGAGGCATTGCTGACCATCAGCCAAAAGGGCTTTGGCGTCACGGGCGTTGCCGATGAGGCAGGCCAGCTGGTCGGCATCATCACCGACGGCGACCTTCGTCGCCACATGGATGGCTTGCTTTCGCGCACCGCCGCCGAGGTGATGACCCGCAATCCGCGTACGATTTCGCCTCAGGCCCTGTCCGAGGCCGCATTGGCCGAGATGCAGGACCGCAAGATCACCAGCCTTTTCGTGGTCGAGAACGGCAAGCCCGTCGGATTTTTGCATATCCACGACTTTTTGCGGACCGGGGTGGTTTAAGTCATGTCTCGCACGCGCATCGTTCATTTGCTGCGCATTTTGCTTCCACTGGCGGCGCTGGTGCTGTTGTCGACGCTGTTCTTGTTCAGCGGAGATAAGGGCGATGACAGCAGCCTGCTTCCCTATGCCGAAGTTACACCCGAAAATATCGACCAGCGCCCGGTGATCGTGGCGCCGACCTATGCCGGTGTGTCGCGAGACGGCACCGAGATCAATATGACCGCCACCAGTGCCGATCCGGGCAATGAAACCCGGCCCGGCACGATCGAGACGGTCAATCTGACGCTGAGCGACCCGCAGGGCCTGCGCGCTGATCTGGTGGCTGGGGCAGGGGTGATGGATAGCACGACGATTCGCCTAAGCGATGGGGTCACAATGACCACCTCGACTGGCTGGACGATGACCTCCAAGGCCTTTTTGGCTGATGTCACCGAAGGGCGGGTCTCTTCAACCGATCAGGTTGATATTCACGGACCTTTTGGCGATTTGACTGCGCAGGCCATGGAGCTGCGCAGGCTTTCTGATGGCTCGCATGATCATGTTCTTGATTTCACAGGCGGCGTACGGATGGTATATCAACCATGACCCGCGTGGAGTTCTCCCTCTCCGACGATCACAGAGGATGTCCGATGTCCCGACTGCTTCGCGCTGCCTGCACCGCTTTGCTTGTGCTGATGCCGCTTGCCGCTGCCCCTGCTTTGGCCCAAAGCGTGAAGTTCGGCCAAAGGGCCGATCCCAAATCAGCGGTCGAGGTGAATTCCGAACAGCTGAGCGTGGATCAGAAAACCGGCCATGCGGTCTTTAGCGGCAATGTCGTCGTCGGGCAGGGGGATATGCGCTTGTCTGCCGATAAGGTCACGGTGATCTATGCGCAGGGCCCAAATCGCAAGATTGAACGCCTTGAGGCACGTGGAAATGTCACCCTGGTCAATGGCCCCGACGCCGCCGAGGCGCAGGCGGCGGACTATAGCGTTGGCAGCGGCAAGGTTCTTTTGACCGGAGATGTCATCTTGACCCAAGGCCCAAGCGTGCTTGCCGGCGAAAAGGTCGAGGTGGATCTGGCGACCGGATCAGCCCAAGTCAGCGGGCGGGTGCGGACCGTGCTGCAACCGGGCAGCCAGTGATGAGCACGACTCAGACTTCTGTCAATCCGGCCCCCAAACAGGTGACGCGGGCGTCCTTGGACACGGGGCTAGAGGTCCGTGGGCTGCGCAAATCCTATCGCAACCGTCCGGTGATCCGCGATGTCTCGATGGATCTGGGCGCGGGCGAGGTGGTGGCGCTGCTGGGGCCGAACGGCTCGGGCAAGACCACCTGTTTTTATTGTATCGCCGGGCTGATTGCGCCTGATT
Organism: Paracoccus sp. (in: a-proteobacteria); assembly: GCF_032007265.1. GTDB lineage: Bacteria > Pseudomonadota > Alphaproteobacteria > Rhodobacterales > Rhodobacteraceae > Paracoccus. The sequence continues at coordinate 24,946 of NZ_DALZMB010000008.1, read as the reverse complement.
CCGGGCAGGTCCGTATTGACGGTCGCGATGCTACGACCCTGCCAATGTATCGCCGTGCTCAGCTAGGAATCGGCTATCTGCCGCAGGAAATGTCGATTTTTCGCGGGCTGACGGTCGAGCAGAACATTGCAGCGGTTCTGGAAGTTGTGACCCGCGATGCCCATGATCGTCGCGATCGTCTGGAAGAGCTGTTGGGCGATTTCTCGATCGGCCATCTGCGCAAGGCGCCTGCCATGGCCCTGTCGGGCGGGGAACGCCGCAGGGTCGAGATCGCACGCTGTCTGGCATCCAATCCGCGCTATCTGCTGCTGGATGAACCCTTTGCCGGGGTCGATCCGATTGCCGTGGGCGAAATTCGCGGGCTGGTGCAGGACCTGAAGGGGCGCGGCATCGGCGTTTTGATCACAGATCATAACGTTCGCGAGACGCTTGGCATCGTTGATCGCGCTTATATCTTGCATGATGGGCATGTCCTGCGGTCGGGCTCACCAGAAGAAATCGTCGCAGATCCACAGGTTCGCCGTGTCTATCTGGGTGAAGGATTCACTCTGGGCTAGGGCTGGCGGACTGTTTGCAACAACTGTGCCTTAGGCCCGTTGACAGAAGCGCATTGCTATCCACAAATAGGTGTATGGCGCAGGCGAATAGGCGTCCTGCGTCACCACCCCAGACCGGCATGTCCGGCATGGCGTGTCGGAGTGGGGCAACCGAAAGGACGGACCAGCATGCGCTACCAGATCAGCGGAAGGCAGATGGACATTGGCGAGGCCCTTGCCTCTCACGTCAAGACCGAGCTTGGTGAGACGATTGAAAAATACGCTCAACGTCCGACTGATGCCACCGTCGTTTTTTCCCGCAGCGCGCATGAATATCTTTGTGATACGGTTGTACATCTTTCCACTGGGCTGACTGCACAGGCTCAGGGCCGCGCCACAGAGGTATATGCCGCGTTTGAGCAGTGCCGCGAACGCATGGACAAGCAGCTTCGCCGCTACAAACGCCGCCTGAAAGATCACTATAAGGACCGTACGGAACCCGTTGCCTTCGGTACGGCAGACCTATATGTGCTCGCCTCTGATGATGATCAATGGGAAGCGCAGGGCGACGGCCAGCCGCAACCGATGATCATTGCGGAAATGGAAGCGCGCGTGCCGACTCTTTCGGTGGGTGAGGCCGTGATGCAGATGGAACTGGCCGGCAAACCGCTTTTGGTCTTCCGGAACGAAAAACATGGGGGCGTGAACGTCGTTTATAGCCGCGATGACGGAAACGTCGGCTGGATCGACCCTCGCAGTTTGGCTCAATAGGGCCATCGGCACTGAGCCGATCAATTGTCCCGGTTGCTTTATGCAGCCGGGACTGGGATAATAAGATATGCAAATTGGCGACATCCTCTTGCCGGCGGCAGTGAAAACTCTCGCACAGACCACCAGCAAGAAACGGCTCTTTCAGGAAATTTCAGAACTCGCGCGCTCGGTTTATCGAGTAGATGCCGCTCAAACGCTGGATGCCTTGCAAGAGCGTGAAAGCCTTGGCCCGACGGGCGTTGGTCACGGGGTAGCCTTGCCCCATGCGCGACTGCATGGGCTTGACCGCGTCGTCGGGCTGTTCCTGCGCCTTGAAAAGCCCTTGGATTTTGACGCTGTTGATCGCCAGCCTGTCGATCTGATTTTCGCCTTGCTTGCGCCCAAAAGCACGGGCGTCGACCACCTTAAGGCGCTTGCGCTGGTGTCACGGACGTTGCGTGATCAGGATCTGCGCAATAAATTGCGTGCCAATGACGACCCGGTCGCGCTGCATGCGCTGCTGGTTGGCGCGCCGGGCGCAAAAGCGGCATAATTCTTCTGCTTCATCATGGGAAAATGGCTATACTGGACCTGCCATAGGTCCAGGAAAGGCATTTTCTATGACTGATCAATCTGCAAAGCAGGCCCAGCCCCATTCGAGCGCGCGCCTTGAAAGCTATTTGCGTCAAGAGCGCGAGGGCGGCGTGCATCCCGCGATCAAGGCTCTGCATTCCCGACCCAATTCGCGCTCGCAAGAGACCAACCATCGCGCCGTTGAGTTCACCAGAATCGCGCGTGGCCGCGAGGTCTGATCCCGTATTCGCGCAAGCCGCGCAAATAAACTGCGTGATTTCATAGAAAAAGCCGACCGGGCGGATGCCACGGTCGGCTTTGTGACAAATGTCGGGATCAGGCGCGCACAAGCTTTTCGTAGCTGTCCGAGGTCTGGCGCGCGATCGGGCCGATTGCGAATTTCCAATCGCCGATCTGGGCAACCGGGGTGACCTCGGCTGCGGTGCCGGTCAGCCAGCATTCATCGAAATCGGCCAGCTCTTCCGGGCGAATGCGACGCTCATGGACCGTAACCCCCGCATCTTTCAGCAGGCCGATGACTGTCTGACGCGTGATGCCGTTCAAAAAGCGGTCGGCCAGCGGCGTATGCACTTCGCCATTTTTGGTAAAGAAGATATTCGCGCCGGTGGCCTCGGCGACATTGCCTTCCCAATCCATGAACAAAGCATCCGAGCAGCCTTTGGCTTCGGCGGCATGTTTGGACATGGTGCAAATCATATAAAGACCCGCGGCCTTTGCGGCGACCGGAATGGTTTCCGGGTCAGGACGCTTCCATTTCGCAACATCCAGCTTGGCGCCATCCCATTTCGCATCGCCATAATAGGCGCCCCATTCCCAGGCCGCGACCGCCATGCGAACCGGGTTGCCCTTGGCCGAAACGCCCATTTCGGTGCCCGAACCACGCCACATCAGCGCGCGGACATAGGCGTTTTCAAAGCCGTTGGCGCGCAGAACCTCGGCTTTTGCAGCATCGATTTCTTCGGCCGTATAGGGCGAGGGCATATCCAGCAGACGTGCCGATTCGATCAGGCGCAGAGAATGCTCGTGACCCTTAAAGATCTTGCCGTTGTAGCAACGCTCTCCTTCAAAGACCGAGCTTGCGTAATGCAGGGCATGGGTCAGGATATGGACCTGCGCATCGCGCCAATCCACCAGCTTGCCGTCCATCCAGATCTTGCCGTCACGGTCATCATATGCGCCTGCCATAATACACTCCACCTGCTATCCGGTAATGATTGTTGCGAAACTGAAGCCTCAAGGCAAAGAAAGTTGCGCATCTTGGCGGATCATTATCCATTTATGATTGGAAAGTCAACAAAGCTGACGTAATAATCAGCAAGATGATGCAGGAGGGGGCCCATGCAGGACAAGCCGAATGTGAGCGGGATCAACAGCGAAAGCTTGTTGTTTCTGACAGATGAGCAGATCCGCCGCGGGATCGAGGCGATCTATTTTTCCTATCGCGCCTTCACCTCGGACCCGGACCAGATCCTGAACGAGATTGATTATGGGCGCGCCCATCACCGCGCTTTGTATTTCATTGGCCGCGAGCCGGGGCTGACAGTCTCGGCGCTTTTGGATGTGTTGCAAGTCACCAAGCAATCGCTGAACCGGGTGCTGCGGGCGCTGCTCGAGGCCAAGCTGGTGGAAAGCCGCGTGGGCCGGCGCGACCGCCGCGAGCGGCTTTTGTACCTGACAGATGCCGGGACCGCGCTGGAGCGCCGCCTGTCCGAGCCCCAACGCACCCGTTTGCGCAATGCCTATCGCACCGTCGGCCCGCAGGCCGTCGCGGGCTTTCGGCAGGTCATGGAAGCGATGATGGACCGCGACACGCTTCGCCAGTATCGTGCGATGAAACCCGAAAACGAAGCGTGATCCTGTGACCGAAGCCCATATCCTAATCGTTGATGATGATGAGCGTATCCGCACATTGCTGCGGCGCTTTTTGATTCGCAGCGGCTATCTGGTCAGCACGGCCGCAGACGCGGCCCATGCCCGGCGGTTGCTGGCGGGGCTGGATTTCGACCTGATCGTTTTGGATGTCATGATGCCGGGCGAGGATGGGGTCACGCTGACGCGCGATCTGCGCAAACGCATGAGCACGCCGATCTTGTTGCTGACCGCCAAAGGCGAGATCGGTGACCGGATCACCGGGCTGGAAAGCGGTGCCGATGACTATCTGGCCAAGCCCTTCGAGCCGCGCGAATTGCTGCTGCGGATTGCCGCGATCTTGCGCCGGATGCCAGCATCCGAGGCGCGCGGGCCAAAGTTCCTGACGCTTGGCGCGCTGCGGTATGACATCGATAAGGGTGAGCTGTGGCAGGGTGACACCATCATGCGGCTAACCGGAACCGAGCAGGTGTTGATGCGCAGGCTGGCCGATACGCCGGGCGAGCCGGTCAGCCGCACCGAGTTGATCGAAGAGCTGGGGCGCACCCCTTCGGATGAGCCAAGCGAGAATTTCGAGCGCGCGATCGACGTGCAGATCACCCGGTTGCGCCGCAAGATCGAAGCAGATCCAAAAGAGCCGCGCTTTTTGCATACCGTGCGTGGCACCGGCTATATGCTGGTCGCCGATTAACCAAATCAGATTTTGCTTGCACCACCCCAATCGGGGCAACAATTGAAAAAGGCGGCCATAATGGCCGCCTTTTTGAGTCTGATCAGCATTTCCGTCGCGGGCTTAGGCCAGACGGCCGTGGCAATGTTTGAACTTTTCACCCGAACCGCAAGGGCAGGGGGCATTGCGCGAGGGATTGCCCCAGGTCGTTGTGTCCTCGGCATCAAAGCCCGGCACGCGACCCGCAACGGGGACAACCTCGGCATCCTCATGTTCAGGCTGCAGCGACTGCTGGGCCTCGGCCTGCTGCTGGGCGTATTCACGCATCATCTGCTCGCGTTCCTCATCGGTCAGCGGGCGGATGCGGGCAAGCTGTTGGGTTACGTCAGAGCGCATCCCTTCAAGCAGCGATTCGAAAAGCTGGAAGCTTTCGGTCTTATATTCCGACAGCGGATCGCGCTGCGCATAGCCACGGAAACCGACGACCGAACGCAGATGCTCGAGCTTGATCAGATGTTCGCGCCATTTCGCGTCGATCTGCTGCAGCAGGACCTGTTTTTCGATCTGGTTCATATTATCGGCGCCGAACTGCTCGACCTTCTGGGCCATGTATTCGGCCGTCGCGGTTTCGATCCGCTCGCGGATGACATCTTGATCGACGCCATCTTCGGAAACCCAATCGGCGATGGGCAGGTCCATGTTCAGCTGCTCGACCGTCGCGGCCTTCAAGCCCTGAATATCCCACTGCTCGGCATAGGACTTGGGCGGAAGGTATTGATCGACCAGATCGGCAATGACCTGTTCGCGCATATCGGCAGTGATCTCGGCGACCTCTTCGGCCTCCATGATCTCGCGGCGCTGCGCAAAAATGGCCTTGCGCTGGTCGTTCATCACATCGTCGAATTTCAGCAATTGCTTGCGAATATCAAAGTTGCGGCCTTCGACTTTGGCCTGGGCGCGTTCCAGCGATTTATTCACCCAAGGGTGAATGATCGCCTCGCCTTCCTTCATGCCAAGCGTCGACAGAACCTTTTCCAGACGCTCCGAGCCGAAGATGCGCATCAGGTCATCTTCAAGCGACAGGAAGAACAGCGAACGACCGGGATCGCCCTGACGACCCGAGCGGCCGCGCAGCTGGTTGTCGATCCGGCGGCTTTCGTGGCGCTCGGTCGCAAGAACGAACAGACCGCCCGCTTCCTGGACCTCTTTCTTCGAGGCAGCGACCTCGGCTTCGACGGCGGCGCGCACCTCATCGGGTTCGGCGTCGGGGTTGGCGGCCAGGGCCTCCATGACCTTCATGTCGACGTTGCCGCCCAGCTGAATGTCGGTCCCGCGACCTGCCATGTTGGTGGCAATGGTGACGGCGCCCATCTTGCCGGCTTCGGCGACGATAAAGGCCTCGCGCTCGTGCTCGCGGGCGTTCAGCACATTATGGGGGATGCCGGCTTTGGTCAGCATCTCGGACAGCATTTCGGACTTTTCGATCGAGGTCGTGCCGACCAGCATCGGCTGGCCCTTGGCATGTGCTTCTTTGATCGTCTCAAGAACGGCCGCATATTTTTCATTCGCGGTGCGATAGACGCGGTCGTGTTCGTCGATGCGCTGGATCGGACGGTTGGTCGGAACCTCGACCACGCCCAGCTTGTAGATTTCGGCAAATTCTTCGGCCTCGGTGGCCGCAGTACCGGTCATGCCGCCCAGTTTTTCATAAAGGCGGAAGTAGTTTTGGAAGGTGACCGAGGCCAGCGTCACGTTTTCTGGCTGGATCTGGACATCTTCTTTGGCCTCGATCGCCTGATGCAGACCGTCCGACAGGCGGCGACCCGACATCATGCGGCCGGTGAATTCGTCGATCAGAACGATTTCGCCATCGCGAACGATGTAATGCTGGTCACGCTGGAACAGCGTGTGGGCGCGCAAGGCCTGATTGACGTGGTGAACGATCGTCGTGGATTCGGGATCGTAAAGCGTCTGACCGGCGGGCAGAACGCCTGTCTCGGTTAGGCGCTGCTCCAGATATTCGTTGCCCTCTTCGGTGAAGGTGGCATTGCGGGTCTTTTCGTCCAGCTTGTAATGCTCGGGCGTCAGCTCGGGGATATATTTATCCAGCACACGGTAAAGCTCCGAGCGATCCTGCGACGGACCCGAAATGATCAAAGGCGTGCGTGCCTCGTCGATCAAAATCGAATCGACCTCGTCGACGATGGCGTAGAAATGCCCACGCTGGGACATTTGCTCGACCGAGCCCTTCATATTGTCGCGAAGGTAGTCAAAGCCCAGCTCGTTGTTGGTCGCATAGGTCACGTCGGCGCGATAGGCTTCGCGCTTTTCGTCGTCGGGCTGGAACGGATAGACGACGCCTGTCGTCATGCCCAGCTGGCCATAGACCTTGCTCATCCAGCCCGCATCGCGCTTGGCCAGATAGTCGTTGACGGTGACGATATGCACGCCCTTGCCTGCCAGGGCGTTCAGATAGGCCGGGAAGGTGGCCATCAGGGTCTTGCCCTCGCCGGTCTTCATTTCGGCGATATTGCCCTGATGCAGAAAGATCCCTGCCATCAGCTGCACGTCAAACGCACGAAGGCCAAGCGCACGACGCGCGCCCTCGCGGCAGTTGGCAAAAGCTTCGGGAAGAAGCTTGTCCAGCGACTCGCCAGATTGGGCGCGACCCTGAAGTTCACGGGTTTTGCCGATAAGGTCCTCGTCAGACATCGCCTGGAATTTTGGTTCCAAAGCGTTGATCTGTGCGACGATAGGACGGGTTGCCTTTACCTTGCGGTCATTGGGCGTACCAAAGACCATTTTCGCCAGAGATCCGAAGCCGAGCATATGAGCCTTCAAAATTCGTGTATCGGGGAAGCGCACAGCCCTAACGGCCACTTGCCCGAACCATTGCCCATGCCCTATCTAAAGGACCGGAATAACGGCGGCGGGCGCGCATTATCGGTTGAGCCGGATGTATGCTTCGCCTGCCCATCTGTCAACGCTTGCGCCGTTTTACCCTCGGGGATCGGCCTGTCCCGCAAAGGGGAAATCCATGCTGAAACCTGCCCTTGTCCTGGCGATTCTGGCCACAACACCTGTATTTGCCCAGGCGGCAGAGGCCACAGCCGATACGGTTGTCGCCAAGGTGAATGGCGAAGATATCACGCTTGGTCAGATGATCGCGATGAAAGACGGCATGGGCGAGGACGCGGTTGCGAACCTTCCGCCTGTTGCGCTTTGGGATCTGATGCTGGATCAAATGATCCGCCAGACTGCCGTTGGACAGAAAAAAGCCGATAAATTGACCGCACGTGATACCGCGGTGCTTGAGCTGGATCGCCGCGCCTATCTGGCGGGCGCGGTTTTGGAACAAGTTGCCGCGAGCGAACCCAGCGACGAAGAGCTGCGGGCCGTGTATGAAAAGGCCTTTGGCGCAGAGACTGCCCCCAAAACCGAATTCCACGCCGCTCATATTCTGGTGAAGACCGAGGATGAGGCCAAGGCAATCGAGGCCGATCTGGCCAAAGGCGAGGATTTCGGCAAGCTGGCCGAAGAAAAATCCACCGATCAGGCCTCGGGTCCGAACAAGGGCGAATTGGGCTGGTTCCAGCCCGAACAGATGGTCGCGCCTTTTGCCGAGGCCGTGAAAACGCTGAAGGCGGGCGAGATTTCCAAGCCGGTTGAGACCCAGTTCGGCTGGCATGTCATCAAGCTGATCGAGACGCGCCAGCTTGAGGCTCCGAAATTCGAAGAGGTCAAAGACCAGCTGGCCGTTCAGGTCCGCCGTGACCGCGTCGAGGCTGAAATCCAAAAAAGCGTAGCGGATGCCAAGATCGAGAAAACCCCCGATCTTAGCCCCGAATTGCTGAACAAAACCGACCTGCTGGAGAAGTGATCCATGGCTAGCGATGATAAAAAGAACAAGAAGCTGACCGATGCCGAAAAGGTGAAGTCACTTAAGAAAAAGATCAAAAAGCTGAAAGCAGCGCGGGTCGTTGCAGAGGCGGCACCGGTGGCGGCACCCGGGGCGGCATCGGGGTCGGTACTGGGGGCTGCGCCCTTGGCTCAGGCTTCGGCTGCGGTTCCCACCGCCAAGACCAAGATCATCTCGCCGCTGGCACCTGTTTCCTTCCCTGACCTTCCGGTCATCGATGGGGTCGAATTTGCCGCCGGTGCGGCTGGGGTGAAATACAAAGGTCGCACGGATGTCATGCTGGTCAAGTTGGCACCGGGCACGGCGATCGCGGGCGCTTTCACGAAATCCTCGACCCGCGCAGCCAGCATTCTGGACTGTCAGGCCAAGCTGGCGGGCAAGCAAGACACCACGGGCGGTGCCGCGATTGTGGTCAACTCGGGCAATGCCAATGCGTTTACCGGCGCAGCTGGTCAGGCCTCGGTTGATGCGGTGACGGCTGCGGTGGCACAGCAGCTGGGCGTGGCGCAAGCGCGCGTCTTTTCGTCCTCGACAGGCGTCATTGGCGAGCCCTTGCCACATGATCGCATCGTGGCGGCGATTGGCGCCCTGGCGGCTGATCTGGACCCTGCGGCCATCGACGGCGCTGCCGAGGCCATCATGACCACGGACACCTTCCCCAAGGGGTCGGCGGCCGAGATCATGGGCGAGGGCGGCCCGATCCGCATCGCGGGCATCGCCAAGGGCTCGGGGATGATCGCGCCTGATATGGCAACGATGCTGGTCTATATCTTTACCGACGCAAAAATCGCGCCGGATGCGTTGCAAAAGATCGTCTCGCGCCAGTTGGATCAGACCTTCAACGCCATCACGGTCGATAGCGATACCTCGACCTCTGATGCTTTGATCGTGGCGGCGACTGGGAAATCCACCGCGGCGGCCTTGACCGATATGCGCAGCAAGGTCGTGCGCGACTTTACCAAAGCCCTGACCAATGTGATGCAGGATCTGGCCAAGCAGGTCGTGCGCGACGGCGAGGGCGCCACGAAATTTGTCGAGGTCAAGGTCACGGGGGCGGCCAGCAAGCTGGATGCCCATCGCGTGGCAATGGCAATCGCCAATTCCCCCTTGGTCAAAACCGCCATCGCAGGCGAAGATGCCAACTGGGGCCGCGTGGTCATGGCGGTCGGCAAATCCGGTGCGCAGGCGGACCGCGATCTGCTGACCATTCGCTTTGGCGATATGGTTTTGGCGGAAAAAGGGTGGCGTTCGCCTGATTACGACGAGGTCAAGGCCAGCGCCTATATGAAGCGCTCGGAGCTGGTGATCGGGGTGGATCTGGGGCTTGGCCGCGCCACCAAGACGGTCTGGACCTGCGATTTGACCCATCGCTATATCGACATCAACGCGGATTATCGCTCGTGAAAATCTTGCTGGTGGCGGCCGTGGCGCTGATTGATGCTGACGGCCGCATTCTCTTGGCCCAAAGACCCGAGGGGAAATCCCTCGCCGGTCTTTGGGAGTTTCCGGGCGGTAAAGTCGATCCCGGTGAGACGCCCGAACAGGCGTTGATCCGCGAGCTGCAAGAGGAATTGGGCATCGATACCTGGGCGTCCTGCCTGGCGCCCTTGTCTTTTGCCAGCCATAGCTATGACGATTTTCACCTGCTGATGCCGCTTTACGCCTGTCGGCGCTGGAACGGTATCCCGCAGCCGCAAGAGGGGCAAAAGCTGGCTTGGGTGCGCGCTCAGGACCTGAGCAGCTATCCTATGCCACCGGCCGATCTTCCGCTGATTCCTGTGCTAAGAGAGTTGCTTTAGTGCCACACGCCCCCTCGATCCCGAGGAATTAATCTGACCCCTCAGCAGAAGTTAACGAAACATTATTAACTTCCTGATTTTTTTATGTCGAAATTAAGACATCAGAGGAGAGGAGAATGGGCATGATTCGCACGATAACCATCGGCAGCTGTATTTCAGTCCAGGGCATCTTCGAGCGTCAGGTTTCCAATGGAAATATCGTCGTTCGGGTCGGCAACAACACCTATGTTGGCAAGCCAGTCGTCTAAGACTTGATCGATACGGTCCAATGAAACCGAAAGGGACGCGGCGGGAGGCTGCGTCCCTTTTCTTTTGCCCATTTGCGCGATCAGGCAGCGATGGGGTGGACGTCGCCAAGGGAAATGCCCATGGGATGTCATCCGGGCAAAGGCCGTCTCAATAGACCGTATATGAAAAAGGGCGCCACAAGGGCGCCCTTTTTGTGTCTTGCGACTTGGGGATCACAGCTTGCGCTGGACCTCTTCGCGCTCGAAGATCTCGATGACATCGCCTGCGCGAATGTCGTCGTAGTTCTCGAAGGCCATACCGCATTCCTGACCCGACTGGACCTCTTTGACTTCATCCTTGAAGCGCTTGAGGGTCTTAAGCGTGCCTTCGTGGATAACCACGTTGTCACGCAGCAGACGCACACCAGCCGAACGGCGGGCGACACCTTCGGTAACCAGACAGCCTGCGACCTTGCCGATCCCCGAGACCTTGAAGACCTCTTTGATCGATGCATAGCCGATGAAATGCTCGCGCACTTCGGCCGACAGCAGGCCCGAGGCCGCCGCTTTGATATCATCGACCAGATCGTAGATGATCGAGTAATAGCGGATCTCGACGCCTTTTTGGTTCGCCGCTGCACGGGCAGGGGCGTTCGCACGGACGTTGAAGCCAATGACAGGTGCGCCCGAAGCTTCGGCCAGACCAATATCGCTTTCGGTAATCGCACCGACACCCGAGTGCAGAACGCGCACGCGGACTTCGTCGTTGCCGATTTTTTCCAGCGCCTGCACGATGGCTTCGGCAGAACCCTGCACGTCGGCCTTCATGATCACCGGCAGTTCCGAGACGCTTTGGTCGGCCTTGGCTTTCGCCATCAGCTGTTCCAGCGTGGTTGCAGCACCAGCCGCAGCACGTTTGTCTTTGGACTGCTGGATGCGGTAATCCGCGATCTCGCGTGCCTGTGCCTCGGTCTCGACGACGTTCAGAACATCGCCGGCTTCCGGCGTGCCGTTCAGACCCAGAACCTCGACCGGAACCGAAGGGCCAGCTTCTTCAATGCGCTCGCCTTTGTCGTTGATCAGCGCGCGGACCTTGCCCCACTGCTCGCCGACGACGAAGATATCGCCGCGCTTAAGCGTGCCGTTCTGAACCAGAACCGTCGCAACCGGACCACGGCCAACGTCAAGCTGAGCCTCGATCACAGCGCCCAATGCGGCGCGGTTGGGGTTCGATTTCAGCTCGAGGATCTCTGCCTGAAGCGCGATTGCTTCAAGAAGTTGATCCAGGCCCTGACCGGTTTTCGCCGAAATCTCGACATCCTGCACATCGCCTGACATCGCTTCGACAACGACTTCGTGCTGCAGCAGATCGGTGCGGACCTTCTGCGGATTCGCAGCCGGTTTATCGACTTTGTTGATCGCCACGATCATCGGCACTTTTGCCGCTTTAGCGTGGTTGATCGCTTCGACCGTCTGCGGCATCACGGCGTCATCAGCCGCAACCACCAGAACCACGATATCCGTCACCTGCGCGCCACGGGCCCGCATCGAGGTGAAGGCCGCGTGGCCGGGGGTGTCGAGGAAGGTCAGGATCGAGCCATTCTTGGCTTTGACCTGATAGGCCCCGATGTGCTGGGTAATGCCGCCCGCTTCGCCCGAAACGACATTCGCATTGCGAATCGCGTCCAAAAGCGAGGTTTTTCCGTGGTCGACGTGGCCCATGATCGTGATGACCGGGGGACGCGACTGCAGGTCTTCGGCTTTATCCTCGACCGTGTCGATGACTTGTTCCACATCCGAATCCGACACGCGGATCGTCTTGTGGCCGAATTCCTCGATCACCAGCTCGGCGGTATCAGCATCGATCGACTGGTTGGCCGTGACCATCAGACCCATGCGCATCAAGGATTTGATGACATCCGGGGTGCGCTCGGCCATGCGGTTTGCAAGTTCCGAGATCACGATGGTTTCCGGCAACTGAACGTCGCGGACCTGTTTTTCAGCCTTGAGCGCACCGCCCATGGCCTTTTGACGTGCCTTTTCTTGCTTGCGCTTCATCGCAGCAAGCGAGCGCTGGCGGCCACCTTCGCCGTCACCCAAAGCCTGGGTCAGCGACAGCTTGCCAGTGGTGCGACGGTTGTCATCGCGCGCCTTGTTGCGGCTGTCGCGATCGTCTTGGGTGCGCTCACGCTCGGTCTTGGCGCGCGGACCAACGGTGGACACACCTTTGGTCTCGGCGCGCGCAGCGGCGATTTCTGCAGCAGCGCGGTCAGCCGGGGTCACGGGACGGGCTTCGGCCGGTTTCGCGCGGGTTTCCTCACGCTTTTGGGCACGCAGCTCGGCCTCGCGGGCGCGGCGGGCGTCTTCTTCTTCTTTCAGGCGCAGCGCTTCAACGCGCTCACGCTCTTCGCGTTCTTTGGCTTCCAGCTCGGCGCGGCGGCGCTCACGCTCTTCTTCGCGAGCTTTTTCCTCGGCCACACGGGCTTCAGCCTCAGAGGCCTCGCGCGCTTTTGCAGCGGCAAGAGCCTTCAGGCGGCGCTCCATTTCGGCTTCGGAGATGCCTGCGGGACGCTTGGAGGGGTCGCTGGCCAGAGCCGCTGGCGAACCCGGACGTGCCGTCGAGGCTGCGCCAGGCTTAGCCGGCACAACAACGCGCTTGCGTTTGGTTTCAACAACCACATTATGGGTCCGACCGTGGCTGAAGCTTTGCTTCACGTGGCCCGAACGGCCCGCACCACCACCAACGCCAAGGGGTTTTTTTCCGTCAGTATCGCTCATTCCGATTTTCATTCCTTCCCGGCAGGTGTCCCGCCGTCATGCCCCCGCAGACCTTGCAGTCTGCTCGCGTCCCTGATCACGTTGCGGGTCAGGCCCCCAGGCGCAAGCGCGCTGTGTATGACATGATCACGCCCAAAGGACAAACCCAATTCTGACGCGGTCATACAGCCAAACCATCGACCACCTTCCGGTGTCCATAGCTTGCCCTTTCCGCGATCCGATCCGTCTGATGCTTGAAGCAAGACTTTCGCCTTACCAAGCGCCAGCCAGCCCTTCACCTTCTCAAATCCGGCGACCGCATTGCCTGTCTTTCTGCTTAGCGAGATCAGCTCGACGACACGTCGTGCAAGTCCGGCCTCGATAAGATCAAGAAGGTCGTCGGGAGCGGTGACGGGGGCTTTCGCGCCACGCGAGAACAGTCCCTTGGCCATCGCTCTGGTCAATATAGTACGATCGGCCGTGACCCAGAAGCCCCGGCCGGGCAATTTTTCTGCGAGATCTGGTACTACGTCCCCGTCAGGGCTTGCCACGAAGCGGATCAGCCCAGTTTTGGGCTGCACCTCTCCGGTGACGATGCAGCGCCGTTCGGGCGTCTCGCGGTCCTTGGTTTGGCCCCCGCGTGTCATGCAGTTCCCGGGGCGTTACACCCCGGCCTCCTCTTCGTTGTCGCCATCAGTCTCTTCATCATCGATCGCGCCTTCGTTTTCGGTCGGATCGACCCAACCCAGCATTACGCGGGCGGTCATGATCAGGGACTGGGCAGTTTCCAATGTGACGCCAAGGCCTTCCAGCAGGCCGTCATCCTTGACGCGCTGACCGTTCTGCGAGGTCCAGCCACCGGCCAGTTCCCAGTCGGCGCAGGTCGCGAAATCTTCCAGCGTCTTGATATCGTCTTTTGCCAAAGCCTCGACCATCTGCGGGGTCAGACCCTCGAAGTTGATCAGGCTATCCTCGGCACCCATGGCGCGGGCATTGTCTAGAGCAGCCTTGTTGGCGGCTTCCAGATGTTCGCGGGCACGGGTTTGCAGCTCGTCTGCGGTCGAAGCGTCCACGCCCTCGATCGAAAGCAGCTCGTCCAGATCGACGTAAGCGACTTCTTCCAGGTTGGTGAAGCCTTCGGCGACCAAAAGCTGTGCAAAGAACTCGTCCAGATCCAGCGCATTCACGAACAGCTGCGTGCGGGCGTTGAATTCGGCCTGACGGCGCTTGGATTCTTCTTCTTCGGTCAAGATGTCGATGTCCAGACCGGTCAGCTGGCTGGCCAGGCGCACGTTCTGGCCGCGACGGCCGATGGCCAGCGACAATTGCTCGTCAGGAACCACGACCTCGATCTTGTTGGCTTCTTCGTCGAAGACAACTTTTGCGACTTCGGCGGGCTGAAGCGCGTTGACCAGGAAGGTCGCGTGATCATCCGACCACGGAATGATGTCGATTTTCTCGCCCTGAAGCTCGCCGACAACAGCCTGCACGCGCGAGCCGCGCATGCCGACGCAAGCGCCAACCGGGTCGATCGAGTTATCGTAAGAAATCACGGCAATCTTGGCGCGCGACCCCGGATCACGGGCGCAGGCTTTGATCTCGATCACGCCGTCATAGATTTCCGGAACTTCCATCTTGAACAGTTCCGCCATGAATTGCGGATCGGTACGCGACAGGAAGATCTGCGGGCCACGGGTTTCGCGGCGAACATCTTTGACATAGGCGCGGATGCGGTCGTTGGGGCGATAGCTTTCACGGCCGATCTTTTCGTTGCGGCGCAGGATGGCTTCGCCACGACCCACGTCCACGATAATATTGCCGTATTCCTCGCGCTTGACGACACCGTTGATGATCGTGCCTGCGCGGTCTTTGAATTCTTCGTACTGACGATCACGTTCTGCTTCGCGCACGCGCTGCAAAATGACCTGCTTGGCCGATTGCGCGGCGATGCGGCCCAGCTCGACCGGGGGAACCTCGTCCACGATTTCGTCGCCGACTTGCGGATTGGCCATATAGGGTTTGGCCTGCTCGACGGTCAGTTCAGCCTGATAGTTCTCGACCGCGTCATCTTCGACAACGGTGCGCACGCGCGTAAAGGTCGCATGGCCGGTCTTGCGGTCGATCTTGACGCGAATATCCATTTCGGCGCCGTAGCGCGACTTGGCTGCCCGGGCGAGGCTGTCTTCCATCGCCTCGATGACGAGCTCGGGCTCGATCATCTTTTCGCGGGCGACCGCTTCGGCTGTCTGCAGCAGTTCAAGCTGGTTCGCAGAGGTGATTGCCATTGCTCACTCCTTCGAGTCGCCGGCTTCGCCGGGATCGGTTTCGATTTCGTCGAAAGCATCTTCGTCAAGATTATCGATCTCGATGCCCGCTTCTTTTTTCTGACGCAGCATTTCGGCGATCAGCTCTTCGGTCAGAACGAGCTTGGCATCGCTGAGCCAGTCGAAGTTCAGCCCGATCGTGCCTTCTTCGACATTGATCAGAACTTCATCGCCCTCGATTCCGGCAAGCATGCCCTTAAAGCGCTTGCGGCCATCGATGGCCTGATTCGTTTCCAGCCGGATCTCATAGCCTTCGAAGGTTTCGAAATCCTTGAGGCGAGTCAGCGGGCGGTCAATGCCCGGGCTGGATACTTCCAGATGATAGGCGTCTTCCAACGGGTCTTCGACATCCAGCGTCGCGCTGATTGCCGTGGAAATAACGGCGCAATCGTCGACGTTGATACCGCCTTCGGGACGGTCCGCCATGATCTGGAGCGTCGCGGTCTTGCCACCTTGCAGGCGAACTCGAACCAGCTCGAAACCCAGATCCTCGATCACCGGCTGAATGATGTCAGCCAAACGCCGGTCGATAGCCGTCTTGGCAACGAGGTTGCTCATATGGTCTCCAAATACGAAAAACGGGCCGAGCGGCCCGTGCGAATTTTGGGATGGGCAGGGGGTGGAAGCCTGCGCCGCTGTTGGCTAGCATATAGCGCAACTGGCCTGCTGGCGCAAGGCTGCCGTGGTGCAGGCCAAGAAAAACCCGTCGCAAGCCAGAGTTATCGGCCCCGGCGGATCTGCGGTTCCGCACGGCGCGAACTGCGCAGCAAGCTAGCGCATGGCATCCATGACACGCACCAGTTCGGCGGTGATTCGCGGCTCGGACAGGGCGTGCCCTGATGCCGGAACCAGCCGCAAATCGCAACCGGGCCAGTTTTGCGCAAGCTCATAGGCGCTTTGGGGCGGGCAGACCATGTCATAGCGCCCCTGCACGATTACGGCCGGCAAATGAGCGATGCGGTGCAGATTGCGCAGAAGCTGACCCTCGGCAAGAAAGCAGTTGTTGAAGAAATAATGGCTCTCCAGGCGGGCAAAAGTGCGGGCGTAATCGGGCGGTGCATGGCCCGAACTGGTGATTTCCAAGCCCGCCAAAGCATTTTCCCAGTTGATCCAGGGCAGGGAAAAGCGAATCTCGCGGGTCAGATCGCCGCAAAACAGGCGCTGATGATAGGCCGCGATCGGATCGGCATGCTCGCTTTCGGGAATGGGGGCCAGAAAATGCGCCCAACGATCCGGGAAAAAGCGCGCGGCGCCGCCCCGGTAGAACCAATCCAGCTCTCGTTTCATGCCCAAAAAGACGCCGCGCAGCACAAGAGCCGTCACCGCCTCGGGGTGGGCCTGAGCATAGGCAAGCGCCAGCGTTGCCCCCCAGCTGCCACCAAACAGAACAGCCGGGCCAATTCCCAATGTGGCGCGGATGGTCTGGATGTCTGCGATCAGGTGCTCGGTGGTGTTGGCCTCGACGCGGGCACGAGGGCGCGAACGTCCGCAGCCACGCTGATCGAAAAGGATGCAGCGGTAATGATTGGGGTCAAAAAAGCGGCGCATGAACGGGCTGCAACCACCGCCCGGCCCACCATGCAGCACGATGACCGCAGGCCCATCGGGATTGCCACATTGCTCGACGTAGATCTGATGACCATCGCCCACATCAATCACGCGCTGGTCGTAAGGGTCGACCTGCGGATGAAGCCTGCCATGCGACGGATAGCCGCCGATTTGCCCTGCCAATCTGTCCATGAGGTGACTATACAATGCCTTGCGCGCGCCCGCCACAGCAAGGACGGCAAGATGACATCGCCCCAATATCAAAGCAGCATCGACCCCGCCGAGGTCGCCAAGTTTCAGGCAATGGCCCGTGACTGGTGGGACCCCAACGGCAAGTTCAAACCGCTGCACATGCTCAACCCGACCCGGCTGGACTATGTCGTGACCCAGATTGCCGCCGAGTTTTCGCTGGACCTGCGCGCGGATCAGCCCTTCGCGGGGCTGCGCATTCTGGATATCGGCTGCGGCGGTGGGCTGATCTCGGAGCCCCTGGCGCGCTTGGGTGCCAAGGTGACGGGCGCGGATGCCGCGCCGGGCAATATCGCCGTCGCATCCCTGCATGCACAAGAGCAGGGCCTTGAGATCGAATATCTCAACGTCACCGCCGAGAGCCTGGCCAGCGAGGGACGTCAGTTCGATGTCGTCGTCGCGCTGGAGATCGTCGAACATGTTGCCGATCCGGCCGCCTTTGTGCAGACCTGCCATGATTTGCTGCGTCCGGGCGGTCTGTCCGTCATCTCGACGCTGAACCGCACCGCCAAAAGCTTTGCCGTGGCAATCTTGGGGGCGGAATGGGTGATGCGCTGGTTGCCCAAAGGCACCCATGACTGGCGCCGTTTCATCACGCCAGATGAGCTAAGTGCGATGGCCGGCGGCGCGGGCTTTCTGGTCGCCGATCGCATGGGGATGGTCTTTAATCCCTTGGGCTGGAGCTGGTCGCTGTCGCCGCGCGATCTGTCGGTCAATTACGCCATGACCGCCTTGCGGCACGGCTAAGAAAATCGGCGCGCAGGTGGCGCGCCATTCCTTGGCTTAGGGGCTTAGCTGCCTGATTTGTCGGTTTCTTCCAAGCGCTTGCGCAGCATCCTGAGCACAGGAAGCGTGGTGCGGATCTGATCTGCACCCACGTCGCGCACGACCTCGGCGATCTGGGGCATCAAAGAGGCCAATGCAGCATCTCGTGCGGCGCGACCTGCCGGGCTGATGCCCACGAACTTGCGGCGGGCATCATCCCAATCGGGGCGGATATGGATATGCCCCGCCCATTCCAGCTTGGACAAAGTATTGGTCATCGCGCCGCGGGTGACGTGGAACGCCTCGGCCAGTTCGGCTGGGGTGCGCTCGACATTGAGATGGGCCAAAAGGTTCAGCACCGAAAAATGCGAAATACGCATCCCGCCGGGCAAGGCACGGCTGACCAGTTCACGGGCAAGCTGGTCGGCAATGAATACCTCGGAAAACAGGCTTGCGGCCAATGCATCTGTCGAAGCGGCGCTCGCCGAGGTGATACGCGGAGGGCTGTCGGTTGTATTGGTCATGGGCCAGTAAAATCGCGGTCATGCGTCAGGGAAGGGACGCGGGACCGTGCCCTATCAGCTGCGCCAAGGTCAAGGGCCACAACAGTCGCGCCCGGGTTGTTTCCGCCATCGGCCAAAACCTCTCCCCAGGGAGCGACCGCCAGCGAATGTCCCCAGGTCCGGCGCGCGGGCGCATCGGGCGTATGTGGCGTCGCATGGGTCCCACATTGCGCGGGTGCCAGCACGAAAGAGCCGGTTTCGATGGCGCGTGCGCGCAAAAGCACCTCCCAATGTGCGGCGCCCGTCGTGTCGTTGAAGGCGGCAGGAACTGTCAAAATCCGTGCCCCGGCCTTGGCCAGACGACGGTAAAGATAGGCAAAACGCACGTCATAGCAGATCGAAAGGCCGATCGGCGCCGTAGCCCCCGCCGGACCTTGTACAACCACCGCCTGTGCTCCGGGGCGGAACGAGGCAGATTCGCGATAGGATTCGCTTTCTGAAATCGTCACGTCGAACATGTGGATTTTGTCGTAGCGCGCCAGAATGGCGCCATCCGGCCCGATCATCAGGCTTCGGTTGATTGAGCGCGGATCCGAAGGATCATCCGAGCGCAGCGAAAGCGAGCCGATCAATAGCCAGATCCCTAGCTCGGCGGCCAAAGCGCGCAAGGCCGCAAGGGTGGGGTCCTCGGCCTCGGTGCGCATGACGCGCTCTTTCCAGCTGCGATCCGGGCTAAGCAGATTGGTCGCCTCGGGGGTCAGCACGAAGCGCGCGCCCCGCGCGGCGGCATCACGGATAAACGAGATGGTGATGGGCAGATTTGCGGCCGGATCATCGCCCACGCAAAGCTGGATCAGCCCGGCTTTAAAAGTTTCGTCTTGCAGCATCAGCCGTTCCTTGCACCAAGTTTTTTGCACCGTGTCCCGGGCGCGCAGGTGCGGCCCAACTTGCACGAGCTGGTGCCAAATGAAGGCAGAGCGCGCGTGCCGGTATGTTGACCCGGACGCGCGCATTCTTGCAAGGCCGCTAACGCGAGGTGCCGAAACTGGCGCGTCGCAGGTAGGATAGGGGATATCGCAGCAAGGCGGGCCCAGACCAGATTGGCGACGGCCCAACCTCAAAACGACGCGCTGGAAGGGCGCTAGCGGCGGTTATTCTGGCGGTTACAGGCCCAAAAGCGCGTCAAGTTCACCGCGCATTTCCAAAGCCTGGATGTTGTCGTTGCCGCCGATATGTTTGTCGTCAATGAAGATCTGGGGCACGGTATAGCGGCCGTTGGCGCGATCTGTCATGGCAGCGCGCAAATCGGGGTCGCCTGCAACGTTGATTTCCTCGAACGGGACGCCCTTTTTCACCAATAGGGCCTTGGCGCGGGTGCAAAACGGGCAGGTGGGGGTCAGATAGATTTCGACTTTGGCCATAATGGCTCCTTAAGGGATTGCTGCATCGGCGGCGCAGGCAGTGGTTTGAATGGGTATTTAGGTGTCCTTGACGGCGCGCGCCAGAACCGCAACCGAAATTGGCCCTGCGCCCGCCGCGATCAGGCAATTCGTGACCGCCGTCAGCGTTGCCCCCGAGGACATGACATCGTCGATGACCAGAACGGGGCGGTCTTTGAGCAAAGCTAGATGCCGAGACGGCAGGGTGATGCTGTCCGCTTGGTTGGCAAAGCGCGCAGCCGCGTCGCGGCGATCTTGGGGTGGGCTATAACGGCTGCGCTTTAGCAGGTCAGGGTGATGAGGCAGGGCATGGGCACGGGCGACCCGCGCAGACAGCTGTGACGCCTGGTTGTATTTGCGCTTGAACAGCCTGCGCAGATGGATCGGTACGGCGGTCACGATCATCCCGGGGACGATCAGCGGGGCCGCGGCCCGCGCCAGCCAATCACCCAGATGAGGCGCAAGATCCAGCCGATCGCCGTGTTTGAGCATCAGACACAAATTTCGCCCGACGCCGCTATAGACCACGGCGGCACGCCCACCCACCCAGGGGCGGGGCTGGCGCAGGCAGTCGTCGCAATAAACCGGATCTGGCTGGGATGCGCGGGCGGGATCTGGGGCCTCTCCCGGCAGGGGGCAGCCACAGGCTGTACAGGCCAGACCCGAGATAAAGTCGGTCTCGCGCCAGCAGTTGGGGCAAAGCGCGCCATCACTGCTGATCGTTTCGCCACAGCCCATGCATTGGGGTGGAAAAACCAGATGTAAAGTGCCTTTCATCAGGCCCTTCAGCCCATTAAGATAAGCCACCATGAATTCGCGTTCGCCATCCCCCCCGCCACATCCGTCCCATTGCCTGACCGACCGCAAGGCGCTGGTGCAACACCGCGCGCGCGCGTGGTCCGGCGAGCCGGTTGATTTCCTGCATCGAATCGCCCTCGACGAGATTCAGGATAGACTTGCAGATATTAACAAGCCGTTTAGCGACGTCGCGATTGTCACCGGATTCCCGCAATTCTGGCAGGCGGCGATGCCCGATGCCCAGGTGGTCCCAGATAATGAGACTTTGGCGCTTGAGGCGGGCGCTTTTGACCTGGTGATCCATGTATTGGCGCTGCATTGGGCCGATGATCCGGTCGGGCAGATGATTCAATCTGCGCGCGCGCTTAGGCCGGACGGGCTGTTGTTGGTGGCTTGTCTGGGCGGTGAAACGCTTGGCGAGTTGCGCGACAGCCTGACGCGTGCCGAGGTCGAGGTGACCTCGGGGCTGTCGCCTCGGGTCTTGCCCATGGGCGAGATTCGCGATCTTGGCGCGTTGCTTGGCCGGGCTGGTCTGGCCTTGCCGGTTGCCGACCAGCTGCATCAACGTGTCAGCTACCGGGGGTTGTTTCACCTTGGCGCTGATTTGCGCGGGATGGGGGAAACGAATGCCTTGGCCGGAAGGCTGCGCCATCCAACGCGGCGAGATGTCCTGATGCGGGCGGCCGAGATATACGCTAAAGATCATGCCGACCCCGCCGATCCTGCGCGGGTGCTAGCTACCTTTGATCTGGTGTTCCTGACCGGATGGGCGCCCGCAGATAACCAGCAGCAGCCATTGAAGCCCGGCTCGGCACGTATGTCGTTGGCCGAGGCACTGGCCAGCAAGAGGAAAGAAGAATGAGCAAGATCCCAGCACAAGCCCCGGCCGACCATCCCGCCATTGCCAAGCCGCGCATAGGCGTGCTGATCGCCAATCTGGGCACACCAGATGCCACGGATTACTGGTCCATGCGCCGCTATCTAAGCGAGTTTCTGTCCGACAAGCGCGTCATCGACTATCCGGCATGGAAGTGGCAGCCGCTGTTGCAGGGCATCATTTTGACAAAGCGCCCCTTTACCTCGGGGGCCAACTACCGCTCGATCTGGAACAACGAGGCCAATGAAAGCCCGATGATGACCATCACCAAGGCCCAGCTTGCCGCATTGAAGGTGCGGGCCGAGGCACTTTGGGGTGATCGTGTCATGGTTGATTTCTGTATGCGATACGGCAATCCCTCGACGCCGGATGTGGTGGATCGCATGGTCAAGGCGGGCTGCGACAAGATCCTGTTCCTGCCGCTTTATCCGCAATATGCGGGGGCGACCTCGGCCACGGCCAATGACCAGTTCTTCCGCGCGCTGATGACGCAGAAATGGCAGCCCGCCGCGCGCACGGTTGCGGCCTATTTCGACCGTCCCGAATATATCGACGCATTGGCGCAATCGGTCGAGCGCAAGCTGGGCGGGCAGGTGCCGCGCAAGCTGGTCGTCAGCTATCACGGCATGCCCAAACGCTATTTGATGGAGGGCGACCCCTATCACTGCCAATGTCAAAAAACTTCGCGGTTGCTGAAAGAGCGGCTGGGCTGGGCAGATGGCATCATTGACACCACCTTCCAATCGGTCTTCGGTACCGAGGAATGGCTGCGGCCCTATACGGTCGAGCATGTCGCCGAGCTTGCCAAACAGGGCATCACCGATATTGCGATCATGTCACCGGCCTTTGCCGCCGATTGCGTCGAAACGCTTGAAGAGATTCAGGGCGAGATCCAAGAGGCCTTTGTTCACGCCGGGGGTAAGACCTTTACCTATATCCCCTGCCTCAACGATGATCCGGCGCATATTGATATGCTGGCGACGCTGATCGGTGAGAACTTAGGGGGCTGGCTATAGGGCCAGCTAGCCGGGGCAGATCACGCCCCAAAGGACAATGACAAAAGAAAAAGGCCCCCAATTGGGGGCCTTTCTTATTTACGCCGTCAGATCAGCTTAAATGATCATGACCTGCGTGCCGACTTTGGTCAGATCGTACATCTGCTTGATATGCTCGTTATACATGCCGATGCAGCCGTTCGAGGATTTGCGGCCGATCTTGCGCGTGTCATGCGTGCCGTGGATGCGGTAATACTGCCAGCTAAGCCACAAAGCATGGGTGCCCATCGGGTTGAGGGGGTCGCCCGGCGGAACGAATGCCGGCCATTCCGGGTTGCGCTCGCGCATCGAAGGGGTGGGCGCCCAGCTTGGGCCCTCGACCTTCTTGATGATCTCGGTCCGGCCGGTCCGGGTCAGCTCGGGGCTGACGGGAACCGAGGTCGGGAACAGCTTGTAGGTCTGACCGTCCTCGCCCCAGAAATGCAACGCGCGCGAGTTCAGATCGACCAGGATGGCGCCATTGGTCAGATTGTTGAAATAGGGCTGCCAATCCTGCATGTGGAAGCTCGAGGTGTTACGGCGCGAATCCTGATTCGCGTCATATTGCACCATGCCCGCATCCGGCGTGGCACCGGTTGGGCCGACCGTTTGCAGCACCTGACCGGTATAGGCGTCAACCGCCTGCGCAAAAGCTGGGGCAGCAAGGCCACCAGCAGCACCAACGGCCACCGCCGAGGTCAGAAAATTCCGACGCGACAGCGTCGGCCGGTTGGGAGAGGACATGTTTCGCTCCTGCTAACTTTGGGCCGTGTAGCGCGGCCTTCTTGCGCGATGGTTGCCTAAGAATTCTACCTTGCCTTTAGGGCCGCCGCGCGAGTCGCGCAATTCAAACTGGCGTCATTGCCACATGGTTGTTACGCTGTGTGGCCTTCACGCAATCTTTGGTTTGAATGGTGCGGGCCGCTTCGCTATGGCTGGGGCAAAGTAAAATCAGGGACAGTTTCCATGCTGAATCTTCGAATTCTGGCGGTTTTTTCAGCCCTCGCTTTGGCTGCATGTCAGCCGATGGGCGGACAGCCGCAGCTGGGGCCGGACGGCAAGCCGCTGCCCGTTGCCTATACGATCACCCCGCGCGAGGCGAACGCCATCCCAAGCCGCATTCTGGGTCAGGTCAACACGCTGCGCAGTACGCAGGGTGCGGTGCCGATGATGCAGAACCCGCAGCTGGATGCAGCAGCCGTTGCGCATGCGCGCGACATGTCCGCGCAAAACCGCGCGTGGCATTTTGGCTCGGACGGATCCTCGCCCCTCGACCGGATTCAGCGTCAGGGCTATATGGGCCATCTCGTCGGCGAGAATATCTCGGAAACCTATGAGAATGACATCGCGACGCTGGGCGCCTGGATGCAGTCGCGCGATACCCGCGACAACATCATGGACCCCCAAGCCAGCCAGCTTGGTCTTGGTTGGTACCAAGAGCCGGGCGGCAAAATCTGGTGGGTCATGCTGACCGGCCGCTAAGCACGAATTTCCCCAAAAGGGATGCGACCCGCCGTTGTTGGGACAACGGCGGGTTTTTTGTAAAGGAACCACAAGATGGAGCGGATAACCCCGCGGCATTCGGTGCGGGCGATCCTGCTCACGCCGCAAAACGAGGTCTTGCTGATGCGCCTCAGCCTGGAAGGCCGCTCGTTTTGGATCACTCCGGGCGGCGGGGTCGAACCGGGTGAGACGCTCACGCAGGCCTTGTCGCGCGAATTGCACGAAGAGGTGGGCCTGACCGATCCCAAGATCGGGCCGCAGCTGTGGAAGCGTCAGCATACTTTGACGCTGTTCCGTCGGCGGTGGTGCCAGTCCGAGGATTACTTTCTGGTCAAAACCGCGCGTTTCACACCCGAAATGGCCGATCCGATCGAAGCCCGTCTGGTCCGCGAGTTTCGCTGGTGGCGACTTGAGGATCTGGCAACAACGACCGAGGTGATCACCCCGCTGCCTTTGGCGCAAATCGTTGCCGATTACCTGGAGCACGGCGCACCCGACCCGCTGCCGCCTACGGAAATCATTATCGATTGACCAGCCCCGGCCCTTCGCCACGATCCCAAAGCCGTCCACCCCGGCCCTTTATCACGAGCGCATAAAAAAAAGGCCCCGAACCGGGGCCTTTGGCATTTTGCGCGGTGGCGATCACATTGCCCAAAGCAGCGAGGTCATCAGGGATAGATGAAGACCGGAACGCCGGTTTTGCCCGTGCCATTGCGCGCCAGCATGGCATAGATTTCTTCGATCTCTTCGTCATTGACGGCGATGCAACCCGCAGTCCAGTCCGC
>NZ_DALZMB010000007.1:0-66860 GCF_032007265.1 Paracoccus sp. (in: a-proteobacteria) | reverse complement strand
AGCTTGAATCATACCCTACGCCCGAGGGGAATCCCTTTTGTCAACACGACCTAGCTTGCCTGTCGGTGCCACCCTGGCGGGCTTTCGGTTTTCGTCTGAGTTTGCCGGGACATGCTATTACACAGATACATGGTGGTGCCACACGAAGCCAAATTTTACGCTATATTTGGAAAACCATGCTGATGGCGCCCGACTTGCTCACATCAACAGTCATGATTTCGGCCTGGAGAATGACGAGATTTGGCGAAAGGTACCGCTGAACGTCGTCCCAGCCCCTTCGGTCAGCTCGGTCAATCTGGTCATCGAAAACTCGCAGCCCAATGGCAATTACGGCAATGATGTCGGGATCGATAATGTCATTATCAGCCCGTTGGTTTGCGAAGTCCCGGTTATCCGGGCGACGAAACATGCGGTTTTAGACAATACTGTGGTGGGCCAGCCGACGGTTACCGATCCTGGCGATCATGTCATCTATACCTACACTTATAAAAACACCTCGAAGTCGACGGCGTATAATGTGGTCGTCGACGAGACCCTGTTCAGCGGCGCAGGCGTCAAACCTGTCGCGGTGCATGTAAGCGGCGGCGGGGACTATGACGGAAACGGGCTGGCAACCGATGTTCGCCCCAATGATACGATCGTCTTTCGTGCGATCTATGTCATCGATGTCGCGGATATCCTTGCGGGAGGTGTTACCAATCAAGCGACTGTCACGGGCAGCGATCGGCTCGGGAATGATTTTGATGACCTGACCGATAGCGAAGATCCTGCGGATGATACCGGGGGCGATGATGATCCGAACTTCACGCCCATGAAAATCAGCCCATCGGTCGCGCTGCAAAAAAGGGGGGTGCTAAATCACCGCGGCGATGGTCTTGCCCGTATTGGCGATACGATCAGTTATCGCTTCAGCGTGATCAACACTGGGAACGTAGCATTAAGGAATGTGGTCGTTACCGATCCCGGGGTGAAAATGTCTGGCGGTCCTATCGCGTCGTTGGCACCCGGGGCGACAGATAGTGGAACCTTCACCGCAACCTATACGCTGACCGCGTCTGATCTTCAGCATTCGAGCTTCTCCAACTCTGCCACAGTGCGCGCCGATGTGCAGAGCGGGGGCACCGTGGCGGATATTTCTGATGACCCCGACGACAATACAGATCTGGATGTCGAGGGGGATGGCGAACCCGATGATCCGACGGTCGTGCTTTTGCCCCCGGTGATATCGGCAGTAGATGATGATTTCTCTGCTGCACCAATTGACCGGTTGATGGGTGGGCAAACCGCTTCGGTACTGGGCAACGACACGATTTATGGCAAACCAGTTGTGGCAAGCGCGCTGGTTTTGACCCCCGGAACCGCGCCCGTGACCGCTTTGGGCTCGATCACGATGGACCCTTTAACGGGCGTAATTACGGTGGCGCCCGGGACTGCGGCCGGGACTTATCGCTATCCTTATCAGATTTGCGATATCGCTTTTCCGACCAGTTGTGCAACGGCGGTGGCGACGGTCCTGCTTCCTGCAAGCGAAATCATGCTTCAGAAGTCCGCCGTTCTGGACCGTGGTAGCGATGACATCGCCAATGTCGGTGACGTCATTACCTATACCTATAGCATCACAAATGCCGGTAATTGGACGCTATATGACCTGACTTTGACCGAGGCGAGCTTCTCGGGTAGCGGGGCGATACCCACGCCCAACTATAGTTCGGGCGGAAGTGACGAAAACGGCACCGGGGGCATCGACCTTATTAAAGGGGCGACAGCGGTCTTTACCGCTTACTATGCGCTGACACAGCAGGATGTGAACGCTGGGTTTGTCCAGAACCAGGCCATTGCGACGGGCGTAGATGGTTCTGGCAACGCCATCTCTGGCCTGTCGGACGACCCGCTGAACCCAGATAACATCGACAGCGATGGTGACGGACACCCTGATGACCCGACCCTAGTCGTACTGCCGGCAGATATGCGTGTGTCATTGGAAAAGACGGCTGTTCTGCAAGCAAATGCAAATGACCCAAGTGCTGTCGGCGACATGATCACCTATGGTTTTGTCATCACCAATTCAGGAAATCGTACATTAAGCCATCTGACGATCGACGACGCTCAAGTGCAGGTGTCGGGCGGTCCATTGGCATCGCTTGCGCCGGGCCAAGTTGACCAGAGCACTTTTACGGCGAGCTATCGGGTAACGCAGGCCGATATTGATCAAGGGCGTGTCAGCAATTCGGCGAGCGTAAAGGGCCAGGATCCCGGTGGGACTGATGTCAGCGATGTTTCGGACGACCCGAATGATCCGACGAATATCGACCCTGACGGTGATGGTAATCCAGATGATCCGACCGTGATCAAACTGACGACCTCTGCCAGGTTCATTCTGCAAAAGACTGACCACCTTAGGCTGCTCGACAATCGCACCGCTGCAGTTGGGGACGAGATTACCTATCGTTTCACCCTGACAAATACGGGCAACCAAACCCTTCGGAATGTGACGATTTCCGATCCAAAGATCCAAGTTCAAGGCGGCCCCATTGCCCAATTCGCGCCAAATGCAAGTGACCACGCCACATTTTCCGGAACGTATCGATTGACGCAGGCCGATCTGGATTCGGGTCGCGTGATGAATACAGCCCGAGCAACCGCCTTTGATCCAGCTGGAAATGTCATCTCAATCCTGTCTGACGATCCCGATGACCCGGCCGATATCGATACGGACGGCGATGGCTATCCTGACGATCCGACCGTGACGATCCTGCCGGATGTGGCACTCGCCCTGACGGCCAGCAAATCGGTCAGCAACCCCAATCCGCATATGGGTGAAATCGTCACATATTCGCTGGTGTTTGAAAATCACACGTCGCGCTTTGCCCCCGATATCAGCATCATCGATGAGTTGCCTCCCCACCTTCAATACGTGCCTAACAGTGCAAAGATCGAAGGTACCGATCAAGAACCTGGGCAGATGGGGCGCAGGTTGGTCTGGCAAATGGTCACCATTCCGGCGGGCGGAAAAGTTACCATCACCTTTGATGCGCGGCTGACATTGCTTGAATTGGGGCAGGCCGCAATCAACCGCGCATGGTCCGAGGACATGTCTGGTAAGCGCATCTCGAATGTCGCTGAAGCCGAAATTCACCGTCGGGGTGAGCATGTTTTTGATTGCAGTGACGTCATCGGCAAGGTCTTTGATGATCAGAATGTGAACGGCTATCAAGACGAGGGCGAGCCTGGCATGCCCGCAGTCCGCGTCGTCACATTGCAAGGTCAGCTGATCACCACCGATGCGCATGGGCGGTTCAATCTGCCCTGCGCGGCAATGCCAATTAAAAGCGGCGAGAATATATCTCTCAAGCTGGATACGCGCAGCCTGCCAACCGGCTATCGCCTCACAACGGAAAACCCGCGGGTTGTTCGTGGCACCGCCGGTAAGATGATGCGTGCGAACTTTGGCGTGGCCAAGGGGCAGATCAGTGAGGTCGATCTGACGGCATCAGCCTTTATGCCAGGCTCGGTGCAGATGTCAGCGGCGCTAGATGGGGGGCTTGGCCAGCTGGTTGACCGGCTTCGTACCCGCCCCGGCATCGTCCGGCTCTCTTATTTCCATCACGATGAGGGGCGGCAGCTGATCGAGGATCGACTTGATACGGTCGAGCAGCGGTTGCGCCAGCTTTGGCAAGAACATGTTCGCGACCCGCTGATCATCGAGCGACGCTCGGCCCAAATCCCATGAGCAAGAGTAACATGGCCAGATTTCGCCTTTATTCGCGCGGCTTCGGGGGCTCGGCTTTACTGACGCTTTTGGCGACGGGGGCACAGTCACAGACTGTCGTGCAACCCGAAGTCCGGGCGGATTGCGCGCTGATAAAGGTGGCCTTTCCAGACCATTGCATCATTCCTGACACCTTGCCAGAAGTGGCGATTGCAACTGAAGGTCGGGCAAATTCGGGCCAGTTCTCGCCCTTGACGGCCACCGGATTTCAAATCCTGATCGATGGTCAGGTGATGCTGGGTGATCCGGACTTGAAGGATGAACTTGGGCAAAGCGGTCATGCGTTAAAGCAGGCCGATCTGAAAATCAGCGTTGACGGACTTGGCGCAAAACCGCGCTTGGCCTTGCAGCGTAGCAACGCCAGTGAAGGGTTAAAAGCTGGCGATCACGTCACTTTCACCAGCGAGATGAACTACCCCGCTTATGTCGTTCGTGGTGAGCTGCGCATCATCGACCGCAACGGGATCGGAGCAGGCGGAAAAATCCTGGCAGTCTTGCCAATTGATCCCAATGGTCAGGCAAGTCTGGTTGTGCCCAAAGGTGGGCGCATCGTTGCAGTTCATCGCGTCTTTGATCGCCAGGGCCGTTATGACGAGACGCGCGATCTGCCCGTTTCCTACACCGATGATCGCGGCTTAAGCGACACGGCAGAAACGGGTGTGGACGCGCGGCATCGCCATTCAATCCCCGTACGCGGTGGCGCGGTAACCATTTCTGGCGAAAATGTCTCGCCCGGCGTCACCATTCATACGCTGGGAGAGGCGATTTCACCTGCCCAAGCCGGAGATTTTGTGCTGCAGCGCATTCTTCCGGTTGGCGAGCATCGGATAGATGTCGAAATCAATGGTCCCGATGCGCCACTCGGCTATTCGCAAAAGATCAAGATCCCGCGCGTTGATGCTTTTTATACGTCGATGACAGATGCCACGATCGGAAAATCCTCATCCCGCGGAGGCAGCGAAACCTATACGCGCGGCCGTCTGGCCTTTTACACGCATGGCTATATGGCGAATGGCATCGAGTTTACGGCTGCGGCGGATACTGCGGAAAGCGAAATCCGTGATCTTTTTTCCAGTTTCGACGCCAAGGATCCCGCAAGCCTGCTGCGCAGAATCGATCCCAATGAGTTCTATCCCACCTATGGCGATGGCTCGACCATCCTTGACGACGCGCCAACGCAGGGGAATTTCTACCTTAGGCTGAAAAGGGACAAAAACTATTTCATCTGGGGCAATTCGCAGGCTGAATTGGGCCAAAGCGAGTATCTTCGCAATGAGCGTGTGCTTTACGGCGCAAATACCCATTGGGAATCCCAAACGCAGACCTCTTTTGGTGAGCCAAGGGCGCAGGTCACGCTTTATGCGTCGCGGCCAGACAATTTGGCGCAGCGCGACGTTTTGCGCGGCACCGGTGGTTCGATCTATTTCCTTAGCCGTCAAGATATCACCCGCGGCTCGGAGGTGGTTTTCGTCGAGTTGCGCGATCCGATCGGCGGCCGGGTCATTGATCGCAAGCATCTTTCCTCGGGTCAGGATTATGAGGTGAATTACCTTCAGGGCAACATCCGTCTGTCGCAGCCGTTGCCTTCCTCACGCGGCACTGGCGTCGTCGTGACAGGCCCCGGCGGGGATGCCGAGGTTAATCTTGTGGTTCAATATGAATATACTCCGGTCGATATGTCGGTTGATGGCTGGGCGGCTGGGGCGCGGATCGCGGCTTGGATCAACGATCGCATTCGCCTTGGTCTGTCCGGCCAGCACGACGACACGGGCCTTGCCGATCAAAATGCCTATGGGGCGGATCTGCTATACAGGCTCAGCGAAAGCAGCTTTATCGAGGCCGAATACGCCCGCAGCGACGGGCCGGGCTATGGTCAGCGCAACTCGATTGATGGTGGCCTGATCTATGATACGACCGATCTGGCCAGCGGCGCGGGGCGGGCGCAACGGCTGAAGGCCGAGATTGATTTGAAGGAGCTGGGCCTTGCGGTCGCGGGCGTGGTGAACGCCTATTACGAAAGCCGCAGTGAGGGTTTTAGTTCGCTTGATTACACCGTCACTTCGGGCGAACGCCTGTGGGGGTTCGATGCGACCGTCAAGCAATCCGACGGGATGTCTTGGCGAACCTATTGGGATGACTTCAAAAATGAGCGGGGCCGTCGCGAAAGCGCAGGTGGCGCCGAGATCCTGTATATGCCTGACGCCAACAATAGTTTTGCATTTGGCCTTGAGCATATCCGGCGAAGAATCGCGCAAGAAACGGGTAGCCGCACGGATGTCGCGTTGCGCTATACCCGCCAGGTCACAGATCAATTCAGCTGGTCGCTTTTGGGGCAGGCCACGGTTTGGGGCAATGGCTTGTCGCGAAATGATCGCTTGGGGGTAGGGATCAAGCGTGATTTCGGGAATGGCTGGACGTTTGCCGGTGAGGTGTCAGACGGAACGCTTGGTTTGGGGGGCGATATTCTGGCATCCTTTGCACGCAAGGACGGCAGTAGCCTGTATTTCGGCTACGAAATCGACCCTGATGCCTTCGACAACCAAAGCGCTCTGGGATCACTTAGCGCCAATAAGGGAAAAGTTGTTTTTGGCGGGCGTCGGCAGGTCAATCAGGATGTCTCGATCTATGGCGAGAATACCTATGATATGTTCGGTCCAAGCGATGCGCTGACCAGCGCCTATGGTGTCGATTATGCGCCATCTGAATATCTGACCTACTCGATGGGCTTTGATCTGGGCAGGGTACGCGACGACAAAAGTGGTGATTTGAACCGCCGCGCGGTCAGCTTAGGTGCGAAATACCAAGATGACCAGCTGACGGCATCAGGACGTGTCGAGTATCGCCGCGAGCGTGCCGAGAAGGGGCGTGTCAGCTCTCTTGCGCGCTTTGGTCGCGACACCGATACCTTGCTTTTGACCGCGAATGCCACTTACCGGATAGATGAGGGCCGCACCTTGTTGGCCTATGTTGACTATGCCGATAGCGATGGCAACCAAAGCTCGATCCGCAACGGTATTTTAGCGGATGTGGTGCTTGGATATGCCATTCGTCCGGTCGATCACGACCGCTTTAACCTGCTGTTCAAATATCGCTACTACCATGACATGTATGGGCAGACCGTTGATGGAACCAGCACACGCGGCCCGCTGCAGAAAAGCCATGTTTTCACGGTGGATGCGGAATATGACCTGAACCAGAAGTGGTCGATCGGCGGCAAGCTGGGTGGGCGCTTTGCGCAATCGACGCGAGCGGATTCGAGCGAGTTTTATAAGAACGATGCTTGGTTGGCGGTTGCGAACCTGCGTTTTCACGTGGTCCAGAATTGGGACATGCTGTTCGAGCTACGCTCGCTGCGCTTGCATCAGGCGAAAACGACCGAATTTGGTGCTGTGGCGGCCGCATACCGGCATTTCGGCGATAATGTCAAAGTTGGGGTGGGCTATAATTTCGGCTCATTTTCGGATGATCTGACGGATCTGCCCCGCGATGATAAAGGGGCATTTTTGAACCTGATCATTACCTTTTAGATAGAAGATCCGTGATCCGTGATCGGGGATGGCTTGGCGTGAGCCACGCGAGGCAAGTCTTCGGACAGGCAGCATCGGGTGGACTGCGCCCTCTCAAGATCATATATCGCGACATGCGTGCGCAGACCGCATCTTCACGCTGACATGCAACAATCATCGAACATATCGGGGCGAGCGCGCCGCGATATGCAAGCCTTTCGTTCAAGGAGCCTCGGATGTTCACTCTTGATCGGCGCGTCAGGCGCCTGATTTACGTGACCACCTTTGAAATTCTTGCCATTCTTTTGTCGACCGCACTGTTGTCGTTGATGAATAATGGCTCGGCCAGCGCCTCGCTGCCGCTTGCTATTGCTGTCTCGGTGATCGCGGTGATCTGGAATTTCTGCTACAATAGCGGCTTCGAGGCGCTTGAAAGCAAGCTGAAGCTGAAGACACGTACCATCCGCACGCGCGTTTTGCACAGTCTCGGCTTTGAGGGCGGCCTTGTCATCTTTACCGTGCCCTTGATCATGTACTGGTATCAGGTCGGCCTGTTCCAGGCACTGATGATGGAGGCGGCGTTGATGATCTTCTTTCTCGTCTATACCTTCGTCTTCACGCTAGGTTTTGACCAGATCTTTACCTTGCCGCAGGCCAGAGAGCAGGCCTAGCGGCAAAAGCTTGGCGATATTGTGGCGCAGACCAGCCGTGATCTGTTGCGCAAGACGCAGCGGATCTAGGCGCCTTCAAAAATCAGATCGATCTCTTGCCGCGTCAAAAGCCGCCATTGTCCGGGGGCCAGGTCAGCCGGAAGCGACAAGCCGCCCAGACTTTCACGGTGCAGATCTTCGACATGATTGCCCGCGGCCGCGAACATGCGCCGCACCTGATGATAGCGCCCTTCAGTGACGATCAGTAAAGCTTCGGTTGGCGAAATGACCCGTAACTCTGCCGGAGCAAGGGGCTTGGTTTCCCCCTCAAGCATCAGATCGCCGGATGCAAAAAGCGCGGCCTCGGTGCCATTCAATGGGCGGGCGAGTTTGGCGCGATAGGTCTTTGTGACGTGGCGCTTGGGGCTGATGACACGGTGCAACAGCTCGCCATCATCCGTCAGCAACAACAGACCCGAGGTTTGTTTGTCCAGCCGGCCGATGGTCGAAATGACCGGATCGCGCCGTGTCCAGCGCGCGGGCAGCACATCATAGACCAATGCCCCGCCTTCTTTATGCGAGCATGTCATGCCCAGGGGCTTGTTCAGCATCAGGACCATGCCCACAAGCGGGTCCAATGGCTCGCCGTCGATCTCAAGCCTGGCAGGCAGGTCCGGGGTGATCGGGATGCGTTTGGTGACGTCAACCAGATCGATGCCGTCCAAGGTGATGCCACCCGCCTTTGCCATCCGCGCCATTTCACTGCGCGAGCCATATCCCATGGATGACAGCAGCTTATCGACGCGGGAGGTTGGGTTCTTGGCGATTGCTTTGGTTCCTATGCTGGCCCGGGGTGGGCGGCGAAAGCGTTCAGGGCGGGCGCAGTCTGTCTGCGCTTGCCGCCCTGCCTGCCCATGCCACAGCCCGAACCGCGCGCTCAAGCCTTTTTTGGCGGTATCGCGTCGATTGCCTGATCGGGATGCGATACCGCCCTGCTTTAGCTGGGGCGCGTTTGGGTAAGATGCGGTTTTCCGGCCTATAGGCTGGGAATCGCGTCCAAAAGCATGCGCGTATAGGGTTCCTGAGGACGCTCGAATATCTCGGCGGCCAAGCCCCTTTCGACGATCTCGCCATAGCGCATGACCACGACGCGGTCGCACATGTGGTGGACGACCGAAAGGTCATGACTGATGAACAGCAGCGTCAGGTTCAGGGTTCTGCGCAGCTCCATCAGCAGGTTGATCACCTGAGCCTGAATGGACACATCAAGCGAGGCGACCGGCTCGTCGCAGACGATCACTTCGGGCTGCATCGCCAAAGCTCGGGCAATTGCGATCCGCTGGCGCTGCCCGCCCGAGAACTGGTGCGGGTAACGATTGGCAAGCGCAGGATCAAAGGCCACGGCACGCAGCCAGCGATTGACGTATTCGCGGGCATTGGCGCGGGTGCACAGCCCATGTGCGATCGGGCCTTCCGCGACGGATTGAAAGATCGTGCGGCGCGGATCAAGGGAAGCAAAGGGATCTTGAAAGATCATCTGGACCTTTGTGCCGCGCTTTTTCTGACCGTCCATCACTGGCTCGCCGCCGACGGTAACCGTGCCGCCCGTCGGCGGGGTAATGCCGCAGATGATGCGGCCAAGCGTCGATTTGCCCGACCCGGATTCCCCGACTAGCCCCATGATCTCGCCACGGGCAATGTTCAGTGAAACCGATTTGACCGCATGAACCTGTGCGGGCTGTTGCGCCAAACCCGCCTTGATCGCCAGTTTGCGCATCTGTCCGATGCGCGGCGCAAACCATTTTTCGATGCCGCGCGCGGTAATGAACTCTGCATCCGCTGGCGCGCCTACCGCACGGCTTGACAGTCCAGATAGATCCATTGCCCCCGCAGTCTCGGTCGCCTCCGAGGCCAGCAGCTCGCCGGGTTTGGATCGTGACGGCAGCGCATCCAAAAGCGCCTGGGTATAGGGATGTTGGGGCGCGCGCAGCACCGCTTGCGCGGGGCCCGCTTCGACGATCTGACCCCGGCGCATCACCGTGATCGTATTGGCGATCGAGGCCACAGTCGCCAGATCATGGCTGATCCAGATCAACGAGGTGCCCATTTCGGCCACCAAGGCTTTAACTTCTTGCAGAATTTCGGCCTGAACCGACACATCCAATGCCGTCGTCGGCTCATCGGCGATCACAAGGCGCGGGCGATGCAGCAATGCGATGGCAATGGCCACGCGCTGACGCATCCCACCTGAAAACTCGTGCGGATACTGGTCGACCTTATGTTCAGGATCGACGATGCGAACCTGCGCCAAGGCCTCGATGGCGCGGCGACGTACCTCGCTGTCGGATGCAGGTTCATGGGCGCGGATGGCCATGCCGATCTGGTCGATGATCTTGACGACGGGATTAAGCGTCATCATCGGGTCTTGAAACACCATCGAGATGTCCTTGCCCCGGATTTTGCGCAGATCGCCCTCGTTCATACCGACCAACTCTTGGCCGTCAAACTGAATGGAGCTGCCGTTTTCGATCCGTCCTGCGGGGTCGAGTAAACCGATCAGCGAAAAGCCGGTGATCGATTTTCCCGAGCCGGATTCCCCGACCAGCCCCATGATCTCGCCGCGTTTCAGCGAAAAGGAAATGCCATCGACCGATTTCACAATGCCCCGGTCGGTGTGAAACCAGGTGCGCAGGTTCTGTACGTCAAGTAGGTTGGTCATTTGCGAAGCCTTGGGTTCAACTGGTCGCGGATTTGATCGCCCACCAGATTGATGGCCATGATCAGAATGATCAGCGCGATGCCGGGATAGATTGCGATCCAGTAGCGGCCAGACATCAGATATTGAAATCCGTTCGCGATCAGCATCCCCAGCGAAGGTTCGGTCGCGGGCAGGCCAACCCCCAGAAACGATAGCGTTGCCTCGAGCGAGATGGCCGATGCGACCTGAACCGTTGCCACCACGATCAGCGGGGGCAGGGCATTGGGCAGGATATGCCGGGTCACGACGAACCAGCCGCTCATCGGGACAGAAAGCGCGGCCTGGACATAGTCCTTGCGCCGCTCGGCCGCTGCCGCGCCGTGGGCCGTGCGCACGAAATAGGCGTATTGGGCAAAAACCAGAGCAAGGATCAGCTGCTCTTTTCCCTGCCCAAGGATGGCAGCCACGACAAAGGCCAGCAGGATGGCAGGAAATGACAGCTGAATATCGACGATGCGCATGATCAGCGTTTCCAGCCAACCGCCAATATAGGCGGCCGAACTGCCCACAATCGCCCCGATGGTAAAGGCGATGGCACCTGCCATAAGCCCCATTTGCAACGAGATCCGCAGCCCATAGACAATGGCCGATAGCAGGTCGCGACCTTGGCTGTCGGTGCCCAAAAGGTGCATCATTCCGTCACGCCCGACATAGCCCGGCGGTCGGCGCGCATCGCGCAGTACCAGGGATTTGAGGTCATAGGGGTCCTGAGGCACGATCAGCGGCGCAAAAATCGCGGCCAGCAGAATGAGAACCAAGGCGACAAGCGCGATGACCGCGACCTTGTTGCGGCGGAAATCACGCCAGAACTGGCCAAGCATCGAGGGTGCGGCGGGGGAAAAGGTCTCGGCCATCTCACTGCCTTCCATGGCGCAGGCGGGGATCCAGAACCGCATAAGTCAGGTCCACGCAAAGGTTAATCAGCACGAATAGCGCCGAGACGAGCATGAGATAGGCCACCATGACCGGTCGATCGAGCGAGGTGATGGAATCGACGATCAACTTGCCTAGGCCGGGCCAGCTAAAGATGGTCTCGGTGACCAGTGCGAAGGCCAAAGTCGAGCCCAGCTCAAGTCCAAAGACCGTGACCAGCGGGATCGAGATCAGTTTCAGCACATGGCGGCGCAGGATCGTACGCTCGGGAATGCCAGCGGCGCGGGCGAATTTGATGGTATCGGTCAGCATCACCTCGCGCGTTCCCGCTGCCGCGAGACGGCACATCATCGCCATTTTGAAAAGCGACAGGTTAAACGCGGGTAAGATCAGATGCGACCAGCCGTCCAGCGTCAGAAAGGAAAAGGGCACGCCAAACAGATCGCGCGTGGCGCCCCTGCCGCCAGCGGGCAAGATGCCCAGCTGTACCGCAAAAGTCATGATCAGCATCAGGCCAATCCAGAAGGTCGGCACCGAGAAGCCAAGAATCGACAGCGCCATGATAATGCGCGCGGCGATGCTGTTGGGCTTATAGCCCGCATAGATTCCAAGCGGGATCCCGACAGCCGAGGCGAAAAAGACCGCGATCAGTGTCAGCTCTAGCGTGGCGGGCAGCTTTTGCGCGATCAGCGTGCTGACCGGCATGTTAAAGACGAAAGAGCTGCCGAGATTGCCGCTGAGCAGTCGCCCCAGAAATTGCAGGTATTGCTGCCAGATCGGCAGGTCGAGGCCGTATTGCTCGATCACTTGCTGGCGGATGGCCTGCGTCGCATCGGGCGAAATCAGCACGTCGACCGGGTTTCCAATCATGAAAACGCCCGCAAAGACGAGAACTGACATAACCAGAAGGACAAGCAATGCCTGCGCCAGCCTGCGGATAATGAATGATGCCATGGCTTGCTCCCTGAGCCTAGGCGATGCCTAGTGCCAGCCTTGTTCGATTTCTTGACGGGTTTCTTCGACGCCGACCTGCCAAATGGCCAGCATCTCGGCATCGGGGCGTTCAAAGACGCCATGATAATTGCCTTCGGCGATGCGGCTACGCTTGCGCCAGGCGTCGACACGCGAAATGGCAGAGAAATCGATGCGATCTTTTGCAAATTCGGGCGATGTGACCCCCTTGAGCCGCGTCCAGGGGAAGTTTTCCATCCAGCTGGCATGAGAGGCGGCGGGATCGGTTTCCAGAACCCTGGCCATGGTGCGGGGTGCGCGCCACCAGTCATGCAGCTTGACCGAAGCATCGCGATGATCGTTCAACCATTCGCCGATCAGCGGATTGACCGGCGCATTGCCGCCATGGCCATTCACGATCAGGATGCGACGAAAGCCGGCGCGATAGACGCTGTCCAGAATATCCTCGATGACCGCAAGATATGTGCGCAGCTTCAGTGAAACCGTCCCCGGATATGCCGCAAAGCCCGAAGCCATACCGTAGGGCAGGCAGGGAAATACCGGCACATTCAGCGGTTGGGCGGCTTCGACCGCCACGCGTTCAGCCAAAATCATATCCGTCGCAAGGCTTAGATAGGCGTGCTGTTCCACCGATCCGATCGGCAGAACGCAACGGTCATCTTGCTGCACGCGGGCCTCGACCTGACTCCAGTTCATGTCCTGAATGCGCATCTCTTCTGTCCCTTTTCGAATGGATTCTGACGAAGCTGCGCCGCTGGCCAGCAGGAGAACCCATCGCAATTATGAATCAATATTAATTCCATAAGGGACAGATTTTTAAATTGACGCAAGAAAAATCTTTGCAATACTGTCCCAAATGGAACCAGAATGGCAAGCGGATGGCAGGTGACATGGAAGACGAAACCCGCCGGGCACTGCATGAAGCCCGTGCAGGCCGCGACCGATCTGATCTGCCTTATGGCGATCAGGGGGATGCCCCGATGCAAGCCCGGCTTTGGGAAAATCCGTGCTGGTTTTCCTTTCGGCTGAACTATCTGGCGCTGCGGTTCAATAATCCGGTTTACGGATTTATTCAGAGCCGCCTTGATCTGCTGCGCCCGGATTTTGTGGTGCTTTGGTCGCTTTATCTGGGTGGTGAATCGGCGCAGACCGATGTCGTGCGCACGTCAGGATTTCCGAAAAACACCTTGAGCCGCGCCGTGAATAAGGTTCACCGCCTGGGCATGATCGAGCGCGAAACCGATCCGCTTGACTTGCGCCGCGTGACCTTGCGCCTGACCGATAAAGGGCGCGCCGCGGTCGATGAGGTCAAGGCCGAGATGATGGGACAGGAAAGGCTGATGCTGGAAAGCCTAAGCCCGGCGGAACGCTCGATCCTGTCCGAAATCCTGACGAAGTTAGTCATCGCTTCGGCCGATTGGCCCGAAACCCTGGCAAGCGAAACAGACCAGAACAGCGGACAAGGGCAATAAGCCCGGCCGCACTATTCAACCAAGGAGGATAAGCATGAAACTCAGATCCAAACTTCGCGCGACGCTTTTGGCAACTGCGCTTGCGCTACCGTTTTCCGCGCTTGCCGATGATCTGGTGATCGCCACCAAGTTTGGCCCGGCTTCGATGGACCCGCATTACACTGCCACTTCGGCCAATGCCGAGGCGACCAAGCAGGTTTTCGACACCTTGCTGCGCGCCGACAACAACCTGCAGATCCAGCCCTCTTTGGCGACCGAGTGGAAGGCGATTGACGAGACGACTTGGGAATTCAAGTTGCGTGAGGGGGTCAAGTTCCATGATGGTTCGGACTTCACCGCCGAGGATGTCAAATTCTCAATCGAGCGCATTCCGAATGTGACTGGCCCCAACCCGACGACGATCTATGTGCGCCGCGTTGCAGGGATCGAAATCCTTGATCCGCACACCGTTCAGATCAAGACCAATGGCCCGGCGCCGACCCTTCCCAACGATCTGGTCCGCCTCTTTATCGTCTCGCATAAGGCGGCAGCCGATTTTTCGACCAAGGAAACGTCGGCCGAGGGCTTCAATTCCGGCAAAGCGACGATTGGGACCGGCCCCTATAAGTTCGTAAGCTGGGCACCGACGCAGGATCTGGTTCTTGAGAAGTTCGATGGCTATTGGGGCGGTGCACAGCCTTGGGACAAAGTCATCCGTAAGGAAATTCCCAATGACGCCGCGCGGGTTGCCCAGCTCAAGGCGGGGCAGGTTGACCTGATCTCCAAGATCCCGGCCACTGATCTTGCCACGGTCGAACAAGATAGCGCCCTGAAGGTTGTAAAGGCACCCTCGGTCTTTATTCCCTATCTCGAGTTTGATTTCCGCAACGACACGCCCCAGGTGTGGGATAACGCGGGCAAGAAGGTCGAAAAGAACCCCTTCCAGGACCCGCGTGTGCGCGAGGCATTCGATCTGGCGCTGGATCGCGAAACCATCATTGAATTTGCGCTTGAAGGCATGGGCGAGGTTGCCACCCAGCTCGTGACCTCGAATATCTTCGGCTATAACCCCGAGATTGCCGAGCCCGCGTTTGACGTCGACAAGGCGCGCGCGCTGATGGCCGAGGCGGGCTATCCTGAAGGGTTCAAGGTCACGCTGGCCTATGCCAATGACCGTATGCCCACAGAGCTTGGCCCGACCATTGCCCAGATGCTGTCGGCGATCGATGTCACGGTTGATGTCCAGGGCGTGCCCGCCACGGTCTTCAACCCGGCGAAAACACGCGGCGAATATTCGCTTTACATGGCATCGTGGGCGACCTTGACGGGTGAGGCTAACTATACGCTTTCCTCGCTTGTACATACCAACGACGCCGAGAAATCGCTGGGTGCCTTCAACGTGCGTGGTTATTCCAACCCCGAAATGGACAAGCTGATCGAGGATGCGGCGGCAGAGATGGATGAGGGCAAGCGCAAAGCCTTGCTCGAGCAGGCAAACATGCTGGTTGCCACCGACCGCCCGGATCTGCCTTTGGCGATCAATATCTCGGCCTGGGGCATGAAGGCAGAAAAGGTGAGCTACGATCCGCGTTCGGATGAAGACACGCTGGCGATGGACATCCATCCGGTGAAATAAGCGACAGGACGGCATCGCATCAGGCGTTTACTGGTGCGATGCCCCCTGAAAGGAGCATTCCATGAGTTTTACCCCTCCCGATACCCCGCCCTATGAATGGCAAGAGCCGCAATGGCGCGGATTGGTGGATTTTGTGCGCGCTGGCCGCTCGCTCAAACCGGCAAGCTGGCCGGGTGGTGCGCGCTGCGCGGTGGCACTTAGTTTTGACAGCGACCATGAAACCAACGAGTTGCGCGACGGCGGCAAATCGATAGGTCGGCTGTCATGGGGACAATATGGCAACCGTCGCGGCCTTCCGCGGATTCGCGAAGTGCTGGACCGTTTCGATGCGCGCGCCAGCTTTTTTGTGCCCGGCGTTGCGGCAGAGCTGTATCCTGATGAGCAAAAATCGCTTGTCGATGATGGTCATGAGGTTGCGCTGCATGGCTGGATTCACGAGGTCAATACGCAGGTGCCTCCGGCGCAGGAACGCGATTTGATGCTGCGTGCGGCCGATACGCTGGAGCGCATTACAGGGGTTCGCCCGGTCGGCATGCGCACGCCATCTTGGGATTACAGCGCCAATACCCTGGCGATTGCCGAAGAGCTGGGCCTTGTCTATGACAGCTCGCTGTTTGCGGATGACGATCCCTATGAGATCATGCACGAGGGCCGCGCCACCGGCATCGTCGAATTGCCGGTTGAATGGATTCGCGATGACGCGCCCTATTTCATGATGAATCGCTTTGGCGCACAGCGGCCCTATACGCCGCCAACTGCGGTTTTGGATATATTCCTGCGCGAGTTCGAGGGCGCCTATGCCGAGGGTGGGCTGTTTTTGCTGACCATGCACCCCCACGTCACTGGCTATCGCTCTCGGGTCTTTATTCTCGAGGAATTGCTGCGGCGCATCACGGAAAAGGGCGATTGCTGGGTGACAACGCATGCTGAGATCGCCCGCCATTGTGCAATGAGTGCCGGATTGGAGGTGCGGGGATGACCCAGACGAACAAGCCAGGCTGGGCCTTGGCCATTCATGGCGGCGCGGGCACGATTTTGCGCAGCAAAATGACCGAGCAAAAAGAGGCCGAATATCATGCCGCGCTGCGGCGTACGCTAGAGGCCGGACAGGCTGTCCTGCGTGACGGCGGACTGGCGATCGATGCCGTGACTGCCGCAGTCATGGTCCTTGAGGATGAACCCTTGTTCAATGCGGGCCGGGGTGCCGTCTATACATCTGCGGGCGAGCAGGAGATGGACGCCGCGATCATGGATGGTCGCGACCGACAGGCAGGCGCAGTTGCGGGCATCTTTGGACCGCGCAACCCGATCAAGCTGGCACGTCTGGTCATGGACAGCCCACAGGTGATGCTGATCGGTGAGCCTGCCATCGCTTTGGCGCGAAGCGCGGATCTGCCTTTCGGGGATCGGGATTATTTCTTCACTCAGGCGCGCTGGACCGCCCTTCAGGAAACCCTGGCCCTTCGCGCGTCTGGCGAGGCCGAAACCGACCCGGCGCGGCGTCATGGTACGGTCGGCGCGGTGGCATTGGATCTTGCGGGCAATCTCGCGGCGGCGACTTCGACGGGTGGAATGACCGCCAAGGCACCGGGTCGCGTCGGGGACAGCCCGGTAATCGGGGCGGGGACGTTTGCCGATAACGCCACCTGCGCGGTTTCGGCCACGGGGCATGGCGAGATTTTCATCCGCTGGAATGCCGCCGCCGAGATTGCCGCAAGAATGCGTCACGCCAATCAATCGCTAGAGCAGGCTGCAACGGCTGTCGTGATGGAAGATCTTATGCCTAACGACGGATCTGGCGGGGTGATTTGCGTGGATCGCCTTGGCAATATCTCGATGCCCTTCAACTGCGAGGGGATGTATCGCGGTACCGCCCGTTCTGGCGAGGAATTGCAGACCTTCATCTACCGCTAAAGGAACATGAAGACGCATTGAACCATATCCCGCCGCCTTGACCTGAATGACTTGCAAGGTCGGGCGGCGGGTAATCTTGCGAGGGCAGGACCATCACAAAATGGCGGCGGGCAGCAAGTCGTGGGCTGCCTGCGGTCAACTATGCTTGAATAAGGTTTGCCTTCAACGTCGCACCGCCGTTTGCGATCTCGATCAGACGGTCGATATTGGGATGTGCGCCGGGGCGATTTCTGGCGTCAGCTGTGTGTTCGGCAAAGACGTCCAGCCCGTGATTTGCCGCTTGGGCATTCAGCGCGCCAAAGACGGTTTGAAGGTATTGATAGACTGCCAAAGAGCCCTGTTTTCCCGGCTGGTTTTCGACCGAGGCAACAACTTTGCCATTGGGATCAATCAGGTCTATGCGTGCAAGCCCCTCGATCGAGGGAAGAAGCTGCAGGTTTTCCTTGAAGGATGACGTGGGCTGGATCATCGAAGGTCCTCTTTGGCGTGATTGCCCCGCATCTAGCAGGTTTGACGGGTCATCACCATCACCGGCATGCATCCAATCAAGGGCGTGACAAGCAGCCCCCCGGCGGGGTGGCTGAACAGGCGACGCGTTGCCCTTGATTAATTAAACCGCGCCTTTTCAGTGTCTTGACGGATCAGCCGTCCGGGCCGCATTTACTGTCTGTTAAGGTGCGCTAGCGGCGCCATAGCTTTTTGATGATCGCCAATACGCCTTCGCACACCAATCCCAGCACGCCGCCGGCCAGAAAAAAGATCGACACCAGCATCAGCCATCCCATTACACCCATCGTGTAAAGGATCCCGCCAATATCGGTTCCAAAAACCACGCAGGGCTGGGCAAATCCCTCATGCAGGCCGCAACCATTATGCGTGGCAATCAAGCCAGCCAGCATTACCGAGACCATCGGAGCGACCCCGATGAGCACCATTACAAGATAGGCCCATAGTCTGCGCCGATTGTGGCCTTTTGGGGCGAGCCCCATCAGCTGCGGCGCCGTCCGATGACCGCGGCACCCGCCAAAAGCGCAATGCCCGCGCCAATCATTGCCCAATCCAGCAGATGCGCGCTTAGGTCATTTTGGTTCGCTGCCGCGATCATGCTGGCCGTTGCATTGGCATCTTGGCCCGTCGCGCGTGCATCCATCATGGCAACCATTCCTGCATCGCGACATTTTGGTATCAACAGGGCCAGCGCCTCGGCATCATTGCTATTTTCTGCCTTAAGCAGCTGTTCGCAGCGGGCCTGATCCTGTGGACTGACACCGTCATCGATAAATTGTCGGTATCCACCAAAGCCCAGCAAGGCCAGACCAACAAGAACAAGCAGCAGTTTTGGCATAGATCTATCCATTCGCGGTTTCGGCACCCCCCAATGGCTTGGGGGCTTAGGGGTACAGTCACCGGATCAAACCGCGCTGGCAATATGTGAATGAGCTTCCATTGTCGTACGCACGGGAAAGCTTGGGTTAGAACAAGTCAAAGCCGATGGATCTGAAGCAGGATCAGCTCGATTTGCCTGCCCGCATTCTGGACGGGTCCGGTTGTGCTGATCCTTGGCTGCGCGTTCGAAAAGGGCGAGGGCTGACTATACGAGCTGTCGCAGTACGCCGCCATTGATCGCAATTCATGCCTCAAAGCCGCCCTTTTGGGGCGCGTCTTTGCACAATGCCGAGCGAGGGATCAGCTTAGTGGCAGGACCGGGCGCGCGCAAATCAGCTAAATGGTGTCATCTATGCGAATTTTCCAAAATTGCGGAAGTTATTTGGCTTGGCGCACTCTTGTGCCATAGCACGGTAGTCTTTTTGGCGATGGGGCTACATTGATTATGGCTCTGGATCTGCTGACAGCAGATCGGGCGTTATGCGGTGATCCAGCATTAGTTGCATAAAGGTCAGATCTAGCCAGGAACCGAATTTCGTGCCGACCTCGCTTAGCTGGCCAACACGCTTGAACCCCAGCTTCTCATGCAATGCGATTGATGGTGCGTTCGTGCTTTCAATTCCTGCAACCATCACATGTTTGCCGATGCTTCTTGCCCTTTGGATCAGTTCTTTCATCAAAGCCATGCCGACGCCGCCCCCACGACTGTCGGCCCGGACATAGACTGAATGCTCGACCGTATGGCGATAGCCGTCGAAGGCGCGCCAATCACCAAAGGACGCATAGCCAAGAACATCACCCTGATCCGAACTTGCCACAATGACCGGATAGCCTGCCTGATAGCGG
This sequence comes from Paracoccus sp. (in: a-proteobacteria), assembly GCF_032007265.1. Classification (GTDB taxonomy): domain Bacteria; phylum Pseudomonadota; class Alphaproteobacteria; order Rhodobacterales; family Rhodobacteraceae; genus Paracoccus. The sequence goes on along the minus strand of NZ_DALZMB010000007.1, from coordinate 47,099 downwards.
CCCGCGAGCCAAGCGCGGCGATTGGCAAGATCAACTGTCTGGTCGTTCCAAATCGCAGTCGTCTGTTCGACCGCGTGATTATAGATCGCCGTCACCTGTAAAAGATCACAATCTTGCGCATCGCGGATATGCATGGCCAGGTCCAGATATGTCACTATATTAGACTAATCTATTTCGCGAGCGCCGGGCAAGGTCAAGTGAATCCTGACGCCTCGGCTGTGTTCAGACATCGCGCAGAACGATCACGGCATAGGTGCAGCTTTGTTGCGTGTCATTTCGAAAAATGCAATCGGACGGCTGGCCCAAGCGCAAGCAGTCGCCCGGATCAAGATGGTGTTGGACCGGGCCCTCAACGAAGGTCAACTGACCGTCGCGTACCCAGATAAGCTGGCGGATGGCAGAATAGGCCGAGGCCGGCATGGGCACCTCTTTGCCGGCTGGCAGGGTGATTTCCACGAGATCTACGGGCATATCGGTGTGTGGCGAGACTTGCCGACGCAGATATCCCGTCTCGGGATCAATCCAAAGGGTTTGATCGCCATGTCGTAACAAAAGGTCTGTCGTGGTTTCGGCGCGGGCCAGCAGCATCGACATGCTCAGGCCGAAGGCGCCAGATAGTTTGCCAAGCAGTTTTGCGGTCGGGCTGCTTTCGCCTCGCTCGATCTTGTTGATCATTGCGCGTGATACGGCCGCGCGAAGGGAAAGATCTGTTAACGACCAGCCCCTGTTTTCGCGTTCGTTGCGAATGCACGCCCCAAGTTTTCGATCAATATCATCTAGCTGCATCAAGGCACTATATGAGACAGATGTGCCACTAAGCAAGCCAGTTTAGCCCCCGGCACACATCGCGGCCCTGGCCATCTGTTGCGTGCAGCCGTTTAGCTGCACGGGAACTTATCTGCGGCAATCCGATCCGCCCGGCGGCCTGCGCGCAGGATTGGCGCTTGGCGGATCAAAGCGATGGCTTTTGGCCTTCAGGCAGTTTCGCACATGCCTAGAAAATCGTTACCTGAGTCCCGACCGGGGTCACGGCATAAAGGCTGGCTATATGTTCGTTGAACAGGCCATAGCAACCGCTTGAGGATTTGCGCCCGATCTTGCGCGTATCGTGGGTGCCGTGGATCAGATAGGCGGGCCATGACAGGTAAAGCGCATAAATGCCCAAGGGGTTTTCGGGGCGGCCACCCTCGACGCGTTGGGGCAGGCTTGGGTCGCGGGCGCGCATGCTGGGTGTCGGCGTCCATGAAGGGCTTTGTGCCTTACGCACCACCTCAGTTTGTCCGCGCTTAGTCAATTCTTCGGACACCGGGATCGAGCATGGGAAAAGCAAATAGGTGCTTTCATCCCCCGACCAGAAATGCAGGGCGCGCGAGGTGACATCGGCCAGGATCACCCCTTTGCCCAGGCTGGGGTAAAAGTCGCGCCAATGCAGAGCCTTGAACGAGGATTGGTTGCGCCTTGTATCCTGCGTCGGGTCGATCTGAAAAACGCCAAGATCCGGTGCCTGGCCCGCGCCGGTATTTCCGTAAACGACCTGCCCGGTGGTGGGATCAACATTCTGGGCTTTGACCAGGCTGGGCATTGCGATCCCGCTTGCCAAAATCCCGCCCAAAAAGGCGCGCCGACTGGCGATCGATTTGCGATCTTTCGGCGCGGGCGTGGTGTTCGGGTGGTGTTGAGCTGGTTTGCTCATGGAATTGCTCCGGTCGCTAGGGCGGTGTGTTGTTGGAAAGGGATGGGGCAAATTGCTTAAGCCCAGCTTAAGGCTGGGGCAGCAATTGCTCGCCGAAGGGGTGGGGTGTCATGTGCTACTGCGCGCCTGTGCGATCAAATCGCGCAGCTCGCGCGGCGATTGCCTGCCAAAAGCGCCGAAATTTCCAACGATGAAGCTTGGCGTGCCAACCAGTCCCATGTGTTCGGATAAAAGCCACGAATGCTCAATCTGGCGCGCAATCGCGATATCTTCCATATCAGTGCGCAGCTGCTCGACATTCAGTCCAACCTTGGCGGCAACGCGCATGGCGCTTTTGTCATCCGCTGGCCCTTTGCTGCTTAGTAAGCCGGTGTGGAATTGCCAGAACTTGCCTTGCCGCAAGCTAGCCAAAGATGCGCGTGCGCAATAAAGCGAGCCTGCGCCAAAGACCGGCCATTCGCGCAGCACGACGCGCAGATTGGGCTCATCGGCGATGAGCTGATACAGATCGCCGACCATGCTGCGACAATGGGGGCAGTTATAGTCAAAGAACTCGGTCAGGGTGATATCCCCCGCCGGGTTGCCCAGAACGGCGCCAAGCTGCTCGCGTTCAAGCGCTTTGCGCAGCGGCGCGGGCATGGCGTTTTCCTGGGCCAATGCGGGCAATCCAGTGATGGCTGTGACGCTTGCCGCAAGGCCAATTTGCAAAAATCCTCGACGATTTGTCGGGATTATCTTGGTGCTTGTCATTGCATTGTCCTTTCGATGCTTGAAAGCGCGGTCCCTCTTGCGGGGTCGTTTAAGGCCGCAATGCCTCGATCCCGGCCTGCAGTCGTGCGCGCGAGATTTCCCCCATATGGCTTGCTTGCAGTTTGCCGTCCTTGCCTATGAAAAGCGTCGCGGGCAGGCCCATGGCCTCGAAATGGGTCATCAGCTGCATACCGGGATCTTGGATGGCGGGTATGAATACCCCCGCTTGCGCCAGATAGCGCCGGATGGTGGTTGGCCCTTCGCCTTGATTGATAAAGAGGATCGGGATCTCGGCTTCGCTTGAAGCGACATCGGCCATCATTGGCATTTCGCGGCGGCACGGCGGGCACCAACTTGCCCAAAGGTTGATGACCAGGGGCTTATTTTGCCAATCCTCCAGCGCGATGGGGGTGCCATCAAGCTGCATCAGCTGCAGTTGATTGGGCAGGTAGCTATCCTCGCCCTTGGTCAATTGGTGGGTGATGTTCCAGGCCATGACCGCGCAGAACAAAGTGGCTGCGGCGGGCCCCCACAGGGGCTGGCGGCGGCGCAGATATAGCACGCTGACCAGGGCCAGCCCGACGCCCGCACCGATTGCGTTAAAACCACCCTGCCAGAATGCCAGAATGCTTAGCGGTGAATCTGCAAAGGCGGACCAGTTCAGCAGCACAAAAGCCAAACGCCCGGAAAATGCCGCGACAATAAGGGAAAGGACCAGCCAGCTGGACAGGTCTTCATAGGTCTTGCGCCCAAGAATGCCCGCGACCAGCAGGGCAATTACAATGGCAACCGCGACCGGGGCGCGGTCAGCGGAAAATGCAAGCGGGCCTAGTGACATCCCTCCCATCAGCGCAACCCTTCACGCGCTTTGCGCAAGGCCACCGGATGAGATTGATACAGGGCGCCGACCCCCACCGCATGTGGTTTCCTCGTAAACATCATCGCCTTTCTTTACTGGCATCGCTGGCGCATGCGCGCGTGGACTGCACCGAAAGTTGTCCGGCGCGTTGTGGTCCGTTTCGGGCGTCTGCCTTAAGCCAGCCTTAAGGCGGCCAATCTATCGGCCATGACCGCGATCACGGGAATATCTGAATGCGTGTGCTTATAGTCGAAGACGATGACATTTTGCGCGACGGTCTAAGTGTCGGCCTGAGGTTGGCAGGGTTCTCGCCCGATGCCGTCGACAATTGCGCCGATGCAGTGGCGGCCTTGGCCGTTGGTGATTTCCAGATCATGGTGCTTGATCTGATGCTGCCTGACGGATCGGGGTTGGACCTTTTGCGCGCGCTGCGCGCAGATGCCGTGGCCTTGCCGGTTCTGATCCTGACGGCGCGTGATCAGCTGCAAGATCGGGTGGCGGGGCTGGATGCCGGGGCCGACGATTATCTGGGTAAACCATTCGAGCTGGACGAGCTGGCCGCCCGATTGCGCGCATTGTTGCGCCGCAATCAGGGGCGACCGCAAAGCCTGTTAAGTTGGAATGGGCTTGTGCTTGATCCGGCGCGGATGCGTGGCAGGCGCGGCGACAAAGATCTGAGCTTTTCCAATCGCGAGTTCACCATCTTGCACGCCTTGATGGAACGTCCCGGCGCGATCCTGACCAAATCCTTGTTGGAAGAGCGGCTATATGGTTGGCAAGAAGAGGTCGAAAGCAACACGGTCGAGGTTCACATCCATAAGCTGCGCGCCAAGTTGGGCGCAGATTACATCGCCACCGTTCGGGGTGCGGGTTACCGCTTGGCTGATGAGTGGAAGGTGACGACATGAACTCGATCCGCAGGCGGCTTTTCGCGATCTTATTGGCGGCCACGGGGCTGGTCTGGCTCTCGGGGGTCATCTGGATTCAATATTCGACCGAAAAGCAGGTGGGGCAGGTGCTTGATCGCCGCCTAGAGGAATCCGCGCGTATGGTTGCCTCGTTGATGGCCCGCAGCGGCAACGATCCGATGACCCATCTTTCTGCGGATCTGGTGAACGACCCCACCGCACAAGAGGGCGGGCATGATTACGCCCGCCAATTGATTTGTCAGGTTTGGGGCTTTGACGGCCAGTTGCGCAGCGCCTCCAAAGGGGCGCCCATGAACGAGCTGGCCGGGCGAACATCGGGGTTCAGTGAGCGTCAGGTCAATGGCGAGGCGTGGCGTATTTATACCTTTGTTGACGAAACCATGGGACTGCGGGTCATGGTGGGGGATTCGCTCAAGGTGCGCAATATGCTGGCCAATGATGTGGCGTTCGGCCTTTTGGCGCCAGCGGTTCTGATCTTGCCGCTGCTGGCACTGCTGATCTGGTGGGCGGTGGCGCGTGGCCTGCGCCCGCTAGAGGAAGTGGCGGCAAATCTGACTTCGCGCCCTGCCTCTGATTTCGGGCCGTTGGATGAAGCCACAGTCCCGACCGAATTGCGGGTGATGACGACGGCCTTGAACGGGCTGTTTTTGCGCGTCGATCATCTGCGCGAACGAGAGCGAAACTTCACAGCTTTTGCCGCCCATGAGCTGAAAACGCCCTTGGCCGGATTAAAGGCGCAAGCCCAGATCGCGGCCATCGCGCCGGATGAGGCGACAAGGAAAAACGCATTGCGCCAGATCACCGAAGCCGTCAATCGAAGCGATCGGCTGGTCGGGCAATTGCTGACCCTAAGCGCCGCAGAAACGCCGATCGAGGCCGAACTGCCCAAACAGGACTGCTCGCGGCTGCTGGCTGATGTCGTCGCGGCAATGCGGCCTTTTGCGCTTTCGCGTGGGGTGGCGCTTGAAACCACAGGCCTTGGGGCGGCGGGTCTGACGGCGCATGTGACATTGCTGACGGCGGCTTTGCGCAATCTGCTTGAAAATGCCATTCTAGCCTCGCCGGCAGGTGCTACGGTCGAGGTGATCATCCGTCGCGATGGCCGCGAAATGGTCTTTGAGGTTTTGGACCGAGGCGCTGGCATCGCTGACGCAGACCGCCCCTATGTGACGGACCGTTTCTATCGCGGGACTGCCAGCCCCTCTGGTGGGGGCAGCGGATTGGGGCTGTCGATTGTCGCTGCTGCGATGACGCGTATGCGTGGCCAACTTATCCTGTCTGCGCGCCCCGGTGGCGGCGAGGCCGTGCAGCTGCGATTTGATCCTGATAGTGCCGACCTTGTGTCAGCCAGTCGGGCCACTAGCTAAAGAAGCAAGAACCGCGAACCACAACCAAGGGTAATTTCATGCGCATTAATGATGATTTCGACAGGCCGATTATCGTGCATGGCGCCAAGCTGGACTGGATTGCCAGCCCCGCTGCGGGTGTCGAGCGGCGCATGTTGTTTCGCATCGGCGATGAGATTGCCCGCGCCACCTCGATCGTGCGCTATGCGCCGGGCAGCAGCTTCCCACGCCACACGCATTCAGGCGGCGAAGAGATTCTTGTGCTGCAAGGTACGTTTCAGGATGAACATGGCGATTATCCGGCGGGCAGCTATTTTCGCAATCCGCCCGGCACCTCGCATATCCCCGCCGCCGCCGAGGGTTGCGTGATCTTTGTGCGGCTGTGGCAATATCGGACCGGGGATCGGGTTCAGATCAATCGACAGCCGGGCGAGGGCACATCCACCACGCCACGCCAAGGGGCACTTAGCGCGCGGATCTTGTTCCAAGACGAAGCCGAGGAAGTTCGGATCGAAGATTGGGCTGCTGATGCTGAAATCCACGTCGAAAATCCGCGCGGATTGGAGTTCATCCTGATCGACGGCACGGCTCGGCTCAATCAAGAAGAAAGCCAAGCGCAAAGCTGGGGTCGCCTTCCCGCAGGCCAGGATTTACTCGCCCGGACTGGCCCTTCGGGCGCTACCATCTGGCTAAGGGATGGCGCGGCCTTGCATCCCGATGTCTTGCCCATGCCACAAATCCAAAAATAATCACTCCCTTTGACCGGCGCCTGGCTGGCGAAAGCCATCCATAGATCAGGTGCCGCAACATGGCGCGGCTGGACGGGATTGCTTGTTCAGCCGCTTGCCAGAAAATCCGCCCTTAGCCCTATTTTCCATATAGGAAACTCTTTTTCCTAATTGGTTGCATGAAAGGTCTTTCTGCACCTATCCTCGACTTTGGCACGCATTTCACCAGAGGAGGCAAAGCAGACGGGGGGGGGACGGCTGACAAAGCTCGTGCCATTGCGCCAATCGATGCCGCCCCAGACGGAAAATACCAAAGGGAGGGACATTGGGATGCAGCTTACACAGCTGAGTACAACGGTAACTTTAACGCTTTTATTCCTGTTTTTCGGCCTGACTTTTCTTGTTTCACTGTCCATTGGACGCAAACAGGAAAACGCCGACGCCTATATGACCGCAGGAAATCAGGTTGGTTTCGGGATCTCGGCGGGATCGATGACGGCGACATGGATCTGGGCGGCCTCTCTTTATGCTGCGGCGACCTCGGGCTATACCTATGGCATCTCTGGGCCGATCCATTACGGGCTTTGGGGGGCATTGATGATTTTGTTCATCTATCCCTTTGGCAAGCGCATCCGCTCTTTGGCGCCCGAGGCCCATTCCTTGGCAGAAATCCTTCAGGCCCGTCACGGTACCTCTAGCCAACTTCTGCTGGCGGGGTCGAATATTCTGGGCAGCCTTCTGAGCATCACCTCGAACTTTATCGCGGGCGGTGCGCTGATCACCATGCTGACGCCGCTTAGCTTTAGCACGGGTATTTTGATCATCGGGGGCGGTATTCTGCTGTATTCGCTGTGGTCGGGAATTCGCACCTCGATCCTGACCGATTTCATGCAGGTTTGCGCCATGTTGGCAGCGGTTGTCATCATCGTGCCAGCAATTTTCTTTGCCGCCGGCGGCCCGGGGATGTTCACCGAAGGTGCGGCCCATCTGACCCAGCAGCAGCAAAGCTTTTTCTCAAGCGATGCCTTCTTTAACCAAGGCGCACCCTATATCGCGGCGGTACTGGCCTATGCCATCGGCAACCAGACCATTGCGCAGCGCCTGTTTGCCGTACGCGAGGATAAGATCCGCGCGACTTTCGTCACCGCGACCTTTGGTTATGGCGCGACCGTGATCGGGATCGGCATGTTGGGGGTCTTGGCACTTTATGCGGGTGTGACGCCGCTTGACGGCAATGCCAACAACCTCGTGCCACAAATGGCCGCCACCTATCTTGGGCCGGCAATGCTGTGCCTGTTCTTCATTCTGATCATCGGCTCGCTTGCCTCGACGGCGGATTCGGATCTCGCGGCTTTGTCCTCGATCGTGATGACGGATATCTATGGCCGCAACTTGGCAAAACCGGGCGAAGTCAAGCCGCATCTGATGCTGCTCGTCGGGCGTTTGACCATGGTCGTAGCGACGATCATCGGGCTCTACCTTGCGGGTAAGCAGTTCAATATCCTTGAACTTCTGGTTCTTGTCGGGGCGATCTGGGGCGCGTTGGTTTTCCCGGTTATCGCCAGCTTTTATTGGGGCAAGGTCACGAACCGTGCCTTTACGGCTGGTGTGCTGGGCGCTCTGATCGTCTTTTTCCCTGTCCGCTTTGGCTGGATTCCCCTGACCGGGCCAGTGGCCATCATCTCGGATATTCTGGCTTGTGTCGGGGTGGGGGTGATCGCTGGTTTGATGTCATTTGGCTTTTTTGGCCGCAATGTCGGGATCGCGGTCGGCGTGCTTGCCGCGCTGGTCGTGCTGCCTTTTGGGGTCGGATTCTTGCATCAATATCCGGTTCTAAGCGCCTCGCTATTGGCCTATGCGGTCAGCACGATCCTATGCGTTGCTTTATCATGGAACAGCGATGAGGACTTCGACTTTTCCACCATTGCCCAGAAAACCCGGCATTTTGATGATCTGGACCCAATGCCAGACGCCAAGGAGGTCACCGTATGAGCCCTTTTTTCCTGACAATCTATGTCCTGATCTGGCCAGCCATTGTGGCGGTCGTGCTGTGGGTGCTTGTCTCGGCCTTCGTCAAGGAATGGCGTGAGGCCAAGCGTGAAGGGCGCCCACTGATCTAAAGCGGGCGTGAGTTTAGCCCAAGCGGCAGCCAGGTCAAATGCCTGGCTGCCGTTTTCGTTTTCGCCTTAGGCCGAACATAAAGCAGGTGAAATCGCCCCAAGGCGGCCCTGAAAGATCAACGCGGCCTGTCATTTCTGGACCCCTGTTTGGCCTCCATGCGTTATGCTTCAAACCAGATACAGCTTGGGGTGTGCGCAGGGGTAGTGCTCGTGCAAACAGGAGAAATTCATCATGTATGATCGCGCCGATTTCACGATCCAGGGTCAGGTCGCTGTCGTCACCGGGGCTGGGGCTGGCATTGGGCGTGCAATCGCCCAGACTTTTGCCGCCGCAGGTGCGAGCGTCATGGTCAGCGATCTGCATCTTGAGGCCGCCGCAGCCGTTGCAGCCGAGATCACCGCTGCGGGCGGTTTGGCGGCCAGCATGGCCTGTGACGTCACACAAGAAGACCAGCTTGCCGCGCTGGTTTCAGGCACTGTCGCGCGATTTGGCAAGCTGACCATCTTGGTCAGCAACGCCGGTGGGGGTGGGCCAAAGCCCTTTGACATGCCCATGTCCGATTTTCGCCGCGCCTTTGATCTGAATGTCTTTTCGCTTTTCCGCCTTGCCCAGCTTGCCGCGCCAGAGATGGAGAAAGCGGGCGCAGGAACGATTTTGGCCATCACGTCGATGGCGGCCGAGAATAAGAACAAGCGCATGGCCGCCTATGGCTCATCCAAGGCCGCCACCAGCCATCTGGTGCGAAATATTGCCTTTGATCTGGGCCCCCGAAATATTCGCGTCAATGGGATCGCCCCCGGTGCGACGCGGACTGATGCGCTGAACTCGGTTCTTAATCCCGAAATTGAGGAAAAGATGTTGAGCCATACCCCGATCAAGCGTTTGGGAGAGCCGCAGGATATGGCCAATGCTGCCTTGTTTCTTTGCTCGCCCGCCGCCAGCTGGATTAGCGGGCAAATCCTGACGGTCTCGGGCGGTGGGGTCCAAGAGCTGGATTAGGGGCGGGGTGTCATGCCGCGGGGCCGGATAGGCCCAATTTTCGTGCTGCACGACTTTCGGCCCAACGAAAGGCATCATTTATCAAAATCGCAAGCAGGCTCAGGACCAGTCCACCTTGCACGATAAAGGCGGTGTTTCCGGTCATCAGACCGGCAATGATCACCTCGCCCAACGACTTTGCTGCGACGGTCGATCCGATCGCGGCGGTCGCCAAAGAGATGATGGTGGCCAAGCGCAGCCCCGACAGGATGGCTGGCAAGCAAAGCGGTAATTCGACCTGCCAAAGCTGCTGACGATTGCTCATGCCACTTGCGCGCCCAGCCTCGATCACCTGTGCCGGAATGCTCGACATGCCGGTCAGCGTTGTCTCAAAAATCGGCAAAAGCGCATAAAGGGACAGGGCGATCAGCGTGGGCTTTGCCCCGAAACCCAAGATGGGAACCGCCAGCGCAAGGACCGCGACCGGGGGAAAGGTTTGGCCGAAATTCGCCAAGGCGCGCGACAGGGGTAAAAATTCGCGACCCGCGGGACGTGAGACCACAACCGCAGCGCCGATACCGATCAGCCCCGCCAGGCTGACGGCCACGGCCACCAGGGCCAGATGATCAAGGGCCAACTGGCGCAGCGGGGTTTGCTGGTAAATCGCAGGTTGGCCGTTTTTGGTCAGCCAGTCGAACAACGGCGCAAAGGCCAAAGGGGCGGCAAGCAGCGCCACAAGAAACGCCAAGGCAGCCAAGCGCAGCGCGACGGCAAGGGCGCGGCTCATCTGGCAGGCTCGGGGAAGCTGTCAAAGCGGGCGGCGCGCTCGATCTTTTCGCGGCTGATGCGGCCTGCGGGTCCACCGATGTCGATAACCGGCAGATAGGCCCGCCCGGACCACAGGCATTCCGACAGGGCCGTTCTAAGTGATGCGCCCGCGTCGATTGGATCGCCGCTTGCCCCGCCCGGTTCGATCAGATCGCGAACCTGCTGGAGCGACAACAGGCGCAAGGCGCGATCCTTGGTGTCGAGCAGCTCGCGCACGAAAGGGGTCGCGGGCCTGATCATGATTTCGGCCGGGGTCGCGAATTGCTGCAAGCGGCCCTTGCTTAGAACGGCAATGCGGTCTGCCAATCGGATCGCCTCATCCATATCATGGGTCACGACGACGACGGTGGTCCCAAATTGCCGCTGTACCTCCAGCAGATCGCGCTGCGCCTTGTCGCGGATGATCGGGTCCAAAGCGCCAAAGGGCTCATCCATGAGCAAGACCGGAGGTTTCGCCGCCAAAGCCCGCGCCACGCCGACACGCTGTTGCTCTCCGCCAGACAGCTCATGTGGCATGCGGTTGCGAAAGACATCGGGATCAAGGTTAAAGATCCGCAAAAGCTCATCGACGCGGTTCTTGATCTGCTGCGGTTCCCATTTCAACAGACGCGGTACCGTGGCAATATTCCGGGCGATGGTCCAATGCGGAAAAAGGCCGTTTCCTTGAATGACATAGCCCATCTGGCGCCGCAAAGCCTCGGGGTGAAGGGTGCGGGTGTCGCGCCCGTTGATGTAAACCGTGCCCGAGCTTGGCTCGATCAGGCGGTTGATCATCCGCAACAGGGTGGTTTTCCCCGAGCCAGACGTGCCGACGATGGCCACGATCTCGCCTGCGGCGATCTCCATCGTGATATCGTCGACGGCCAGATGAGTGCCAAAGCTGCGGCTTAGGTTTTGCACGGATATCATGTTGCACCGGCCACAAGGCTGCGGTCATCGGCAGGTAATGCGCCCCGCGACAAAGCAATCATCGCATCCAGAAAGACGGCGGCGGTAAAGGCCATGATGACCGCAGGAAGCGCGCCCAAAAGCACGAGATCGCTGGCGGTTTGGCTGATCCCTTGAAAGACGAATACGCCCAGACCGCCGCCACCGACCAGGCCAGCGATCACGGTCATGCCGATGTTCTGGACCAAGGTGATGCGGATGCCGGTCAGGATGGCGGGCATCGCCAGCGGAATCTGGACCTGCCACAGACTCTGGCGTGGGCTTAGCCCCATCCCCGCCGCTGCATCAACGACCGGGGCAGGAAGCCTAGCCAATCCGCTGACGGTAGAGGACACAATCGGCAAGAGCGAATAGGCCACAAGCGCGACAAAGGCCGGGGCCGGGCCGATGCCCGCGATGCCGATTGCGCCCGCACCGGGCAAATGTGCAGCAAGCCATGCCATTGGCGCGATCAGCAGGCCAAATAACGCCATCGAGGGAATGGTCTGGATCATGCTTAAGGCGGGCAGCAGGCTGTTGCGCAGCCAGGAAATGCGGGCGCTGATCACGGCCAAGGGCAGTCCGATTGCGCAGGCCGCAGCCAGCGACCCCAGCGATAGCATCAGATGGGTGCGGCATTCGCGCAAAAAGGCATCGGCATGGTTGGCATATTCGCGCATGACCGAAAGATCGCGCCAAAGCCCGCTGCCAAGCGCAAGCCCCAGACAACCCAAAGCCACCAGCAAGCTTGCTAGCCGTGCCATCGGCCCCAGATTTTGACGCACCAAAGCGTCGATAATTGCCAGGGTCAAAGCGGCAAACAGCAACCAGGCCCCCGCACCGACGGAAATGCGCGCATAATCCGTCCCCCCTGCGGCCAGCACGCTTGCCTCGTGCCCCAGCGCCAAGGCCAGCGCCAGCATCGCACCCAAAGCCATCATCAGCCGCACCCAAACGGGCAATCTAAAGGCCAACAGAACCGCGACCAGCGTAAATAGCGCTGCCCAAAGCCTGCCCGAGTATTGGCCCAGATGGATCAGCAGTTGCGGCTCGGCAGGCGCGATGCGGCTGGCGCGCATCAGCAAGAAAGGCAAAAAGAACGTCGCGCCAAAGATCATAACGCCAAAAACTGCGCCGATACGGTCAAATCGGGTTAGGGTTGAGGGGGGCAAGGCTGATCGATTGGGACATTGGCCCCATGCCCCGTGCCTGCCGGGGTCTGGCAGCGCGGGGCGGCTGATCACTTCACAAAGCCATTTTTAAGCAGGAAATCATGGGCAACACTGGCGGCAGGCTGACCCTCGACCTGAACGCGGCCATTCAGATCTTGCAATGTTGCCATATCCAGCTTGGCAAAAATCGGGTTCAGGATGGTTTCGATCTGAGGATATTGCTTCAGCACCGCCTCGCGAATGATCGGAGTGGGCTGATAGACAGGTTGGATCTGTTTGTCATCCTCAAGCGCGACCAACCCGCCCGGCCCTATGCCACCGTCGGTGCCATTCACCATGGCCGCATTTACCCCCGAGGTTTGCTGCGCGGCCGCGGCGATGGTTGCCGCCGTGTCCCCGCCCGACAGTGTCACCAGCTGCTCGGGGGACAGCGTGAAATCATAGGCTTTGTAAAAGGCGGGCAGGGCCGCGGGCGAGGTCACAAACTCGGCCGAGGCCGCCAGTTTCACCTGACCACCTGCTTTGACCCAAGCGCCAAAATCCGAAAGTGTTTTCAGATTGTTTTCCTTGGCCAGATCTTGGCGGACCGCGATCCCCCAGGTGTTATTTGCCGAGGCAGGTTCAAGCCAGACAATGTGATTGGCTGCGTAATCCAGCTCTTTGGCCTTGGTCCAGGCGGCCTGCGGATCATGCCAGATCGGCAGTTCGGGCTGGTTGAAAAAGAAGGCGGCATTGCCCGTATATTCGGGATAGATATCGATCTGGCCCTGGGTGATCGCCTCTCGGATAATTGGGGTCGTGCCCAACTGGACCTTGTCGATCACCGGAATATCAGCCGACTTGAGCGCCTCAAGGATCATATTTCCCAAGACGCTGCCTTCGGTGTCAATTTTCGATGCGACCGTGACATCGGCCATGGCGGGCAGCCCAAGCGACAGGGCAAGTGTCAGTGCAAGAAGCGGCGTTTTCATAGAGGTGACATCCTTTTGCCCGATCACCGCCCCGGACCATGGCCAGGCAAATGCCCAAGCCAGCACTGGCGAAATCGGTTGAAAAACCAACTGTCAGACTAAGCAAACCCCGCTTGGCGCGAATGGTTTCCACATCTTGCGCCAAGATAGGCCGCCAAGTTGCTGCATCCGCCCAGGTGACGGGCAGTATGGTGATGCTTTGGCACCGTGTTTTGCGGCGTCAAATCCCGCTGCGCGAACCCTGATGCATCGAACCGGACGCAGCGATCTGGGGGCGCGGCGGCATCGGGTATGGATGGCTCTTAGTCCGGCAGGGGTAGACGGGCCAACATGCGCGCGGCCATGTCTTCATGGCCAGTTTCCCTCAGCCCCAAAGCCGCGCCTTCATAATCGACCCGCTCGCGATTTTGGCTGAGTTTTGATTTGGCCAGCCGTCGTGTGACCGAGATCCTAAAGGCAACGATCCCATCCAGCATCTGTTGAATATAGTCAGCGGGCGCATCCGTCATGCGCCATGCCGCCGCCCCATTCAGACGGCGCTCGTGGAGGCGCGTCAGCAAAGCGACCGCAGAGCGCTTGGCGTGATCGTCGTGTTGAAAGTGGATGCCGCCGTAGACATGGACGACCTCATAATTCCAGGTCGGAACATGGCGGTGATGTTCCGTCTTGCTTGGATAGAAATTGGGCGAGATATAGGCATCGTCGCGACGAAAGATCGCCATCACATCTTGTCCGTCCGCGATCAGGCGATGCATGTCGTTTGCCAAGGCGACGTGGCCGATCAACGTACCATCGGGGGCTGCAAATACGGGCAGGTGATTGGCGATCAGGCCCGATGGCGTCTGGGCCACAACACAGGCCAAGGGCGCGTCCTGGATGGTTTGGTCAATTGCTTGCGGACTGACTTCGGAAAAATGGGGCGGAATATACATCAAGCCTCGCGACCGTTGAGCCAATATCAACGACTATCGGCCGTTGCCGCGCCCTCGGCAATGGCTAGGCACGACCGAGCGGCGTTTATGCGATCTTTTAGCCGGATTGAGCGGGCTGACACGCGGTGACTTAGGGACGTTTGCGTGGGGCCTTGATCGATTTGTTGCCACGCGGGCCGGTTGCCACGGGCGTATTGCTGCGGTTCTCGGCATCCAGTTTGCGCCAACGCTCGACCCGCGCGGGGTCCAGCTGCCCTGACGCAAGTGCCGCCTGCACTGCACAGCCTGGCTCGTGGGCATGGGTGCAATCGCGAAAGCGACATTGCGGCGCCAGCTCGGTGATTTCCGAGAACAGCACATCCAGACCTACGGAAATATCGCTGACATGCAGGGTGCGGATGCCGGGGGTATCAATCACCCAGCCGCCGCCCGCAATGGCATGGAGCGAGCGCGAGGTGGTGGTGTGGCGGCCTTTGGCGTCATCTTCGCGGATCGAGCCGGTCAGCTGCGCCTCATCACCCGATTTGTTGCTCAGCGTGTTGATCAAGGAAGATTTGCCAACGCCAGAAGAGCCAACAAGGGCCACCGTCTGCCCCGGCCCGCACCACGGCGCCAGGGCCGCGGCGGCTTCGGGGGATTTCCCGTTCAAGCTGATGACGTCCAGCCCGCGCTGCAATCCGGCAACCTGATCGCGGTAATGGCCGGGGTCGGCAACCTGATCGGCCTTGGTCAGCACGATCACCGGCGTCGTCCCGGCCTCATTGGCCAAGGCAAGATAGCGCTCTAGCCGGGCGGGGTTCAGATCCTCATTGCACGAGGTCACAATGAACAAAGTATCGACATTGGCTGCGATCAGCTGGGGGGTGCGCCCCCCCTCGACCCGGCGTTGCAGCAAGGTCCGGGGTTCAAGTTTGCGGATCAACTCATGGCTTTGGGGATCGACCAACACCCAATCCCCGACCGCATAATTTGAGGTATTTGTCAGCGGTGCAAGCTGTAGCCTGACCGAGCCTGCCACCGATTGCGCGGACATGCGACTGCGATGCACGGTTGCAATGCGCATTCGTTCAAGCCCGACCTCATCCGAGGCCAGCTGGTCGTCAAAAAAATCGGTCCACCCAAGGGCGGCAAGAGAGGCGGCGGGATGATCAGATGCAGTATTCACACTGCCTGAATGCGCGCGAGATTGCACGGATGCAAGCCCTGTGATGATCGCCGCGTCAATGCGGGCCGCAGGCGTGTTCAGAAAACGTCGCCCGGATGGGTGGGCTGCCTAATCCGCAAGGGATTGCAGGCTCATATCGGATCGCAATTGATCCAGCTTGCCCGCAATGATTTCGCGAAACTCGGGGGTCATCAGGGTTTGGGGCAAGGAAATCGCCACGCCATAAATCTCGCCCGTGTCGGGATCGCGCATCGCCGTGCCCTGCGCCGCCACACCCGGATAGGATTCGCTATCCGCAGAGGATCGCCCGGTTGCGCGAATGCGCCCAAGAATCTCTTGTAATTCCTCATGGTTGGCAGGGGTGATTTTCGACACGAAGGGCAAGGGCTCGGGGACGCGGCGACGCCATTCCTGATCGTCCAAAAGCGCCAGCATCGCCCGCCCGTTCGAGGTGCTATGCGCGGCGGTGCGATAGCCGGGCGCGGTGGCAATTGCCAGCGGGCTGGGGCCGCGGATCATGCGCAGCACCATCAGATCTGATCCGTCAAAGACCGTGATATATCCGGTGTGGCCAATGGTTTCGCAGATCAGCTGAAAGCGCTTGTTCAAGAGATCAAGGAAATGGTTCTGGCTGCGAAAGATCTGGCCCAGCTCGAACAGCCGCATTCCGGGCGAGTAAAGGCGCGTGTTCGAATCATATTCCAAAAGTCCCGATTCTTTCAGCGCCTTCAGTGCGCGATGGACCGTCGCCTTGGGCCGGTCCAGTCGCCGGGCCAGTTCCGCCTGATTGAAGCTGGGCTCTTCGAACGAGAAAAGCTTAAGGATATCAATAGTATCGCCAAGCGCGCCCATCGCGTCCTCTTTCGTTTCATCACAGTTGAACGATTTCCGATCTAAGCTCAAGTGTTTCATTAATGAAATTCAGTATCAAGAATGAAACAAGTTCTGGACATCGAAAAAATTCCCCTCCTAATCTTGGCTCAACCCTGCCGCGTGAGGGCTGAGCGGGCGTGACCGAAAATGCGCCGCCTTGCCCCTTGAAGCAGATGAACAGCCCGGCCCGGATTCAGGGTCGTGAAGGACTTTGGAGCGAGAGAACATGGCACTGACCGACGGACGTTTGCGCGCGGGGATCGATATCGGCGGCACATTCACGGACTTTATTCTTTTTGATGAGGCCAAGACCGCGATCCGCCTGCACAAGCACCCGACGACGCCGCAAGACCCCTCGCTTGGTGCGCTGAAAGGCCTGAGTGAACTGGTCGCGGCGGCAGGAATTAGCGTGGCTGATCTGGCCGAGGTGGTGCATGGCACGACGCTTGTGACCAATGCCGTGATCGAGCGCAAAGGCGTCAAGGTTGGCCTTGTGACCACCAAGGGCTTCCGCGACATTCTGGAAATCGGGACCGAGCAGCGCTATGATATCTATGATCTGACGCTGGCATTCCCCACCGCTTTGGTCGAGCGCGCCCTGCGTCTTGAGGTCTCTGAGCGCACCGGCGCGGATGGCACGGAAATCCTGCCTTTGAACGCGCAAGACGTACTTGATGCAGCCAATGCGCTGGTCAAGGGCGGGGCCGAGGCGATCGCCATCTGCTTTATTCATGCCTATGCCAATCCTGCCCATGAACAACAGGCGCGCGATCTGATCGCCAAGGCGCATCCGGGAGTTTCGATCTCGATTTCCTCCGAGGTGGTTGCGGAAATCTCGGAATATCAGCGTTTTGTGACGACCTGTGCCAATGCTTATGTGCAACCCTTGATGGATCGCTATCTGGGCCGGTTCGAAAATGAACTGGCGCAGATGGGCTTTCGCGGCGATTTTCGCATGATGCATTCGGCGGGCGGTCTGGTCAGCCTAGAGGCGGCGCGGGCCTATCCGATCCGTTTGCTGGAATCCGGTCCGGCGGGTGGCGCGCTTGCAACCGCGTGGTTTGGCAAGAATGCAGGCCATGACAATGTGATTGCCTTTGACATGGGTGGAACCACCGCCAAGGCCTGCCTGATCGAGGACGGCCGCGCCCATATCGCCTCATTCCTTGAGGCGGGGCGCGAGCATCGCTTCAAAAATGGCTCGGGGCTGCCGATCAAAGCCCCGGTCGTGGATATGATCGAAATCGGCGCGGGCGGCGGTTCGATTGCTTCGATCGATGCGGTCGGACTGATGCAGGTCGGGCCCCATTCCGCCGGATCAGAGCCGGGCCCGGCCTGTTATGGTCGTGGCGGCGATAAACCGACCGTGACGGATGCCAGCGTTGCGCTTGGCTATTATGACCCGGACTTTTTCTTGGGCGGTCGCATGACGCTGGACCTGCCTGCTGCTTCGGCGGCTTTGGAGACCATCGCGGGTCCGCTGGGGATTTCCCCGGTCGAGGCCGCGGCAGGTATTCATCAGGTTGTCGCCGAAAGCATGGCCAATGCCGCACGCATCCATCTGGTCGAAAAGGGCAAGGATCCGCGCGCTTATTCGATGATCGGCTTTGGTGGCGCGGGCCCGGCTTTTGCCGCCCGGGTTGCGCGTATTCTTGGCGTCTCCGAGGTGATCATTCCCCCGGCAAGCGGTGCCGCATCGGCCTTTGGCTTTTTGACCGCGCCCTTGTCATTTGACTATGTGCGCTCGCATCGTACCGTCCTGACACCCCAGATGCAGACGCCAGAATTCACGCGCATCTGCGGCGAACTTGCGGCCGAAGGGCGCGCGCAGCTTGCCCGTGCCGGGGTGGCTGATGCGGATATGACCTTCGAACGGTCGGCCGATATGCGCCTTGTCGGCCAATTGCATGAAATTGCGGTACCTTTGCCCGCGGGCGAGCTGACGGGCGATTCCTATGCGGCAATCCGCGCTGCGTTCGAAAGCGTCTATTCCGCGCGCTACACTCAGGTCCCCGCTGATGCGCGCATCGAGATCTTGTCCTTCCGTACCCGGGCCAGTGGTCCGGTTCCGCAGCTGACCGTGCGTCAGGCCGGGATTGGCGGCCAAGAGGGGCAGGCGCGCAAGGGGTCGCGTCAGACCTATTTCGATGGCGCATGGCAAGAGGCAGGGATCTACGACCGTTATTCGTTGCGCCCAGGTGATCAGGTCAGTGGCCCTGCCATCATCGAAGAGCATGAATCGACCACCATCATCCCGCCCGGCGATCAGGTGAGCATCGATGATATCGGCAATTTGCGCATTGCGATTGCCGCCGCCGGAAAAGGCGCAACCATGGTCGATGCCACGATGTCGCTGGATGAGGCGATGGCGCGTATCGAGGCTGACCCGATTGCCCTTGAGGTGATGTGGAGCCGCCTTGTGAACGTGGCCGAAGAGATGTGGTCGACGGTCTGCCGCACCGCCTTTTCGCTGATCATTTCGGAAAGTCAGGACTTCGGTTGCGCCATTCTGGATCCGCGCGGCGAAACTCTGGCCCATTCCGCGCGGGTGATGCCGGTTTTCAACCTGACGTTGCCGATGGCGGTCAAGGCGATCCTCGCCCGCTATCCCGCCGAAACCATGAAGCCCGGTGATGTCTATATCACCAATGATCCCTGGCTTTGTGCAGGCCATCTGTTCGATCTGGCCATCGTCACCCCGGTCTTTCACCAAGACCGCGTCGTCGCGCTGATGGGCACGGTTGGCCATGTCGGCGATATTGGTGGCTCGCGCGATGGGCTAAGCGTAACCGAGCTTTATGAAGAAGGCATCCAGATCCCGGCGATGAAGCTGGTCAGTGCGGGCGTCGAAAACGAAGATCTCTTCCGCCTCATGGCCGAAAATATTCGCGATAGCGAACAGGTTCTGGGCGATGTCCGCTCATTCGTCGCGGCCAATGCCACGGGCGCAGTGCGGATGCGCAGCTTTATGGACGAATACGGCATGCATGATCTGACTGCTTTTGCGCAGGTCGTGCAGCAGCTTTCGGAAAAAGCCATGCGCGAAGCAATTTCGAACCTCAAGGACGGCGTCTATCACTCTCGCATCTCGAACAACCCGATGGGCGAGACGATGACCTTCCCGCTGAAGGTCACGGTTGCGGGTGATCAGATCGAGTTGGACTTTGAGGGCGCCCCGCCGCAGACCAAAAAAGGCGGTATCAACTGCACGCTGTCCTATACCACGGCCCATGCGACCTATCCGCTCAAATGCATGTTGACGCCGAATGTGCGCGGCAATGCGGGATGCTATCGGGCATTCACCGTCAAGGCGCCGCTTGGCTCGATCCTGAATTGTGAGAAGCCCGCACCCGTATCGCTGCGCACGCGCACGGGCTGGTATATCGCCCCCAATATTTTCCGCGCCATGGCCGAGGCCGCGCCTGCGGTCGTGCAAAGCTTCTCGGGGCTGCCAAGCCTTCTCAGCTTTTACGGAAAAACCGACGAGGGGGCGCTCTTTTACGAGCTGCTGCTTTTGGGCGGGGGACAGGGCGCCTCGGTGTCGGGGGATGGGAAATCCTCGTTGCTGTGGCCAACCTCGGCGGCGACCTCATCGATTGAAATGCTGGAAAGCCGCTCGCCCATCGTGGTTTGGGAAAAGGGGCTGATGACCGACAGCGGCGGTGCGGGGGAATTCCGTGGCGGTCTGGGCGTGCGCGTTCGGATCTCGCGCAGATTGGAAAGCGGCAATGATATTCGTGCAATCGTCTCTCCCGAGGGGGTGGGGCTGCCGGTCGAGGGACTGTTTGGTGGCCTGCCCGGGCTGACCGCGCATGGGGCGATCTTAAGCCTTACCAGCATGGAACAGACCCAGGATTGCGGCACCGGTATGATCCTTGATCTGACTGGAACCGATCAGGTGATCGAGCTGCAACTTGCGGGTGGCTCGGGCTATGGCGATCCCCTGGCCCGTGATCATGCCCGCATTTCCGAGGATCTGCGCCAAGGCTATATCAGCCCCGCCGCTGCCGCGCAGATCTATGGTATTGCCCTGGCAAAAATCGCCGGCGCCGCTTGAAAAATCACTGCCCCCGCTTGATAGAAGCGGGGGCGGCCATTGATCGAACAGGGAAAGCAACAAGATGAACATCAGCCGCCGCACGCTTATGGGGACTGCCCTTTCCGCCGCCGCCCTTGCCGCTTTGCCCGCTACGGCATTCGCCCGTGGCCGCAAGGTTTTGGTCGTGGCCAGCAGCGTCGACATTCCGAACTTCGACCCGCATGTCGCCAGCGGCTATGCCCCGGCCATGCTGTTTCGCAACACCTATGATGCGCTGGTCCGCGTGGTCGCAAACCCGCCGCAGATCGTAGCGGGCCTTGCCAAAAGCTGGACGGTCGCCCCCGATGGGCTAAGCGCGGAGTTCACCCTTGATCCTGAGGCGCGCTTTCAGGATGGCACCCCGGTCACGGCCGATGCCGTCGTCTATTCCTTCGAGCGTATTATCCGCCTCAAGCGCGGCTATTCCTGGATGATCGAAGGCATTCTCGAATCCGGCAGCGTCACGGCAAAAGATGCGCAGACGGTCGCTTTCGCGCTGAAAGCCCCCTTTGCCCCTTTCCTTCAGGTCATCCCCTGGATGTTCATCGTCAACCCTGCCGCCCTCGAGGCGAATAAGGGCGATGACGACGCCCAAAGCTATCTGATGCAGAACACCGCAGGCTCTGGCGCCTTCCGTATGGGCCGCGTCATGCCCGGAAATATGTACGAATTCCTGCGCGTCGAGAATGATTGGCACAAAGATGGTGGCAATCTGGAAGGCGCCATCTGGAAAATCGTCCGCGAAGCCGCAACCGAGCGCATGATGATGCAGCGCGGCGAGGCGCATATCGCCCTCGAACTCTATGCCGAGGATATGGAGGCTCTGGCCAACACCCCCGAAGTTGTTCGCGTGATCGAGCCCGAATACCGGACCTTCTCGATCAAGATGAATACGGCCAAAGGCCCGCTGGCTGATGCCAATCTGCGCAAGGCCGTGTCTTATGCCTATAATTATCAAGGCATGCTCGATAGCGCAGGCCCGGCCGAATTGATGGTCGGCCCGCTGCCCAATGGCATCTTTGGCCATGATCCCGATCTGACGGTTTATCGCCAGGATCTGGCGAAGGCTCAGGAATATCTGGCGAAATCCGACTATAAAGACGGTGGCATCACCCTTAGCGTGCAATATGCGTCGGGCTATGAGAACCAGCGCCGCTGGTGCCTTCTCCTGCTCGAGGCGCTCAAAACGCTCAATATCACGCTCGACATCAAACCCGCGACCTGGCCCGACATCGTGGCATCGGCCCAATCGCCCGATACGATGCCCGATTTCTACTGCATCTTCCAATCGGCCAACTACGCCGATCCCGATAATATCGCCTTCGCGGCCTATCACTCCTCGCGCAATGGCCAGTGGCAAAACCCCGTCTATAACAATCCCCAGGCGGATCGGTTGAT
The DNA here is from genome assembly GCF_032007265.1 of Paracoccus sp. (in: a-proteobacteria). Lineage (GTDB taxonomy): Bacteria > Pseudomonadota > Alphaproteobacteria > Rhodobacterales > Rhodobacteraceae > Paracoccus. The sequence continues at coordinate 25,351 of NZ_DALZMB010000007.1, read as the reverse complement.
CGAGGCCGCCCGTATCGAAATGGACAGCGACAAGCGCAAAGCGCTCTACAAGGATCTGCAAATCCTGCTGGTCGAGGACGCCCCCGACATCTTTGGCGTCCTCGAGATGCGCAAACTCGCCTTGCGCGACAATGTCAAAGGCTATGTCTTTGCCCCGGTCGCCGCCAATTCGATCGAATTGCTGCCACTTTCCCTCGAGTAACCCTGGGACCAGATAAGGCGGCCTGCTGCCTTCTTCATCACCCAAATACCCAATAATCGGGCCGTAAGGCCCGCCTGCCATCAGGGATGCCGATGATCCGTTATGTGATCCGAAGACTTTTACTCATGGTGCCGATGCTGATCGGCCTGACGATGATCGTCTTTGCCATTGCCCGGCTTTTGCCGGGCGATCCGGTGGCCCTGGCTGCTGGGCCGAATGCCACCCCCCAGGTGATCGAAAGCGTACGTCGCGAGTTTGGCCTCGATCACTCTATCCCGGTGCAATATTGGAACTATCTTACCGGGCTGGTGCAAGGCGACTGGGGGGTCTCTATTTTTACGCGCCGTCCGGTCTTTGAGGATATTATGACCTTCCTGCCGGCCACGCTTGAGCTGGTCTTTGCGGCTTTGCTGATCGCAATCTGCCTTGGCATTCCACTGGGGATGGGCGCGGCGGTCTGGCGCAATGGCGTCTTTGACTATCTGACGCGCACTGTCTCCTTGGCCGGGATTGCCATGCCGCGCTTTTTTCTGGCGCTGCTTTTGCAACTCTTTTTCGTAACCTGGCTGGATATCTTGCCGCTCTCCGGGCGTTTCCCACTGATCGAGATGCCCCCGGAAGAGATCACGGGTTTTTACACCATTGATGCGCTTCTGGCGGGCGATTGGTACGGCTTTCAGCTTGCCCTGGCGCATTTGGCACTGCCTGCTTTGGCGATGTCGCTCTCTCCGCTTGCCACGATCATCCGCATGATGCGCGCCTCGACCATCGAGGTGTTGCAACAGGATTACGTGCTGACCGAACGCGCGCTTGGTCTTTCCAACCGGCTGATTTTGTTCAAATACGTTCTCAAAAACGCCATGTCTTCGACCCTGACCGTGATCGGGCTTTATGTCAGTTGGCTTTTGGGGGGCACGGTTTTGGTCGAGACGGTCTTTGACTGGCCGGGGCTTGGTCTTTACGCCACTCAGGCGATCTTAAGCCAGGACTTCATGCCGGTGATCGGCGTCACCTTGGTGATCGCCGTGATCTATCTCTTTGCCATGCTTCTCGTCGATCTGCTTTACGGCGTCTTTAACCCCAAGGTCCGTCAATCATGAGCGATGCAGTCCTGTCCAAACCCGCGATCTCGGCGCGGCGCGAGAACTGGTCGCGTGCCTTTTACCGCTTTCGCCAAAGTGCACTGTCCGTCATCGGGCTTGTGCTGGTGCTGGCGTTGGTCCTGATCGCGCTACTGGCGCCTTTCATTGTGCCCTATCCCGAGCAGGTTGCGGGTGCGACCAATACTGCGGCGCGCTTTTTGGCGCCCAATGCGCAGCATTGGTTCGGCACGAATGCACTGGGTCAGGATGTCTTTTCGCTGGTGATCGCGGGGGCTCCGGTTTCGCTATTTTCGGGCCTGGCGGTGGTTGGAATTTCAGTCGTGATCGGCTGTGCCGTTGGCGCAATCGCGGGCTATTTTGGCGGTTGGGTTGATGAAGTCCTGATGCGCTTCACGGACCTTTTGCTGACAATCCCCGCGTTGATCCTGGCCATGGCGGTGGCCGCCGCCCTTGGTGCCGGGATCATGAATATGATCATCGCAATCTCGATCACATGGTGGCCTGCCTATGCGCGTCTGATCCGCGGAGAGGTCATTGCCAAAAAAGAAGAGCAGTTCATCACTGCGGCCCGTGCGCTTGGCGCAGGGACATCGCGGATCTTGTTGCGCCATATCCTGCCCAACATCATGTCGCCTGTTGTGGTCAAGGCTTCGTTGGATACGGGATTTGCCATTCTGACCGTGGCCTCGCTGGGTTTTGTCGGCATCGGGGTCAAGCCGCCCACGCCGGAATGGGGCACGCTTTTGTCCATCGCGCGTGGCGATATGCCTGATTATTGGTGGACGGCACTTTTCCCGGGATTTGCGATTTTCACTGCCGTATTGGCCTTTAACCTTCTGGGCGATGGGCTGCGCGATGTCCTTGACCCCCGCGCGCGGAGATAGACCATGAGCCTGCTCGAAATCCGCAATCTTAACCTCGCCATGCGCAGCTTTGAGGGCGAAAGCCATATCCTTAAAGGGATTGATCTGACGATCGAGCGCGGTCAGATCTGGGGCATGGTCGGTGAAACCGGCAGCGGAAAGTCACTGACCGGCCTTTCGGTGTCGCGATTGATCCCGCCTGCTACCGGGCGCTATCTGGACGGTCAGATCCTGTTCGAGGGCCGTGATGTGCTGCAAGCCTCCGAGCGCGAGATGCGACAGCTGCGCGGGCGCAAGATCGGCATGATCTTTCAAGATCCGACCACCAACCTGAACCCGGCCTTTCGGATCGGCACGCAATTGGTTGATGTCGCTTTGCATGCCGCCGAACAAGATCCGTCCATCCTAGGGCTTGCTGGCGGAGCCTCGCGCCGTGAACGCCGCCGCGCCGCGCGGGCAAAGGCCATCGAGATGTTGGGCGAGGTCGGCATCCCCGATCCAGAATCCCGGCTTGAGGCCTATCCACATCAATTCTCGGGCGGGATGAAGCAGCGGATGCTGATCGCCATGGCGATGATCGGTAAACCCGATCTGCTGATCGCCGATGAGCCGACGACCGCGCTTGACGTTTCAGTGCAGGCTCAGATCTTGCGGCTGATCCATGAGCTGGTCGAGAAAAGCAATATCGGCGTGCTGCTGATCACCCACAACCTTGGCGTCGTGGCGCAGATCTGTACGCATACTGCCGTGATGTATCGCGGCCGCATCTTGGAAACGGGGCCAGTGCGCGACGTGCTAAAAAATCCCAGCCATACCTATACTCGCGCCTTATTGGCAGCAATTCCGACGGTTCACACCAAGCGCGGAGAGTTGCAAGGCATTGGCACGATCATGGAGGGAATGGGCGCATGAGCCTTGAGATACGTAACCTCTCCAAGGTCTTTGGCCCCTCGAAACGCAAGCTCTTTTCCAAGGGCGAAGGGTTTCGTGTTCTTGATGACATCAGCCTGAGCGTGCGCAAAGGCTCGAGCTTTGGGCTTGTGGGTGAATCCGGTTCGGGCAAAACCACTTTGACGCGCTGCATTCTGCGGTTGGAAACCCTTACGGCTGGCCAGATTCTGTTTGATGGCCAAGACATCCACAACCTTGACGCGGCAGCGCTGCGCCGTTTGCGGTCACGGCTGCAAATCGTGTTTCAGGATCCCTATGCCTCGCTTGATCCGCGCATGACGATTCATGACATCATTGCCGAGCCGCTGCAGATCCACCGCGAGCTTTTTCCCATGAGCGCACGTCAGCGCAGCGACCGGGTGCTGGAACTGCTCGAGGATGTCGGGCTTGGCGCGGCTCATCTTTATCGCTACCCGCATGAGTTTTCAGGCGGCCAGCGGCAGCGTGTGGGCATCGCCCGCGCTCTTGCCGTCAATCCCGAATTCCTGATCTTGGACGAGCCGACCTCGGCGCTGGATGTGTCGGTTCAGGCGGATGTGTTGAACCTGTTGCACCGCTTGCAGCAAAAGCTGGGGCTGACCTATTTCTTTATCAGCCATGATCTGGGCGTGATCCGCTATATCTGCGACGAGGTTGCGGTGATCTATCGTGGCAAGCTGGTCGAGCAGGGACCGGTCGATCAGATTTTTGACCATCCGCAAAGCGATTATACCCGCACGCTGCTGGCCGCCATGCCCGACCCCGATCCGGACAAATCACCCTTTCGACGCAATCAAGGTGCCGCATGAACCAGATGTCCGATCTGCAAAAACTGGCCGCCGAGGCGGGTGAATGGCGGCGCGAACTGCACCAGATCCCCGAGATCCTGTTCGATCTGCCCCAAACCTCTGGGTTCGTTGCAGATAAGCTGCGCAGTTTTGGCTGTGACGAGGTGCACACCGGCATTGCCACTTCGGGCGTCGTCGCGGTGATCCGCGGCAAGAACGGGCAGGGCCGTTCGATCGCGTTGCGCGCGGATATGGATGCGTTGCAGATCGAAGAGCAAACCAACCTGCCCCATGCCAGCAAAAATCCGGGCCGGATGCATGCCTGCGGTCATGATGGGCACACCGCGATGCTGTTGGCGGCGGCGCAGGCGCTTTGTAAGAGCCGCGACTTTGAGGGGCAGGTCGTTTTGATTTTTCAGCCCGCCGAAGAGGGCGGGGGCGGCGCGCGGGTGATGTTGGCCGAGGGGCTGCTGGATCGGTTTGCCATCGACGAAGTCTACGCCATGCACAACCAGCCCGGCCTGCCAGTTGGGGCATTTGCTTCGCGGGCGGGGTCGCTTTTGGCGGCGGGTGATCGCTTTGTCATCACCTTGACGGGGCGGGGGGGCCATGCGGCATCGCCCCATCTTTGTAATGATGCGGTCGTGGCGCAGGCCCATCTTGTGGTGGCGTTGCAATCCATTGCCGCCCGTCACACCGACCCCGTCGATCACGCCGTTCTATCCGTCACTTATTTGTCCGCAGGCAGCGCAGATGCCCTGAATGTCATTCCCGCGCAGTTGCGCCTGGGCGGCACGATCCGCGCCCTGAACCCCAAAGTGCGCCTGTCGAATGAGCAGCGTCTCCGCGAGATCGTGGCAGGTATCGCACAAACCTTTGACATCGAGGCCGAGTTGGAATGGCGTCCGGGCTATCCTGTGACGGTCAATGATCCCGCTATGGTTCACCATGCCTTGGCCGCGGCGCGCAGTCTGCAAAGCGGATCGGTGGATGACGATTTTCCCCCGGAAATGGGCTCGGAGGATTTTTCCTATATGTTGGAAAAGCGGCCCGGCGCACTTGTGTGGATCGGCAATGGAGACAGTGCCGATCTGCATCATCCGGGCTATGATTTTAACGATGCAGCGATCCTTCCGGGCCTAAGATACTGGTTGGCACTGGTCCAAGCGCGACTGGGATAACAGGGGGGCTTGCCCCCTTTTTCCTAAAATCCCGAACGAAATCCGCTGCCACCGCACACAGGTGACGCCGCGTAACTTGACGCGCGATCTTCGTCTTAAAACCTTGGTCCTAGCCCCCGTGCAGCGCGACAAAACGCCCTCGAGCCACAGGGCCTTTGTCGCTTTTGGTCAGCCGTTACAGGCCGCACAAGGCGTGATCGGTCAGGATGACCATTTGGATCAAACGGGTCTGACATGCCGCTGAACGCGTGATCGCAACGACTGTCGCGCGGCCAGTTTCACCCAAAATGTCCGTGTTGAGGTTTCTTATGATCGCGTTTGCGTGATAGTTAGGATTCCGAGGACAACTGGAGGAATGTTATGAATAAAAGGATCTTAATTGGGCTGGCCGCAGCCATCGGGATCTTTGCCCAAGGCGTCGCCGCGCAAGAGATGTCGTTTTTCCGCATCGGAACGGGTGGCACTGCGGGAACCTATTATCCGATCGGCGGTCTGATCGCGAATGCCATTTCCAACCCGCCCGGCTCGCGTGCATGCGAGGATGGCGGCTCGTGCGGCGTGCCGGGCCTGATTGCGACTGCGGTTGCCTCGAACGGTTCGGTCGGCAATATCAATGCCATTAACGGCGGCCAGATGGAGGCCGGATTCACCCAATCCGATGTCGCCTATTGGGCGCAGACCGGCACGGGCCTGTGGGACAGCCAGCCTGCTGTCGAAAAGCTGCGCCTGATTGCCAACCTTTATCCCGAAAGCATCCATCTGGTTGCCCGTGCCGATGCGGGAATCGAGACGGTCGCGGATCTGAAGGGCAAGCGGGTATCCCTTGACGAGCCGGGCTCGGGGACGCTGGTCGATGCCAAGATCATCCTCGAAGGCTATGGCCTGTCGGAAAGCGATGTGAAGGCCGAATACCTCAAACCTGATCAGGCGTCGGACCGGATGCGCGATGGCGGCATGGATGCCTTTTTCTTTGTCGGAGGCTTTCCAGCAGGTGCGATCGCGGAACTGGCAAGCCAGCACAGCATCAAGCTGATTCCGATCGATGGCGAAGCGGCTGACAAGCTGCGTGAAAAATACAGCTTCTTTGCGGCCGACAGCTTTCCTGCCGGAACCTACAAAGGCCAAGATGCTGACGTGCCAACGATCTCGGTTGGTGCCCAACTCGTGACCAGTGCCGATCAGCCCGAAGAGCTGGTCTATAACATCACCAAGGCACTTTATAACGAAAGCACCCAAAAGCTGTTTGCGGCAGGTCATGCCAAGGGCAAGCTGATCACGCTTGACAGCGCCACCAAGGGTGCGGGCATCCCGTTCCACGCCGGCGCCGAAAAGTTTTACAAGGAAGCTGGTAAAATCCAGTAACGCCTGCGGATCAAGAGCAGTGCCACGGCCCTTCGGGGCCGTGTTTCGTTGCTGAACAAAACGACTAAAAAGGGGAAAAATGGCATGAGTGACGCTATCCCACATCTTAGCGAGGCGCAGCTTCGCGCTATCGAGGAAGAATTCGATCCCGAGGCTCGATTTCGCTCCTTGGTCCCGGCAGTTGCGGCCCTTTCTGCCGTTGTCCTGTTTCTACTGTCGCTATACCACTATTATACTGCCGGATTTGGCATCCCGCGCGCGACGACACACCGTGGCATCCATCTTGGTGTCTCGCTTTTTGTCGTGTTCCTTAGCTTTTCGGCATTTTCGAAAAAGCGCGGCGTGGCGACCGGGCTGGCGATCTTGGGCATCCCGATCGGAGACTGGCTTTTCGCCATTGGCGGGCTGATTGCCTCGCTTTACGTGCCATGGATCTATGATCAGCTGGCATTCCGGGTCGGAAATCCCAATACGCTTGACGTCGTCATGGGAACCATCCTGATCGTGACATTGCTGGAATCGGTCCGGCGATCAATGGGTTGGCCCCTGCCGGTCATTGCCATTCTTTTCATGTCTTACGCCTATTTCGGGCGTCATATGCCGGGAATTTTCGTGCATCCCGGCGCGGATTGGCCCACGATTGTCAACCATCTCTATCTGACATCGCAGGGTATCTATGGCACGGCGCTGGGTGTGATTGCCACCTATGTGTTCCATTTTGTCCTGTTTGGGGTGATGGCGCAGAAAATCGGTCTGGGACAGCTGTTCATCGATATTGCGACAGCGCTGACCGGGCGATATGCGGGCGGCCCGGCCAAGGTTTCTGTGGTGTCGTCGGCGCTGATGGGCTCGATTTCGGGCTCGTCGATTGCCAATACGGTGACGACGGGCGCATTGACCATTCCTGCGATGATCAAAGTCGGGTTCAAGCGCCATTTTGCTGCCGCAGTCGAGGCGGCATCTTCGACGGGAGGGCAGATCACGCCGCCGGTCATGGGGGCCGTTGCCTTCCTGATGGTGGAATATCTTGGAATACCGCTTCGCACGATCCTGATCGCGGCCATCGTTCCAGCCTTTATGCATTTCTTTGGCGTCTTGGTTCAGGTCCATCTCGAGGCCAAGCGTCTGGGCATCCGTGGCCTAAGCAAGGAGGAATTGCCCAATGCCTGGCTGGTCCTCAAACAGGGGTGGCTGGCGACATTCCCGCTGATCTTGCTGGTGTTTATGCTGATGTCGGGGCGCACGGCCTTTTGGTCGGCCTTTGTCGCCATTTCGGCCTGTATCATTGTCTATTTTATCCAATCGATCATGGCTATGGGACTTGCCAGAGGCATCAAGGATGCGGTGCGCGGGGTGGCTGACGGCTTTGTGTCCGGGGCGCGTCAATCGCTGGCCGTGACCGTGGCTGCAGCGCTGGTCGGCGTGGTGATCGGCGTGGTGACACTGACCGGTATTGGGTTCAAAATCGCCTTTATGGTGACCTCGATCGCGCAGGGCTGGGGCGTTTCGGCCCATGCTTTCCTGGGCTTTTTGCCCTTCGAGATCATGAGCCAGGCGACATTGACCTTGCTGTTCACGCTGATCATGACGGCGGTCGTATGCATCCTGATGGGATGTGGTATCCCGACGACAGCCAATTACATCATCATGGTCGCGGTCGCGGCCCCTGTGCTGGGGATGATGAATGTCGAACCGTTGGTCGCGCATTTCTTCGTCTTTTATTATGGGGTGATTGCGGATGTGACGCCTCCGGTCGCGATGGCGGCCTATGCGGCGGCGGGGATTGCGGGCGCGAATGCGTTCAAGGCTGGCAATACGGCATTCCGTTTGTCGATGGGTAAGGCGCTTGTGCCCTTTGTCTTTGTCTTTTCACCCTCGCTTTTGCTGGTGACCGAAGGCTTTACCTGGAGCTCATTCGCCTTGGCCTTTTTCGGTGCGGTCCTGGGCATCTTGTCCCTGTCTGCCGCATTGACGAACTGGCTTTTGGCCCCGCTTCACGTGTTCGAGCGCATCATTTTGGTGATTGGTGCCTTCCTTTTGATCGCGCCCGAGCCGATTTCTTCGGCGATTGGCGTAGTGATCCTGGGGCTGGTGGCGCTTAAACAATGGCGTGCAGGCAAGCGCAGCGTGGCTTCGGCCTGACATAAGATGCCCCGCCCCGCCGGTCTGGATCCGGCGGGGCGGGGCCCGCGTGGCAAGCAATTGCGGTGCCAAGTTCTTGGCTGCTATCACAGGTGTGGAATATCGCCTGCAAGGAGGTTGCTACGATGACGGATCTATCTGGCAAATTGGTTGTGATTACGGGTGCTGCGCGCGGAATTGGCCGGGCGGCAGCACTTGCTTTTGCCCAGAAGGGTGCAAAATGTGCCCTGATTTCGCGCGATGGCGCGGCTCTCTCAGATTTGGCCAGCCAGATCGGTGGGCTTGCTCTGCCTTGCGATGTGGCGGATGCACCAGCCCTGACTGACGCGATCGCGCGGGCCGAAGATGCCTTTGGGCCGGTCGAGGCTTTGATCAACAATGCCGGTGTGATCGAGCCCGTCTCACTGATCACCCAGACCGCACCACAAGATTTTGCCCATGCGGTGTCGATCAATCTTGGCGGGGTATTTCACGGCATGCATGCGGTCATGCCCGGGATGATCGCGCGCGGACGCGGCACGATCGTGACGGTCGGCTCGGGGGCGGCGCATAACCCACTAGAGGGGTGGTCTGCCTATTGCGCGTCGAAAGCAGGGGCATGGATGCTGACCCGCAGCGCGCATCTTGAGGGGGCGGCCCACGGCTTGCGCGTGATGTCGCTATCGCCGGGGACTGTCGCGACCGATATGCAGCGCGTCATCAAATCGACCGGGATCAACCCGGTTAGCCAGTTGGACTGGTCCGATCATATCCCGCCCGAATGGCCCGCACAGGCGCTGGTTTGGCTATGTGGGCCAGGGGGCGCGGAATATGCCGGCCAAGAGGCCAGCCTGCGCGATCCGGCCTTTCGTCAGCGCGTTGGCCTGAGCTAACTGGCCAAAGCGACTTTGGGCGGCCTTCACCACCGCCCAAAGCGACGGGCTTGATCAGCGCCCGTTTTTCTTGCGCCACTCTTCGTATTTGCGCAGGTTTTCATCCTTGGTGGCGGGGTAAAGCCCGATGATCGACGCCCCGGCCTTGACCTCTTCTAGGACGAAATCCTCGAAGCTTTCCATGCCCAGGCATTCGTCGGCAATCTCCTCGGCTAGATGGGCGGGGATGACCATGACACCATCACCGTCACCCAAGATCACATCACCGGGAAAGACGGGCGCGTCGCCGCAAGAAATCGGGACGTTCATGTCCAGCGCCTCGTGCAGCGTCAGGTTGGTGGGCGCAGATGGCTTGGCACAATAGGCTGGCATATCCAGCGCGCCAATCCCCGCAGCATCGCGAAAGCCCCCGTCCGAGACGACCCCGGCCGCGCCGCGCAGGGCCAGTCGCGTGATCAAGATCGAACCCGCAGTTGCAGCCCGCGCATCTTTGCGGGCATCCATCACCAGCACCCATCCGGGTGGGCAGGCCTCCATCGCGACCCGTTGCGGATGGTCGGGGTTGCGGAAAACCGTGATAGGATTGCGATCTTCACGGGCGGGGATATAGCGCAGCGTAAAGGCCTGACCCACCATGGTCTCGCCCTTCCATGCAACGGGGCTGACGCCTTGGATGAACTGCATGCGCAAGCCGCGCTTGAACATTGCCGTCGCCACCGAAGCGGTCGAGATCTGCTTGAATTTCGCGCGGGTTTCGTCAGAGAGGATGTAATCGCTCATGGCATGGACCTTAGTAGATGACCGGCTCGTCGACAGGACGGCCAAAATCGGTTTTCAGGAAATCAAAATCGCAGCCTTTGTCGGCCTGTTCGACATGTTTGGAAAAAACATGGCCATAGCCGCGCTCGTATTTCGGCGGGGGCGCAGTCCAGGCGGCACGGCGCGCGGCAAGCTCGGCCTCGGGGACCAGCATATTCAGGCTGCGCGCGGGAATATCCAACTCGACCAGATCGCCGGTTTTGAGCAGGGCAAGGGGGCCGCCGACAAAGCTTTCCGGGGCGACATGCAGGACGCAGGCGCCAAAGGAGGTGCCTGACATCCGTGCATCCGACAAGCGCACCATATCGCGCAGGCCGAGCTTCAAAAGCGCTTTGGGCATCGGGATCATCCCCCATTCCGGCATCCCCGGCCCGCCCTGAGGCCCGGCATTGCGCAAGACCAGGACCGTATCGGGGGTCATTGGATAGTCTGGATCATCGATGATTTTTTTCAGATCGGGATAGCTGTCGGCCACCAAGGCTGGCCCGGTGTGGCGATGAAATTTCGGGTCGCAAGCCGCGGGCTTGATCACGGCCCCATCGGGGCAAAGGTTGCCCTTGAGCACGGCCAAAGACCCCTCGTGATAGACCGGGTTTGAAAGGGGCCGGATGACGTCGTCATTCCAGATCGGCGCATCCTTTAGCCCCGCCACCAGCGCATCGCCCGTGACGGTGATCGGCTCGGGGTGCAGCTTATCGCCAAGCTGGCGCATCAGTGCGCGAATGCCACCTGCGTAAAAGAAATCCTCCATCAGGTACTCCTGGCCCGACGGACGAATATTGGCGATGACCGGGGTGGTGCGGCCAATCCGGTCAAGGTCATCCAGCTCAAGCGCGATACCTGCGCGGCGCGCCATGGCGATCAGATGGATGATCGCATTGGTCGAGCAGCCCGTGGCCATTGCGACCGTCACTGCGTTTTCAACCGCTTTTTCGGTAATGATCTTGTCGGGCGTCAGATCCTCCCAGACCATATCGACAATGCGTCGCCCGCATTGGGTGGACATGCGCTGATGGTTCATGTCCGCCGCCGGGATCGACGAGGCGCCGGGCAGACATAATCCCATTCCTTCGGCAATCGCGGTCATGGTGCTGGCCGTGCCCATGGTCATGCAATGGCCGTAAGAGCGCGCAATTCCGGCCTCCATCCCTTGCCATTCTTCCTTGGTGATGGTGCCTGCGCGGCGCTCGTCCCAATATTTGAACATATCAGTGCCCGAGCCCAGGTATTTCCCGGCATAGTTGCCGCGCAGCATCGGACCTGCGGGCAAAAAGACGAATGGCAGCCCGACCGAGATTGCGCCCATGACCAAGGCCGGTGTCGTCTTGTCGCAACCGCCCATCAGAACCGCCCCGTCAACCGGATGACTGCGCAGCAGCTCTTCGGTCTCCATTGCCAGCAGGTTGCGGTAAAGCATGGTCGTGGGCTTGACCCAGCTTTCTGACAGCGACAGCGCGGGCAATTCGATGGGAAACCCACCCGCCTGCAAGACACCGCGTTTGACCCATTCGACGCGATCCTTGAAATGCATGTGGCAAGGCTGAGCGTCGGACCAAGTATTGAGGATGGCGATGACGGGCTTGCCCTCCCAATCCTGCGGATCGTAGCCCATTTGCATTGTGCGCGAGCGGTGCCCCGAAGAACGCTGATCATCGGGCGCAAACCACCGCGAAGAGCGTAGCTGATCATAGGTTTTGCGGCTCATGGGGTCACCTCTTGCTGGATCGTCGCGGTTTTGGCAGAGCAGCTGGTCAGCCGTTGCGCGCAGATCAGGACTGCGCCGCTGAGATGCTCTGCGGGTTCTAGAATATCCATCTGGGCCAGTTCAGAACGGTTCAGCGCATCAGGCAGGTGGCTGACCGGCTCGGCGCAGACGACTGGTCGGTCATCGGGCACATAGACATGAAGATGGCGCAGCGCACCGCTGGCGGAAAGGTTGATAGCCAAACCCTCGACCGGCCAGGAAAGCTGCGCCTCGCATCGGGACCAATCCGCAAATATTCCGTCAAACCAGGCCATGTCAGACAAGGATTCGGGATCTTCCGGGGAAAAGGCCGGTTGTGGTTGGGTTGCAGCCAATGGCAGGCCGCGCGCGTCGCGCTTATGGGTGAGGGGCTGGCGAAATGTCAGCAGGCTGCCCTTGGGTTTGCGAAACCAGGGATGCAGTCCGATGCCAAACGGCATGGCGAGGGCGCCGCGATTGCAAAGGTCCAGGGCGATACAGACACCTTTCGGGGTAATCGTAACCTGCAGGTCCAGATCAAACTGCCATGCGAGTCCCGGCTGATCAACACGCAGGGACAGATGGGCGTGGTCTGGCCTGTGAGAGATCGTTTGAAAGGCAAGATCGCGTGCCAACCCATGGATGGCCATGCCTTCACTTGGCTGGTTCAGGGCAAGGGTATGACGCTGGCCGCGAAAGCTGAAACGCCCCCCGTCGATACGATTGGCAAAGGGTGCCATCACGAAAGCCCCGGCCTTGAACCCGGCCGATACATCCGTAACGGGCTCCAGAATCGGGTGCCATTTTTCGGGGCCTTGCTGACCCCGATCCAACCAATCCAGCAAGGTGATGCTTGCCCCCATTTCGGGGGCGATGGCCAGACGGTAGCCGTGACCCTCAAGCCGGATCATCAAGGTTTCCTCGGGTGAAATCCTGCGCGGCAAAGCTCGCGCCCTGAAAGCGGCGCGCAATCGGGTCTGTTTCGGGGGCCAGTGGTCCGTGATCCTCGGCGTGGTCTTGCGGCAGAAAACCGATGCGGTCGGCATCGTCATTTTGCCACCACCGCTCGGCATTGGCCGAGACGCCCCAAACCACACAATGGCCGGTCACGGGTGCCTCGATCGCGGCGATCAGTGCCCGCATGATATCGGGTTGAGAAAACCAGGTCGACAGATGGCGCGTCTCAACCGGATCGGGCACGGCAGAGCCGATGCGCAGATGCACACTTTCCAAACCGTGCTTGTCATACATCATCCGACCCAGCAACTCTCCCCAGGCCTTGGACAGGGCGTAATAGCCATCCGGGCGATAGGGGTCGGTGCTATCCAACATCGCGCCACGGGGGTAAAAGCCGATGGTATGGTTCGAACTGGCGAATACCACGCGTTGGCCCTGTGTTTTCGCAGCTTCAAAAATATTGACCGTGCCGACGACATTGGCCCCGATGATGTCGCTCCAGTGACGTTCGGTGCTGATGCCGCCAAAATGCAGCACAACAGAGCTGTCCTTGACCAACTCTGCCACCGCTGCCGTGTCAGCCAGATCGGCACGGATGAACGTGGCATTCTCGGGCAATGGATCTGGAAAATCGCTGATATCGGACAGGCGCAGCGCATAGCCCCGCTCCGCCAGTGCCGGTGCGATCCAGCGCCCCAAAGCGCCTGATGCGCCGGTCAAAAGCAGCAGTTTTGCCATGAATCAGAGCCCTTTCATGCGCGAAACCGGCACGCCCGCAACCGGGGCGTTTGCCAAGAATACCGAGCCGGATTGGGGATGGTCATTGCCTTGTGAATGCGAGGTAATCGCGAGCTGCCTTAAATCTTTGCCGCAAAAACAGGGCATTGTCGGCGCGGGGATGGGGGTTGGGACGCGGCGCTCGATCTCGCCATTGGCGCGGAAGCGGTTCAAGACCCCTGCCGAGACGCCCGCGCTCCAGTAATAGCCCTCTTGATCGCATGCCGCGCCGTCGGGGCGCCCGGTTGCCTCATCCAGATCACGGATGCGGATGCGGTTTGTCAGCGCCGCGCTGGCCGGAGCAAAGTCAAAGCGGTCGATCCAAGGCCCGCGGGAATCGCTGAAAAACATCTGCTTTCCATCCGCGCTCCAGGCCAGCCCGTTCGAGATTTCGATCCCCGCGTTAATCATGACCTGGGCGCCTTGGGCCGTAATACGGTAAAGGCGCGAGATTGGCTGACGTTGGGGGCGTCCATCCATCGAGCCGACCCAAAATGCGCCGTCAGGACCAACTTTTCCGTCATTCAAGCGCGAGGTCGAAGGCTCGTCAAAGCCGTCCCACAGCATCTGACGATGGCCCGTTTGCGGATCGAAGATCACGACCGAACGTGAAAGCGCCGCGATCAGCTTGCCACTTGCACAAAGGCCAAGCGCCGTGACTTTGTCGCCCATGTCCCAACGGTTGCGTCTCTCGCCCGTCAGCGCGATCTCATGGATCAGCCCTGCGTCAATGTCACATAAAAACAGGCTTTCGCGCCTGTCGTCCCAGACCGGGCTTTCCAGAAGATCGCCCTTCAGATCGGCCAGCAAGGCAAAATCAAGCATCAGCTTTGCCCCGTGACCCGACGGATGACCTCGGGGTGGTTCAGCACAAAATCGGACAGCTCTAACCCAAGGCCAGCCCCCTCGAACGGATAGATCATGCCATTTTCGATGCGCGGCATCACGGTAACCAGATCGCGATACCAGCTGGTGTAATAGGCGCGCACCGATTCCTGATAGATCGCATTGGGCGCGTTCAGCGACAGATGGATCGAAGCCGCAAAGACGACCGGACCCGTGCAATCATGAGGCGCAATCGGACGCTGGAATGTCTCGGCCATTGTGGCGATCTTTTTGGCCTCGGACAGGCCGCCGCACCACGAAATATCCAGCATCACATAATCGACGGCCTCTGCGCGCAAGACGTCCAGAAACTGCGACCGCGTGGCCATGGTTTCCGAGGCGGTGACCGGGATGCCAGCCCGCTGCGCATAGGTCGCAAGCGAGGCCGGGTTGGTCATCTTGATCGGATCTTCGGCCCAGAAGGGGTCGAATTCGCGCAGGCCTTTGGCGATGGTCAATGCCGAGGTCAAATCCCACATCGAATGCAGCTCGACCATGACCTCCATCTTATTGCCGACGGCGTCACGGATCTGGCGAAAGGGGATCAGCGCCTTATCAAGGTCGGTCGCATGGATGAAATTTCCGCCATTGGCCACAGCAAAGGGGTCAAAGGGCCAGATCTTCATTGCGGTAATGCCCTCGGACAGAAGGCTTTCTGCCAAGGCGCCGGCATCGCGGTGAAAGGCGATCTGATCTTCATAGGGGCCTTCTTGGCCCTGATCGCTATCGCCAATGTAGCGCCGCATCCCGGCTTTGTTATAGGTATAGCCCGCGCAGGTATTGTAGGTGCGGATGGCGGGCCGCGAGAGGCCACCCAGCATTTGGTGAATGGGTTGGTTAACCACTTTGCCAAAGATATCCCAAAGCGCGATATCAATGGCCGATGCCGCGCGCACCTCGACCCCGGAAGAGCGAAAGCCGACGTAGGGCTCTAACAGCAGCTTGGAAATACGGTCTATTTCCAAAGGGTTGGTCCCGATCAGCAGGGGGGCGACATCTGAATGGATATAGGCTGCAACCCCATTGGCGCCACGAAATGTCTCGCCCAGACCGATGATGCCTTCATCGGTGTGCAGCCTTACCCAGATGATATTGTTCAGATGAGGCAGCTGGATCGTTTCGATTTCGGTGATTTTCATATCGCTATCCGCAGGGTCAAAAGCAGGGATCAAAGGGCAAAGGGATCGCAAGGGGCAAGGACGCCCCTTGCGCGGGGATTAATGCTGGGCAGGCTGGCGCGCGCGGGCGACGATCTGGGTCGGATTGACAAAGCGCAGGGCAATCAGCAACCAGATCAGCGAGGTCACCATATAGATCACGGCCATTGCATCGATCGATTGGACCGAACGCACGCCCGAGGCAAAGACCGAATAGTAAAGCGAGACAACAAGCGTCTGGCTGGTTGGGCCTGCCGTCAGGAAGGTCAGCTCGAACATGGCGACCGTCCGCACCAGCACCAGCAACATTGCGGCCAGTACGCCGGGCAGAAGCATCGGCAGCAGAACGTGGCGGAACAGCTGGAACGTGCCCGCGCCAAAGACTTTGGCAGCGGCTTCGACCTTGGGGTCAATCTGTTCGATGAAGGGGATCATGACCAAGATAACGAAAGGGACGGTCGGAACCAGATTGGCCACGACCACGCCCCAGAACGTGCCGCCTAGACCGACCTGATACAGCACCGTTGCCAGCGGAATGCCAAAGGTGATCGGCGGCACCAGCAAGGGCAGCAAAAAGATCAGCATCACCAGCTTCTTTCCGGCAAAATCGCGCCGTGCCATCGCATAGGCCGCGCTGACGCCCAGAATGCCCGACAGCAAGACCACCAGCGCGACGACCTGAAAGGTCACGGTCAGAACCTGTCCCAACTGAAATTCGGCCCAGGCGGCGGCATACCAGCGCGTGGTCAGCCCCTCGGGCAGCCATGTTCCCAGCCAGCGCGTGCCAAAGGACGAGATCACCACGACCGCGATCACGGCCAGCACATTCAGTACGAAAAAGCCTGTAATCAGCCAGATCAAGCTGTTCCAAAGCCGTGAAAGCAAAGATGTGTCGCGAACCATTGGATCAGCCTTTCCCGCCAGCGGTCGAGCCGCGATAAAAGAACGAACGCAGCGCCAGAAGCATCGCCACAACCGCCAACTGCACTGCGGCCATGATCATCGCGATCGCCGAGGCCATCGAGTAGTCATATTGCTCGACTGCGGCTTGCGAGGCGGCAATCGAAATCACCCGTGTTGGCCCCGAGGGCGCGCCCAGCAGCACCGCGGATGGAAAGACCGCAAAAGCCTGAACAAAACTCAGGCAGGCCGCGACCACCAGACCGGGGACCAGCAGCGGCAACATCACATGCCTGAAGCGCTGCCAGGCATTGGCGCCGTGGGTTGCTGCGGCACGCTCAAGCGCAGGATCGATACCGGTCACATAGGAGAGCGTCAGCAGAAAGGTGAAAGGGAAAACCGTGATCACCAGCGAGGCAAAGACGCCCCAATAGTTGTTGGTCAGCTTCAGCGGCCCATCGACCAGACCGATGGCCATCAAGATGCGCGAGAACCACCCCTGAGGGCCAAGGTAGTTCAGCAGACCTTCGGCGACCAGAACGGTTCCCAATGTGATCGGCAGCACGAGGATCGTCGTTAACATGCGCTGATTGCGCATCAGCCGTACGCGCAGCGCGATGGGAACGGCCATCAGAACGCTGACGATAGTGACAGGCACCGCCAGCCACAAGGTCGCTGCGATGGTGCGGTAGAGGTAGGGATCGGAAAAGAAGGTGCGATAATTGGCCAGCGCGCCGCCGCCGTCCAGCGGGTTGAAGGATAAGACCAACCCATAGATGAACGGATAAATGAAAACGCCGATCACGAAAAGCAGCGCAGGCAGGATCAACAGCGTCACGCCATCGATCCCTTTGTTCGCCAATCTTTGACGCAAGCCCGGACCTTGAGTGCTATTGCTTGCAGCCATGGCTTATTCCCGTCCTGCGGCGAAAACCAACGCGCGCTCAGAGGCAATACCAAGCCGGACCGGCGCCCCTGCCTCTAGGCGGCGAGGCGCGTGAAAGACCAGCTCACTTCCCTCGGGGGTGCGTGCGGTGCCGACATATTCGCGACCGCGATATTCGATGCTTTCGACCAGGGCATGGACCGCATTGGCGCTATCGGTGCTTTCGACGGCATCCTCTCCGCGCGTGGCCAGGGTGGCCTGATCGCCCGGTTGTAGCCGATCCATCGCCCGCCCGGTCAAGGTCGCACCGGCGGCCTGAATGGTGGCACGACCATTCTCAACCGAAGTCACGCGCCCGGTCAGGCGGTTGCGAAAGCCCATGAATTCCGCAACATCAAGATATTGCGGGCTTTCATACAGCTCGTGCGGGGTGCCAACCTGCCGGATGGCGCCGTCGCGCAGAACGACGATCCGGTCGGCCAAGGACAGCGCCTCGTCCTGATCGTGGGTCACATAGATCGTGGTGGCGCCAAGCTGATTGTGAATGCGCCGGATTTCGGCGCGCATTTCCAAACGCAATTTGGCATCCAGGTTCGATAGCGGCTCATCCATCAACACCAGCGGAGGTTCGATGACGATGGCACGGGCGATGGCCACACGCTGTTGCTGACCGCCTGAGAGTTGGCCGGGCAGCTTGTCACCCTGACCTTGCAGGCGCACCAAGACCAAAGCGGCATCGGCGCGCTGTCGGATCTCATCCTTGGCAACTCCGCGCATTTTCAGGCCGAAGCCGACGTTGTCGATCACGCTCATATGGGGAAAAAGCGCGTAATTCTGAAAGACCATGCCAAAGCCGCGATCTTCGGGCTTCAACTGATCGACGCGGCGATCATCGACCCAGATCCCCCCGCCTGTCGTACCCAAAAGCCCCGCGATACAGTTCAGCGCGGTGGACTTGCCACAGCCTGATGGGCCAAGCAGGGCAATGAATTCGCCCTTGTCGATGGTCAGATCGATTTCATTCAGCGCATTGAAGCTGCCGAAAGAGCGGCTCATACGGTCGAGCCGAAGTTGAGAAAAGGGCATAGATGCAAGCGTCATGCGATGGTTCCGATGCTTGAGCGCGGACATTGGCAGCTGTTGCGGGGCAGCTGGACCCCGCAACAGGCAGTGACATCATCGAAGGTTTAGCCTGCGGCGACCTCTTCGTCCCAACGGCGGAAAGCTGTGACCAGCGCGTCGGGCTCTAGCGGCAGTTCGATCGGGTTGTTGGCGATCCAGTCGGCATATTCTTCGCGGCCATAGCGCGCGATGATATCCTGACTTTCCTGCGGAGCCATTGACAGGGGCACATCTTTGACCGCCGGGCCGGGATAGAAATAGCCTGCGTCATAGGAATAGGCCTGCTGCTCGGGTTGCAGTGCGAATTTGATGAATTCAAGCAAGACCGCGACCTTATCCTCAGAAACCCCTTTGGGGATCGAGAAGTAATGCGCGTCGCAAACCCAGCTAAAGCCGTCTAGCTTGCCGACCTTGAACTCTTCGGGGACGACCCCAAGCGCGCGTGGGTTGATGTCCCACCCGGTTGTGGTCACGGTCATATCCCGAGACCCTTCGCCCAGTTCTTTCATCAAGGCACCGGTGCCGGCTGGGTAGTATTCAACGTGCTTGTTCAGCTCTTTGAGATAGGCCCAGGTCTTGTCCCAACCGTTTTTGGGATCCTTGGGATCGCTGTCGCCCAGAAGATAGGGCAGCCCCATCAGGAAAGTGCGCCCCGGCCCCGAGTTCGCCGGACGGGCATACATGAACTTGTTGGGGTTTTGCTCGGCCCAGGCCAGCAGTTCGGCCGGGTTTTTTGGCGGGGTGGCAACTTTCGCGGGGTTGTATTCGATCAACGGCCCCGAGGGGTAATAGCTGATGACCACGCCCTTGCCCTGCGACAGGCCCTGCATCCGCCAGGCTGGCTCAAGATAGGCTTGCTCCAGATTGGGCAGGCCGCTGTCGGGAATGGCGATAATGTCGGTCCAGATATCATCTGAAAGGCCGGCGGCCAAAGCATCCGGGCCGATGATGACCAGATCGATGTCGATGCGCTTGGCGCGTTGCTGTGCGCGGATCTTGCCCGGCAGCTCGGGTGAGGGCGCTTTGTTAAAGGTAAAGCGCGATACCAGCTCGGGGTGGGCTTTGGCGAAATTGTCAAAGATCGGCTGGGTCAGGGCAAGATTGCCTGCCGCATCGATCACATTCAGCGCGACGGGTGCCGAAGGCAGCTTGGCGGTTTGCGCCCAGACGCTTTTGGGCAGTATCAAACCGGCGCCGGCAACTGCACCGGCTGTCGCCATAAAACGGCGCCGTGAAAGTTGGTCTTCCATGTCTTTCCTCCCTTTTGATGTTTTTAGGCCTGCCCGGGCTCCTCTTCCCGGATCGTTGGGGCTGGGTTACACCAGCCCGTCCGTCGCCCAACTGGCGACGATCCTTTCCAGCTTGGCGCGGTCTTGCGGCGCAAGGCGGGTCAGGTTTGGCACGCGCGGTGCCCCGACGGTCAATCCGCGGATCTGAAGGGCCTCTTTGACCACGGTGACATTGGCGCCGTTGCGGTAAAGTGTGCGCAGGTTTTCAAATTCGGCGATGCTGTCGATAATGGCGCGCGCGCGGGCAAAATCGCCGCCCTCCAGTGCCTTCCAGACCGCAAGCGAGCGCTCTGGCGCGACATTGACCAGCCCCGAGGTGAACCCCTTGCCGCCCAAAGCGTAGAAAGGCAGCGCCCAGGTTTCGGCCAAACCGCAGATCCAGGTTGCGTCGCTTCCACGCGTTTCGCGGGTGCAATCGGCGAAAAGCAAGGTGTTGTTCGAGGCGAATTTCACGCCGACGATGCGCGGATGCGTCGCTAGCCGAACCAGATCGGCAACCGGGATCGCATCCGAACGGACATAGGCCACGACCGGCAAATCGATCGCTTCGGCCACGCCGATAAAATAGTTCACCTGCTCATGAGGGGCGGCAAACGGATCAAGCGGATGATGGACCATCACCCCGTCGCAGCCGTTTTTTGCCGCCTCGCGACCCAGACGGATCGCATCGCGCAACGAACGCCCCGCCGCCGCCGTCACCGCTGCACGGCCATTATTTGCCTCGACCGCGATGGCTTGCAGGCGGATGACCTCATCCATGGTCAGGCTATAGAATTCGCCGGTATTGCCGCCCGAGACAATGTTATGCACGCCCGATGCGGCAATGCTGTCGACGATATTTGCGGTCAATGCCGCGTCGATTTCACCATCTGTGCCATAGGCAGTCGCATGCACGCCCGAGATGCCGTGAAGCACCCGACGATAATCCCCCAATTCCATCTTGATCTCCTCAGGAGGGCTGCTTGAACACCAGCCCAATATGGATATTGCCTGCTGCAAGGATATGTTCGCGCATCAGCCGCTCGGCCAAATCCTCATTGCGCGACACAATCGCCTGCATGATCGCCTCATGCTCGTAAAACGAGGTTTGGCGAACATCTTCTTCAGCCAGCACGGTGACACGTGCGGCATGGTCGTAAAGGCGCTGCGCATTTTGCAGCCGGCGCAAATACTCGCAGCCCGAAGCCTCATGGATCGTGTCGTGAAAGGATTCGTTCAGCTCGATCAATTGCGCTGAATCCGCGCCATCGACGGCGGCGCGCATCTTTTCAATGACCGCGCGCATATCGTCGAAATAGTCTTGCGTGCCATGGCGCGCGGCTTGGCGGGCGATGACGCTTTCAAGCGCGGCCCGTGCCAAGGTCATCTCTTCGGCCTGACGCGGGCTGAAATTAACGAACGTCCCTTTGCGCGGTTCAACCCGGACCAGACCTTCGGCCTCAAGCTGGCGCAGCGCCTCTTTCAGCGGGCTGGTCGAGATTTCCAGATCAGCGGCCAGCTGACGTTCATTCAGCCGCATCCCCGAAGTCAGACGACCGGAAATAATGGCATCGCGCAAAGTGTCATGGACATGGTCGCGCAATGATTTTTGGCGGATCGGGGCAAGCAGTGCTTGGGTCATGGTGCAGGCCTCCTTTCCTGAATCTGCCTGTTTGGCGTCCTGCCGAGCGGTAGTTTCACACCTGCGGTTTCGGCACAACTGCAGCGGTCCTATCATTTATGTGAGGGAATATCTGATGTGTCAATATCTGATACATCAGATATTAAGTGGCAGGTGGCGAAGGGATGGCCACAGCGAAAACGCCAGTAAATGTGTGCCAAATCCCCCGAAAAAGGCATCGCGTCTGCTTTGATTTTGTGGTGGGGACGGGGTTGGGCGGGCTTAAACCACGCGCGTTTTATTTGCCGAAATGGACACATGCACGAATCGTGCGCTGATGGCTTTCGCTTTGGCCAGGCTGTGCCGCTGTTACGCCACTGACATGAATGCGCCCTATCTCATGCTTGCCGGGCAGGGCCGCGCCGTCGATGTCCGGCGTTGCCATGCCGGGGCAACACCCATCCTGATGTGCCGCGCTTGCGGCCAAAAATATCCCGCTCAAGGCCAGAATATGCACAAACTTACTGCCCAGGCCCCCTGCCTGCATCCCGGCGCCGTTACTGAAAACTCGGAATTTGGCGCCTATTGCGAAGTGGGCGAACATGCGCGCATCCTTAACAGCAGCTTTGGCGATTACGCCTATTGCGAGCGTTATTGCGACATCGCCAATACTGCGGTTGGCAAGTTCGCCAATATCGCCGCGCAATGCCGGATCGGGCCGACAGATCACCCCTTTGCAAATGCTGCGCAGCATCACTTTCTGTATCGTTCGTCGCGTTATTGGGATGATGTCGCTGACGATGCCGAATTCTTTGCCGCCCGTGCCGCGCGGCGATCGTCACTTGGGGCGGATTGCTGGATCGGGCATGGTGCAATCATCAAACCCGAGGTCAAGGTGGGCATCGGAGCGATCGTGGCATCAGGTGCTGTCGTGACCAAAGACGTGCCCGATTTTGCCATTGTGGGCGGTGTCAGTGCAGGGCTGATCAGAATGCGCTTCCCTCAGACCGTCATTGACCGATTGCTTGCTTTGGCGTGGTGGGATTGGGATCATGCGCGGCTGCGCCAGGCTTTGTCCGATTTTCGCAGCCTGTCCGCCGAAGGTTTTCTAGAGAAATACAACGGCTGAACGCCCGGATCTGGCTGTAATCTGCAAGGTTCAACCTTGGCATGTTTATGGCCAGATCCACGCTTTGAAGGCTGGAGTGATGCGCGGTGCTATCTGTGCCGCGCACCGTGGCGTCTGGTTTGATCAGGGCGAAACCGCAGTTGGACCAAAATCAGACCAATTTGCAGACCAATCTGCCGGAACGCTAAGGCTCGTTTTCGCACGAGGCGGCGCGGTACAGAAAAGGTTGGCACATTGAACAAAACGATTTGGTTTCGCACGTGACTGGCGGCCCTAAACCCGTGAAAGGGCCAAAGGTCTGGTGCTATGCTTTGGTGTGCATGCAAGCTGGCGTTGATCATTTTGATTGCCAGGCGTGGTCCGCGCCAATCCGTGCAAGGCTGCACTGACGATGGCCAGATCGATGAATGATCGGGCGGGAAGCGCGCGCAGTTTGACCCGACGTGGGCTGCTTTTGGGGGGGATGCAGGCGGCGATTGTCGCGGGGCTGGGGCTAAAGCTGCGTTCGATGCAGCTGGACCACGCCGAAGAATACCGCCTGCAAGCGGATGGCAACTCTATCAAGATGCAGCTTCTGCCGCCCGCGCGCGGGCTGATCGTGGATCGCAACGGCGTGCTTGTCGCTGGCAACGAGCAGAATTACAGCGTTCAGCTGACGCGCGCCGAGGCGGGCGATGTCGGCGCGATGATGGGGCGGTTGCGCCATATTCTGCCATTAAGTGATCAGCAATCGGCCGCACTTCTTGCCGAAATCTCGCGCCGCTCTGCTGTGACGCCGCTGACGGTTGCAGAACGGCTCAGCTGGCAAGAGGTGGCCGCGATTTCGCTGAACATGCCTGCTTTGCCGGGGGTGACGCTGACCTCGAGCCATTCGCGCAACTATCCGCGTCGGGGCGATTTTGCGCATGTTCTGGGCTATGTCGGGCCGGTGTCCGATTATGATCTTGCCAAACTGGACAACCCCGATCCGCTGCTGCGCTTGCCGCAATATCAGCTTGGCAAGGTCGGGATCGAGGCCAAGCTAGAGCCCGAGCTGCGTGGCCGTGCCGGGATCGCGCGCTTTGAGGTCAATAGCATGGGCCGCAAAATGCGAGATCTGAGCCGACAAGAGGGTCAGCAAGGGGCGGCGATCCAGTTGACGCTTGACGCCGAGCTGCAACATTTCGCGGTTCAGCGCATGGGCGAGGAAAGCGCGGCCGCCGTGGTGATCGATATTGAAAATGGCGATGTCAGGGCGATTGCCTCTTCTCCTGTTTTCGACCCAAACCTATTCGTGCGCGGCATTTCATCGGCAGATTACAAAGGCCTGATGCAGCATGACCACGCCCCCTTGCGGATAAGTCGGTGCAAGGGCTGTACCCCCCGGGGTCGACCTACAAGATGGTATCGCTTTTGGCGGGCTTGGATGCGGGCCTGATCACCGCAGGATCGCAGGCCTATTGCCCGGGGCATCTCGAAGTTTCGGGCCGGCGCTTTCATTGTTGGAGCCGGGGTGGCCATGGCATGGTCAATGCGGTGCAAAGTCTCGAACGGTCTTGCGACATCTACTATTATGAGCTGGCGCAAAAGCTGGGGATCGAACGGATGTCCGCCATGGCGCGCCGACTGGGACTGGGTTTGCGCCATGATTTGCCAATGTCGGCCATCGCCGAGGGCATCGCTCCAGACCGTGCCTGGAAAAAGCAGCGCAGAGGCCAGGATTGGCAAGTGGGCGACACGATAAATGCCAGTATCGGACAGGGTTTTGTGCTGGCATCGCCATTGCATCTGGCGGTGATGACGGCACGGATCGCCAGTGGCAAAGCGCTGTCGCCACGGTTGATCAAAGCGGTTGATGGTCAGGAGGCGGGGGATCAGAATGCCACCGCATCGACGACCGATCCGCAACCCCTTGGCTTGGCCGAGCGGCATCTTGATCTGGTGCGTGCGGGGATGGATGCCGTAGTGAATGGTCGCAACGGCACCTCGGCCAAAAGCCGGATTGTGCTGCCGCAATGGCGCATGGCTGGTAAATCGGGAACGGCGCAGGTGCGAAATATTTCCTCGGCCGAGCGCGCGCGGGGGGTAATTCGCAATGAAAACCTGCCGTGGCATCTGCGCGATCATTCGCTGTTTGTGTGCTACGCCCCCTTTGATCGCCCGCGCTATGCGGTTTCGGTCGTATTGGAGCATGGCACAGGCAGCGGCACCTCGGCGGCGATGATCGCCCGGGATATTTTGCTGTTTGCCTTGGCCGAGGGCGTGCCGCCGGTCACGGCCTATCCGGAAAGCCAACGCAACAGTATTCTTGAAATGCAGCGACGGCTGGATGTTGCGGCCTCGACCAGTGGGCAAGGTCAGCGATTTCGTGGTTGAGGGGTAGATGATCTGAACCAGCTGTCCCGCAACGTGGTTGGGCTAAGCCGCCGGTGGGCGGGACTGGACCAACCGCGCCGGCCGGGCAGCGCAGCCTTGATCTTTGCGGTCTTGTCGCCTAGGTTGCCTAGACTAAGTTCACTGGACTAAGCGGGGCTGTGATGAAGACTGTGAATATGCACGAAGCCAAGACCCATCTTTCGAAATTGGTTGAAAATGCAGCCAAAGGAGAGCCCTTTATCATCGCGCGGGCGGGCAAGCCGCTGGTCAAAGTCACGATGCTTGAGGGCGAGACACCCCGGCGCATGG